>NZ_DASPHO010000589.1:0-15550 GCF_035629615.1 Hyalangium sp. | reverse complement strand
CGCCAATCTCATCGAGGAAGACGGTGCCCTCCCCCGCCGAGACGAGGATGCCGGCCCGGTCCGCCTGGGCGCCTGTGAAGGCCCCCTTCACATGGCCGAACAGCTCGCTCTCCAGCACGCCCTCGTTGAGCGCCGCGCAGTTGACGGGGAGGAAGGGCGCGCCCGCACGCGTGCTCCGCAGGTGGAGCGCACGCGCCACCAGCTCCTTGCCGGTGCCGCTCTCACCGGTGATGAGGACGGTGGTGCGGCTGGGGGCCACCTTCTCCACCAGGCCCCAGACCTCCTGCATCGCCGGGCTCTCTCCCACCCACAGCCCGCGCATGCCGCTCAGCGAGCGGCGCAGCTGCCGGTTCTCCTCGCGCAGCCCGCGCTTCTCCAGCGCCTTCTGCACCAGCAGCTTCAGCTCTTCGTTGTCGAAGGGCTTGCAGATGTAGTCGTAAGCGCCCGCCCGCATCGCCTCCACCGCGGCCGCGGGCGTGCCAAAGGCGGTGATGAGGATGACCTCGGGCGGCGCAGACACCGAACGCGCGGCCTTCAGCACGTTCAGCCCGCTGCCCCCGCCCAGCTTCATGTCGGAGATGACGACGTCCACGCCGCCAGCTCCCAGCGTCTCGACGGCGGCCTTCTCGTTCCCGGCGACGCTCACGCGGTACCCCACCCGAGCCAACAGCATCTCGAGGTACTCGCGCATCGACAGCTCGTCATCCACTACTAGCACGTGCACCCTGCACCTCCTCCGCGGCCAGTGGCAGCTCCACCACGAACTCCGTCCCCGCCTCGGGCGTGGAGGTGACCTGCATCCGACCCTCGTGCGCCCGCACAATGGAGTATGCCGTAGCCAGCCCCAGCCCCGTCCCGCCACTTCGTGTGGTGAAGAATGGCTCGAAGATACGCCCCAGGTGTGACTCGGGGATGGAGCCCGCCGAATCCCACACACACAGCCGCGCCATCCCACCCTCGCCCGACAGCGTCACCCGGACGCTTCCCCCTGTCCCTACCGCCTCGAAGGCATTGCGCACCAGGTTGAGCAGCACCTGGCGGACCTGATCCGGATCCACCATGGCCGCCACGGGCTGCAGCTCCAGCTCCAGCTCCACCCCGCGGCTGAGCGGATCCGTCTGCAGCATCTCCATCAGCTGCCGCACCAGCAGCTCCAACCCCACGGGCCGGAGCACTGGCTTGGGCGGGCGAGCGAAGCGCAGGAACTCCTCCACCAGCCGGGAGAGCCGATCCGACTCGCGCAGGAGAATGGCCGTCAGCCGTGACGAGCCCGGATCCCCCGCTCCATCCTGGGCGAGCATCTGCGCCGAGCCCCGCATGGCCGCCAGCGGGTTGCGGATCTCGTGCGCCAGCTGCGCCGCCATGGTCCCCAGCGCCGCGAGCCTGTCCGCCTGCCGCAGCTCGTCCTCGGCGCGCCGCAGCGCCGTCAGATCCTGGAAGACGATGAGGCGCGCGGCGCGGCCTGTACCCTCCAGCGGCGCGAGCGTGAGGCCCAGGATGCGAGGCCCCCGAGGGGTGTCCACCTTGAGCTCGGAGCGAGGCACCCGCTCCATCTCCGGCAGCCCGGGCAGCAGCTCCTGCACCCGCCGGGCCCGCGCGGCGGAGCCCTCCAGGCCGAGGATGCTCAGGGCCGCGCGGTTGATGAAGGTGATGCGCCCATCCTCCTCGCACGTGAGGAGCCCGGAGGGGGTGCTGTCGAGGATCTGCTCGTGGAGCGTGGCCAGCCGCTGCAGATCCGCCTGGCTGGCCGAGAGCCGCCCACCGGCCGCCAAGAGCTGCCGGCTGAGGTAGCCCGCCAGCGCGGCGATGAGGAAATACGCCAGGACGTTGGTGGCGAAGGTGAAGCCGATGCGCACCCCCATCGCCGCGGGTGCCTGGGCCCCCAGCTTCAGCAGGTGCTGGGCCACGATGGCGCCGTAGGCCCCGGAGCACGCCGCGGCTGTCACGAAGGCCCCCCTCTGGGACAGGAGGATGGACGCCGCGATGACCGCCAGCGAGTACGTGAAGGAGACGGGAGAGTCCGCCCCACCCGTCACGGACACCAGGCCCGAGGCGATGAGGATGTCTCCCCCCACCTGCACCACGGCGGCGGTGCGGCTCACCCGGCCCTTGCGCAGCCACAGGCCGTAGATCAGCGTGAGGACGTAGACGAGCCCGATGCCCAGGAAGACCAGCGAGTCCTCGGGCGACAGCTCACGCGTCGGTGAAGACGCGAGTAGCCGCAGCGCGAAGACGGCCAGCAGCAGGCTGGTGGCGATGGTCCGGAAGACGGACAGCCACGTCAACCGGACCCGCAGCTCGGGCTCGCCCGGCAGAGGAGCGAGCACCGGAGATCTACTTGATGGCACCGGCGATGGAGAAGATGGGCAAGTACATCGCGATGAGGAAGCCACCGACCACGCCGCCGAGGAACACCATCATGATCGGCTCGATCATGGCCGTGAGGCCGGCAACAGCCGTGTCCACCTCGTCATCATAGAAGTCGGCGATCTTGTTGAGCATCGCGTCCATGGCGCCCGTGGCCTCACCCACGCCGATCATCTGCACCACCATGGACGGGAACACGTTGGTGTCACTCAGCGGGCCGGCGATGTTCTTGCCCTCCGCGATCTTGCCGCGGACGTAGTAGATGGCCTCTTCCACGGTGCGATTACCGGCCGTCTTCGCCGTCACGTCCAGCGCGTCCAGGATGGGCACACCCGAGGAGATCATCGTTCCCAGCGTGCGGGTGAAGCGCGCCACCGCCACCTTGCGGAGCACGGGCCCGAAGAGCGGCGCCTTCAGCATGATCTTGTCCATCACCTTTCGCCCCTTGGGGTTCCGGTAGATGGTGACGATGGTGAAGAAGAAGGCGGCGATGCTGGCCAGCAGGTGCAGGATCCAGTTCTGCAGCCACTCGGACAGATCCACCACGAACTGGGTGGGCCCTGGCAGCGCCGAGCCGAAGTCCCCGAACATCTTCGCGAACACGGGCGTCACCTTGAGCAGCAGCAGCGCCGTCACGCCGATGGCCACGACGAGGACGATGGCGGGATAGATCATCGCGCCCTTGACCTTGCGCTTGAGCTTCTCCGCCTTCTCGCGGTAGGCCGCCAGACGGTTGAGGATGGTGTCGAGGATACCGCCCACCTCGCCCGCGGCGCACAGCTGCACGAAGAGCTCGTCGAAGACCTTGGGGTGCTCCTTGAGCGCGTCCGCGAAGGTGGAGCCCTGCTCGACCTTGGCTTTGATCTGGAAGAGCACCTTGCGGAAGATGGGGTTGTCCATCTGGCTGCCGAGGATGTCGAGGCACTGCACCAGCGGGAGGCCGGCGTCGATCATCGTCGCGAACTGACGGGTGAAGATAAGGATGTCCTTACCTGTCACTCCGCCGCCGAACGCGGGGAGGTTGATCTCGTACGGCTTCTTCTTGACCTTGACGGGGTTGAGCCCCAGGGACTTGAGGCGCGCGTTGACGGCCTCGGCGTCAAAGGCCTCCATCTCGCCCTTCTTGACCTCCCCGCCCTTGGACTTGGCCTCCCAGAGCCACTGGGTGGTCTTCTTCGCCGACGATGTCTTCTGAAGTGCTGGTGCCGCCATGACTCTGGACCTCCGCGGGAACTGCCAGTCTACCGCTCGTCTCTAAAACCCATAACTAACGGCCAGGGGCTCCGCCGCCTGGCCGCCCCTGCTGCATGCCCGGCATGCTGCCCGACAGGATGTTGCGCAGCTCCTCGGGATCGCTCGAGCGGCCGAAGGCCTCCTCCTGGCTGATGAGGCGCCGCGCCAGGAGCGCCGCCAGGGCCTGGTTGAACGTCTGCATGCCGTACTTCGCCTGGCCCACCTGCATGGAGGAGTAGACCTGGTGGACCTTGTCCTCACGGATGAGGTTGCGGATTGCGGGCGTGGGGATCATGACCTCCAGCGCCAGCACGCGGCCCGGGCCGCCCGCCTTGGCCACCAGGGACTGGCTCATCACGCCCTCGAGCACGAAGGACAGCTGAGCGCGCACCTGCGGCTGCTGGTACGGCGGGAACACGTCCAGCACGCGGTTGATCGTCTGCACCGCGCTGTTGGTGTGCAGCGTGGCGTAGCAGGTGTGGCCCGTCTCGGCGATGGTGAGCGCCGCCTCGATCGTCTCCAGGTCTCGCAGCTCGCCCACCAGCACGATGTCCGGGTCCTGGCGGAGGATGTACTTGAGCGCCGTCTTGAAGTTGCGCGTGTCCGCGCCCACCTCGCGCTGGTTGACGAGGCAGTTCTTGTGCGGGTGCAGGTACTCGATCGGATCCTCGATCGTCATGATGTGCTCATGACGCTCGCTGTTGATCTTGTCGATCATGGACGCCAGCGTCGTGGACTTGCCGGAGCCCGTGGGGCCGGTGACGAGGATGAGGCCGCGGGGGCGCTTCACCAGCTCCGCCACGATGGGCGGCAGGCCCAGCTCCGCGAAGGTGAGGATCTTGAACGGAATGGTCCGGAAGGCACCGGCCACCGCGCCGCGCTGCATGTAGACGTTGGCGCGGAAGCGCGACAGGCCCTTCACGCCGAAGGACAGATCCAGCTCGTTGTCCTCCTCGAACTTGTGCTTCTGGGCATCCGTGAGGATCGAGTAGCAGAGCTGCTTGGTCTCCACCGGCGTGAGGGGCGCCGTCTTCAGCGGCACCAGCTCGCCGTCCACCCGGAGCTGGGGCGGTGAGCCAGTGGTGATGTGGAGGTCGGAAGCGCCCTTCTCGACCATCGCCTTGAGAAGCTGGTGCAGGTTTGCCACGGAAGGAATCCCTCAGATGCTGTGGGGTGTGGAGTGGGTGGAGATGGGTGGAGAGAGCGGCGGCTAGAAGCGGTCAGGAGCGGTGTTGGAGACCACCTCGTCGAGCGTGGTGACGCCGTCCATCATCTTCGCCAGGGCGGACATGCGCAGAGAGCTCATGCCCAGGCGGATGGCCTCCTGCTTCAGCTCGTTGGTGGAGGCGCCGTTGATGACCAGCTCCTTGAGGCCGTCCCAGAAGGGCATGACCTCGTACACGGCCACACGGCCGCGGTAGCCACGATCGTTGCACTCGCGGCAGCCAACCTTCTCATACATGGTGAAGGAGCCCATCTTCTCCGGGGGCACGCCCGCGTCGATGAGTGCCTTCTCGTCCACCTCGGTCGCCGGACGCTTGCACTCCTTGCAGAGGCGGCGGCACAGACGCTGGGCAAGGATGAGGTTGAGCGAGGCCGTCACGAGGAAGGGCTCGATGCCCATGTTGAGCAGACGGCTCACCGTGCCTGGGGCGTCGTTGGTGTGCAGCGTGGAGAGCACCAGGTGGCCGGTGAGCGCCGCCTTGACGGCGATCTCACCCGTCTCGAAGTCTCGGATCTCGCCGATCATGATGATGTCGGGGTCCTGACGCAGGAAGCTGCGCAGCGCCGCGGCGAAGTTCAGGCCGATGTCTTCATGCATCTGCACCTGGTTGATGCCGGCGAAGTTGAACTCGACCGGGTCCTCCGCGGTGGAGATGTTGGTGTCGATCTGGTTGAGCGAGGAGAGCGCCGAGTACAGCGTCGTCGTCTTGCCGGAGCCCGTGGGGCCCGTCACCAGCACCATGCCGTAGGGACGCTCGATGGCCTCCTTGAACCACGCGAGCGGCTGCGCATCGAAGCCCAGCTTCGTCATGTCCAGCTGGAGGTTCGACTTGTCCAACAGACGCATCACGACTTTCTCGCCGAACAGCGTGGGGCACACGCTGACGCGGAAGTCCATCTCCTTGCCGCCACCCATCTTGATCTTGATGCGGCCGTCCTGCGGCAGGCGGCGCTCGGAGATGTCCAGCTCCGCCATGATCTTCAGACGGCTGGTGATGGCGTTGCGCAGCTTCATCGGCGGGCGCATGACTTCATAGAGCGAGCCGTCGATGCGGAAGCGGACACGGAAGTCCTTCTCGTAGGGCTCCACGTGGATATCGGACGCGCCCTTCTTGATGGCGTCCATGAGGATGAGGTTCACCAGCTTGACCACGGGCGCGTCGTCCGCGGCCTTGGCCATCTCCTCGATGTTCTCGTCCTCTTTCTTGTCGACCTCGATGTCGGCGTCGTCCATCTCGTTGACGATGTCGCCCAGCGAGGGGCCCTTCTCCGCGTAGTAGCGCTCGATCGCCTCGCGGATGGAGATCTCCGAGGCCACCACCGACTCGATGTTGTAGCCGGTGAGGAACTTCATGTCGTCCACCGCGTAGATGTTGGACGGATCACACATCGCGACGATGAGCGAGGGGCCCGCGCGGTTGACGGGGATGACCAGGTGCTTCTCGGCGACCTCCTTGGGGACCAGCTTGATGATCTCCGGGTCGATGTCGAAGTCCTTCAGGTTGATGGCGGGGACGCCGTACTGCTTGGAGAGGAAGTCCGTGAGCTTGGACTCCTCGATGGCCCCCGTCCGGATGAGCGCGGTGCCGATGCGCGCCCCGCTCTTCTGCTGCTCCTCCTGCGCTTTGCGCAGCGCCTGAACGGTGATGAGGTTCTCGCGGACCAGCAGTTCACCAAGTCGACCAGACATTCAGCAGCCTCGAACGGAAGGAAAGACGAGCAATCGCCCCCAGGACGCCATGCGCCAAGCAGGGGCAGGTGGAACGGACCTGATGTCAGATCCTCCCTGGATTAGAGAGAAGCGGCACACAGCCTGTCAAGGTAAGTGCCCAAAGCGTCCAGAAGCGCCAAACCATTGAACCGACACAGGAAAACCCTGGAAGGGCCTCAATCGTCTGCTCGCGCGATCACCGTGCGAGCAGCCTCGACATCCCGCTTGATCTGCCCCACGAGTTCGGCCACGGAGCCAAAACGCTGCTCGGGGCGCAGGCGCTCCAGGAACTGTACGCGCAATTCCTTCCCGTAGAGATCCCCCTGGAAATCCAGCAGGTGGGCCTCGATGGTGACGACGGACCCCCCAAAGGTGGGCTTGACGCCGATATTGGCGGCTCCAGGGCGCCAGGGGCCGTGCAGCTCGTCCTTCAGGCGCACCCGGATGGCGTAGACGCCAGGGGCGGGCCGCAGCTCGTTCTGCGTGTCCACGTTGGCGGTGGGAAAGCCGATGCCCCGGCCGCGCCCTGCGCCCGGCACCACCGTGCCGTCCAGATCAAAGGGCCGCCCGAGCAGCCGGTGCGCCGCGGAGACGCGGCCCTCGAGGATGTACTCGCGGACTTTGCTGGAGGAGGCCACCACGCCATCCACGGCGACGGGCGGCACCACGTGCACCTCGGCGCCGCGCCGGGCCGCTGCGTCTCGCAGGGTGAGGACGGTGCCGGCCCGGGCCGCCCCGTAGGTGAAGTCGCTGCCCACCACCAGATGCCGGGCGCCCATCACGTCCAGCAGGGACTCCTCGAAGGCGGCGGCCGGGGTGCGTGCATACTCGCGGGTGAAGGGCTGCACCACCGCGGCGTCCAGGCCATGGGTCTCGAAGAGCTCCAGCTTGCGCGGCAGCAGGGTGATGAGCTTGGGCGCCAGCTCCGGCTGCAGCACCTTGCCGGGGTGGGGTTGAAAGGTGAGCGCGACGCAGGGAGCGTGGCGGCGCGCCTCGGCAAAGAGGGCCTGGTGGCCCACGTGCACGCCGTCGAAGTTGCCCAGCGCGACGGCTGATCCGGCCAGCTCCCGCGCCTCCGCCATCGAGTGGAAGAGCTTCATGCCGCCGGTATACCTTCAACCCCGCGCTTTTGCCCTGTTCAAGCCCGCCCCTGTGGGGCATAGAGCGCGGCGTACCCCATGGCTCGCCCCCGCCTGCTGCCCGACCCGGTCGGCCTGAAGTTCGTCAAGCTGGAAGCTCCTCCAGACTGGGACGCGGAGTTCGGCTTCTCCGGCCCGCTGGAGCTGGAGATGGGCTCGGGAGCCGGAGGCCATGCGCTGGAGTACTGCCGGCGCCACCCCGAGGTGCGCTACGTGGCCTTCGAGTGGCGCAAGAAGTACGCCCGCGACACCCTGTCCCGCGGCGAGAAGATGGGCCTGAAGAACCTGCGCGTCATCGAGGCCGACGCGCGCTCCGTGGTGCCCCGCATCTTCGCCCCAGGCTCCCTGTCCGCCATCCACCTCCAGTTCCCGGATCCCTGGTGGAAGCGGGCCCACTTCAAGCGCGCCATCATCCAGCCGGAGTTCGCCCGTCTCCTTTTGAACAGGTTGCACCCGGGCGGCCGGTTCGATCTGCGCACGGACGTGGAGGATCGGGGGCACGGGATGCTGGCCATCCTGGAGGAGGCTGGCTTCGTCAACCCGCTCGGGCCGGGGGCCTTCCATCCGTATGATCCCGAGGAGGTCCCCTCCACCCGAGAGCGGCGCTACCTCCAGAGTGGCGAGCCCGTCTACCGGGGCCGACTCGTCAAGCCGGGTTGAAAAATCACCGAGGGGGTGGCTTGGCTTCCCCCCCCTGACTGGAGAGAATCCGGCACCGCCCGTGCGGCAGGAGGATTCTTCCGGATGGGGGAGACAATGCCGGAGAGCAGCACCACCAAGAAGTCGCCGGAGGGCAGCCGCCGTGCGGTGTCCGGCGGCGACTATTCGGACCGCACCGTCCTGATCGTGGATGACGATCCGGCGCACGTGCAGCATGTGCGCCAGGGGCTGGCGCCGCACGGCTACCGCTTCCGCGAGGCAAGGGATGGGGCGCAGGCGCTGTCGGCCATCCGCGAGCACCGGCCGGATCTCATCCTCATGGACGTGGAGATGCCGGGCCTGGGTGGGGTGGAGGTGTGCCGCATCATCAAGGCCAACTCGGGCGAGGGGGGCTTTGGGTTCATCCCCGTTATCTTGATGACGGCGCGGCAGGCGGCCGGCAAGGTGGAGGGGCTGGAGCTGGGCGCGGATGACTACCTGGTGAAGCCCTTCGACATGCTGGAGCTGGGCGCTCGGGTGAAGTCCATGCTGCGGCTCAAGGCGCTGCAGGACGCGCTGATTGACAAGAACCGGGAGCTGGACCGGGCCAACAAGGAGCTGGCGCGCAAGCGCGAGGAGCTGCTGGCGCTCAGCCGCACCGATCCGCTCACCAGCCTGAGCAACCGCCGCTACTTCGAGGAGCGGCTGCAGGAGGAGTTCGCCCGCGCCCGGCGCTACCGCGCGCCGCTGTCCCTGGTGATGCTGGACATCGACTACTTCAAGCGCGTCAACGACACCTACGGGCACCCCTTCGGGGACGAGGTGCTGCGCGCGGTGGCCCAGGTGACGCGGGCGCGGCTGCGCGAGGTGGACATGCTGGCTCGCTACGGGGGCGAGGAGCTCATCGCCCTGCTGCCGGAGACGAACCCCCCGGAGGCGCTGCTAGCGTGTGAGCGGGTGCGCGAGGCCATCGAAGCCCTGGAGCTGGAGTACCAGGGGTCGGATGGGACGAAGAAGATGGTGCGCTGCACCGCCTCGCTGGGGCTGGCCTCCATCCCCTCCCCCTCCCTCCAGACGCCCGAGGAGCTGCTGCGCGCCGCGGACGAGTGCCTCTATGCAGCCAAGGGAGCAGGCCGCAACCGCGTCCGCCAGCATGAAGAGTGATGTCGTAGCGCTTTGCGCCGGGCGGTCTTTGGCCTAGATCGGAGCTCATGCGTCTGCCCGCCCTGCTCGTGCTGGCCCTGCTCGCCCTTGGCGGCTGTGGCAAGTCCGGATTCGACACGCCCCAAAATGCCTACACCTCCTTCCATGAGCAGGTGCAGCGGGGGGAGTTCAAGAAGGCTTATGGCGCACTGTCCCAAGCCACCCGGGACCTGCTCACGGCCCGAGCCCAGGTGATGAAGGAGGCCTCCGGGGGCAACGTGAAGGCCGAGCCCTACGAGCTGCTCTTCATGAATTCCGGTCCCCCCTCGGATGTTACGGAGATTACGTTGGTGCGAGAGGAGGGGGGCGTGGCCACTGTGCGCGTGGTCTCCTCTGGACAGGCGCGCGAGGTGCGGCTGGTCCGCGAGCCCTCTGGGTGGAAGGTTGATTTATCGGATTCACTCAAGCCATGAGCCCTTGTGCTCCCTCCCGTCATGGCTATCAGGTAGCGTGAGAACGTGAACGATCGGAAACCACGGCGGGTCGTACCCGCAGTCGAGGTCATCCGGCGCCCTGCTGCGGCGACGCCGGGTAGCGTGTCGCCCGCGCCATCCCCGACACAGGGCCCTACCCCCAGTCCTACTCCCACGCCGCGTCCCACAGCGACGCCCGTGCCACGGCCCGCAGCTGCCAGCGTGCCCGTGCCAGCGGCACCGCGGCCTGCCATCCCCAGCGCTCCGCTGCCGGCCCCCACACCGCGGCCAGTCACCGCGAGCGCCCCTCCCAGCGCTTCTCCCAGCGACCCTTCCAGCGTGGCCGTACCGGCACCGCGGCCCGCGCCCCGGCCAGGAGGCCCTCCCCGAGGACCGGGCGCGGGGCCTGGAGCGCCGCGTCCCATGGGGGCCGCGCGCTTCGCCCCGCGAGGCCCTCCCCGCCCTCCTCCGACGCCGGAGCAGATCCAGGCTCTGGCGGTGAAAGAGCGTGTGCCCGCGCGCATCGCCAAGGGTGAGCTGGAAGGGAAGATGAAGTGCCGCATCTGGCGCAAGCTGCACGCCGAGGAGGCGAAGCGCTTCGACCAGGTGTACGAGCTGATCGGCAAGACCCCGGGGCTGTCGCTCGGGGACGCGTTCGGCGTGGTGCAGAGCGGGATGACCGTCACGGAGTTCATGGCGCGCAAGGAGCGCACCCAGCGCAAGGCCGCCATCAAGCAGGCTCGTGGCGAGGTGGAGAACGCCGCGGTGGCCGACTTCCTGTCCGGGCTGGTGACGGCGAAGACGGAGCTGGCAGTGGTGCTGGCCGAGCGGACGGTGCTGGACACCCTCATCTCCGAGGAGCCCATCGCCTTCGTCTTCGAGCGCACCGGGCGGCTGGAGAAGCTCCAGGTGGTGCTGCTGACGCGCCGCAGTGACTGGGAGAAGATGCTGCCCTCGCTGGAGCGGGATCAGAAGCTCACCCAGAAGCCCTCGAGCGTGGCCCGGCAGCCGGACAAGCGCCCGTACTCTGATCCGCGTCCCTTCCTGCCGCAGGTGGGCCAGCCCGTCCGCCTGGTGCTCCGCAACGGTGTTACCTTGAAGATGACGCTGCAGAAGGCGGGTCGGTTCGATCTGCTGCTGGGCGAGCCTGGCAATGAGGTCTTCGTCCCTCTGCACGCCATCCTGCGCTTCGAGGCGGGCGCCCCGCCTCCTGCGGAGCCGGCCTCCGCCGAGTAGAAGAGGACCGCATGCGTTTATTCTCGAAGATCATCAAGCCGCTGCTGGCGCTGGCCGCCACAGCGGCGGTCCTCTCGCAGCAGGGGTGCTCCAAGGAGCCGAAGGCAGAGCCGCCGCCCGCGGAGGCTCGCAAGTCCGGGGCGGGCCCGCGCGTCATCTCCCTGAGCGTGACGGAGAAGGGCTACGAGCCCTCCCCCATCACCCTGAAGAAGGACGAGCCGGTGATGCTGGTGGTGACACGGAAGACGGAGCAGACCTGCGCCACCGAGATCATCATGAAGGAGCACGGTGTCAACGCGCCGCTGCCCCTCAACACGCCCGTGGAAATCGCGTTCACCCCGAACAAGACGGGGACCCTCACCTATGGCTGCGCGATGGGGCAGATGATCAGCGGCACGTTCATGGTGGAGTGAGGCTCGGCCCGACGCCGGAAGGCGGCTAGGCTGGGCCCTACCCATGGGCGGCGCGGCGGAGCTCTTCACGCGGCATGTGTTCCTCGACCTCGAGACGACGGGGCTGGATCCCCGTGTGGACGAGGTCATCGAGCTGGGCGCGCTCTTCTTCGAGAACGGCCAGGAGGTACGCCGCATCGCCCGGCTGTACTCGCCCTCCCGGCCGCTGCCCATCACCATCCGCCGGCTGACGGGCATTGACGATGCGCTGCTCGCGGGCCGGCCTCGGTTCGGCAGCGATATGGAGGAGCTGCGCGAGGCGCTCACGGGCTGGACGGTGGTGGCGCACAACGCGCCCTTCGAGAAGGGCTTCCTGCCGGAGCTGCTGGGGCCCATCCGCGCCCCGGTGCTCGACTCGTGCGAGCTGCTGCACTACCTGCACCCGGAGCTGTCGAGCCACTCGCTGGAGGCGATGCTGCGGTGGGCGGGGCAGAAGCCGCGCACGGCGCACCGTGTGGTGACGGACTGCCTGGCGACGCACGCGGTGCTCGTGCATGCGCTGGAGGGGTGCATCCGCGAGGGCCGCGCGGAGGACATCGCGGATCTGCTGACCACGCTGGAGCCGCGGACGCGTGCGGTGCTGAGGCTGGCCCAGGCGGAGGCGGGCGAGGCGTCGGTGGAAGAGGCCAGTGCGTCGGAGGAAGGCCCCCTGGTGGCGCTGCTCTACCGCCTGTGGGAGGCGTGCCGGGCCACGCCGGTGCCGTTGAAGCTGGAGCGGACCGGGGGCTTCCTGCCAGGCCGTCCGGAGCGCCTGCGTGCGGGGGGCGCCAAGGCTCCGCCCGAGCCCGAGCCTGGGACGCCCGTGCAGCCCGTGCGCTCCGAGGAGGTGGCGGCACTGCTGGGCGCTGGGGGCGCGCTGGAGCAGTTGGAGGAGGGCTTCAAGAGCCGGCCCGCCCAGCTCGAGATGTCGCAGGCGGTGGCGCGCACGCTCTCCGAGGGAGGACAGCTGGCTGTCGAGGCGAGCACGGGAACGGGCAAGTCGCTGGCCTACCTGGCCCCGGCGGCGCTGTTCGCGGCGCGAAACGGGCGGAAGGTGGCGGTGGCGCCGCACACCAAGACGCTACAGGACCAGCTCATCGAGAAGGACCTGCCGCGGCTGCACCGCGCCACGGGGGGCGCCTTCGGGTACGCCCTGCTCAAGGGACAGACGAACTACATGTGCCGCCGGCGCGCGCTGGACGCGACGCTCGTGGAGCCGGGGATGAGGCACGAGGCTCGCGCGCCCCGGGCGTACCTGCGCGCCTTCCTGCGGCGCAGCTCGGACGGAGACCTGGATCGGCTGAGCCACTGGTTCCGCGAGCGCTTCCCGCAGCTGCACATGCTGGTGCCAGCGGTGCGCTCGGAGGCGGCGACGACGCTGGGCGAGCGCTGCCCGCACTACCACCGCTGCTACTACCACTCGGCGGTGGCACAGGCGCGCGCGGCGGACGTGCTCGTCATCAACCAGTCGCTGGCCTTCGCGTGGCCGCCCCGCTACCCGCGGCTGGATCACCTGGTGCTCGACGAGGCGCACGAGGTGGAGGATGTGGCCACCACGGCGCTCACCCTGGAGCTGTCGGACCTGGCCTTCTTCCGGCTCACCGAACGGCTGCACGGACGGGATGGGCGGCGAGGCCTCTTCGCCGAGCTGCGGCGCGCCCTGGTGAGCACGCGGCGGGCGGAGGGGCGCGGGCTGATGAACGAGGTGGAGTCCGCGCTCAGCGGCCTGCTCTCCGCGGCCCGGAGCCTGGGCGATCGGGTGACGACGCTGTGCGAGCCCGCGGCGGCGCCCAACGAGGACTCGGACGAGGCGGCCTATGCCCCGGAGCTGAGGATCACCGCGGCGGTGCGGGCCTCGCCCCCGTGGGCGCCGGTCCGCGACGGGATCCAGGAGGTGCGCGAGGCGCTGCGAGAGCTGCACAGGCTGCTGTCCGTGCGCGTGCTGGAGGCCCTGCCCGAGCTGGCGGTGCGGCAGCCAGCACTGGAGCGCGAGCTGGCGGGAGCGGCCTCGGAGCTGGCGGATCTGACAGGCCTGGCGGAGGAGCTTGCGGGAGCGCCCTCCGAGGGGCGGTGCTACGCGGCCACGGCGGAGCCGAAGCGGCAGCGGTGGAGCGTGGGGGCACAGCCCGTGGATGTCTCGGCCTTCGTGTCGAAGGACTTCGCGGCGACGAAGCGAGCGCTGGTGCTCACCTCGGCCACACTGAGCACGGGGCCCGAGAGCCCGTTCGTCCTGCGGCGCCTGGGACTGTCCGGACGGAGCGAGGTGCCGGCGCCTCGGCTGCTGCGAGCCCCCTCCCCCTTCCGGCTGCGCGAACAGGCGCTGGTGGTGCTGGTGACAGACGCGCCGCGAGCCCACGAGGAGCCATTCGTGGAGTGGGCGGCAATGCGCGTCTCCGGGCTGGCGCAGGCCATGGGAGGCCGGCTGTTGGGGCTGTTCGCCTCCACGCGGCGCATGGAGCGGGTGGCGCTGGCCGTCCAGACGCGGCTGGAGCCGCTGGGCATCGAGGTGATGCGGCAGACGCGCGGGCATGGGCGCTCGCTGGCGGCAAGGCAGGAGCGGGACGCGGGGACAGTGCTGCTGGGCACGAAGAGCTTCTGGCAGGGCGTGGACATCCCCGGCCGTGGCGTGGGGTGTGTCTTCATCGACAAGCTGCCGCTGGAGCCGCCAACCCGGCCCCTGGTGGCCTCCCGCGAGGAAGCACTGACGCGCGGAGGCAGCGAGTATCTGGGCTTCGTCCAGTACCGGCTGCCGAGGGCGTTGCTGCTGCTGCGCCAGGGCGTGGGGCGGCTCATCCGCTCCCATGCCGATCGCGGCGTGGTGGTGATCGCCGATCCCGGCAACCCGAGCTACCGGGCCCAGCTGCTCGACGCGCTCTCGGGCTACCGGGTGGAGGCGCTGCCCTGGGCCCAGGCCCGGCTGAAGCTCCACGCCGAGCTGCGGGAGATGGGCCTCACCGTTGACCCCCACCGCCCGTGAGGCAATGTGTTCAAATGTAGGAATGACCAACGACGCCTGCCCCGTTCCTGATCGGAGAGCTGGTGCAAAGCGGCGGCCTGGCGGAAACTTTTGCCGGCTGGGGCCGACAATCCAGATCAAGAAGGCCTGCTTCCCTCAAGGAAGCTTTGAAATCCGAGGACATATCCATGAGCAGCACAGCCATCAACGACATGGTCTCCACCATCGCAGGCGGGGTTCGCGCCAACACGTCCCAGGAGCAGGCCTGGCTGGCCAGCGCTCCCCCGGAGATGCAGGAGCAGATGCGGTCGCAGATCACGATGCAGAAGGAGCAGGAGCTGATCCAGGCGCTCGCCCAGGCGATGAAGCAGATCAACGAGCTGTCGAAGACGACCATCCGCATGATCGGCGGGTAGCTCTCCCCCCAGCGGTGGTAGCAACACGGACCGGCTTCACGTGGGCTCAGCAGCCCGGCGTGAGGCCGGTTCTGCTTTGAGCCGCCTCAAGCCACCGGTCCTCCCCCGCCCATGTTGGAGGCGGTATCCTGGAGGGAGGAGCGAGGACGAGCCATGGGCGGCATCGAATACCGCGTGAACTCGGGCGACACCCTGAGCGCGATCGCGCGGCGCCACGACGTCACAGTCGAGGTGCTCTCCCGGCTCAATGGTATCAGCGACGTCAACCGCATCTTCCCCGGCCAGGTGTTGAGGATCCCGAAGGCACGCGTGCTCCAGAAGACGCTGCCTCCGATGAGAACGACCTACCGGGATGATGGGAACAGCTCGAGCCAGGACAAGCCCCCCAAGAACATCCACGAGGCCAGGAAGCGTCACCCGGAGCTGACCCAGAAGACGAACGCGGAGGTCCAGAGGCTCGTCGACGCCCTCCACACAGTGGCGAGCCCCTCCACCTCCCTCGCCGACAAGCTGTCCGCCACGGCGAAGCTCGCCGCCGCCTTCCCCAAGAACCTCGGGTCCGCCCTCAAGAAGTCCGGAGTG
>NZ_DASPHO010000588.1:0-15418 GCF_035629615.1 Hyalangium sp. | reverse complement strand
ATGAGGAGGCGATCCAGTGGGCTCGCAAGCAGGGCTTTCCCCAGCACGTGGGCCTCGCGTGCGAGCTCGCCGCCCGCTTGGGGGGCGCGCGGCAGATGCCCCTGCTCGCGGATGCCTATGCGCGCAAGGCCCGCGAGGCGTACCTGAGCTGGGGGGCCCTGGGCAAGGTGAGGCACCTGGACGCTCAGTGGCCGTACCTGGCCTCCGCCTCGGAGGCCGAGGAGAACGGCACCGACACGGGCTCTACACAGATCGATGCGCTCACCGTGGTGAAGGCGCAGCAGGCCATCTCCGGGGAGATCGTCCTCGAGCGGCTCGCGGCCACGCTGCTGAGGGTGGCCATCGAGAACGCCGGTGCTCAACGGGGAGCCCTGGTGCTGCTGCAGGGCGGCAAGCTCTCGGTCGTGGCGATCTCGGGCTCCTCACCCGAGTCCTCCGGCTCGGAGGAGGATCGGCTGCCCTGGACGCTCATCTCCTACGTCATGCGCACGCGGGAGCACGTGCTCATCGACGATGGTGCCCAGCCCCACGCGTTCTCGGCGGATGCGTGGCTGGAGCGCGGAAAGGCCCGCTCGGTGCTCTGCCTCCCGCTGGTACGCCAGGAGGAGTTCCGTGGGGTGCTCTACCTGGAGAACAGCCTCGCCACCAACGCCTTCACGCCCGCGCGCCTCTCTCTGCTCGGGCACCTCGCCTCTCAAGCCGCCATCTCCCTCGAGAACGCGCGGCTGTACGCGGACGTGCAGCGTGCCGAGGCGGCCCTGCGCAGCGCCAATGATGAGCTGGAGAAGCGGGTGGAGGAGCGCACGGGGGAGCTGAGGAAGGCCCAGGCCCAGCTGGTGGAGACGGCTCGCTCGGCGGGCATGGCCGAGGTGGCCACCAGCGTCCTCCATAACGTGGGCAACGTGCTGACCAGCGCCATCGTCAACGTCGAGATGCTCAGCCACACTGTGAGCGCCTCTCGCATAGCGAGGGTGAAGCAGCTCTCCGCCATGCTCCAGGAGCACCAGAGCGCCCTGGCGGACTTCTTCACCCGCGATCCGCGCGGCATCCTGCTGCCCGAGTATCTCGAGGGCCTGGCGGAAGAGCTGCTCCGGGAGCAGGCTGCGCTGCAGGAAGGCCTGGCCGCGATGAGCAAGCACATCGAGCACGTCCGGGCCATCGTCCAGGTGCAGCAGACCTATGCCCGCAGCACGCTTGTCACGGAGGAGTACGAGCTCTCGCAGCTCGTCGAGGACTCCCTGAGCATCCAGATGCCTGCGCTCAAGCGCCACGGTGTCTCCGTGATCCGGGAGTTCTCCGTGCTGCCCAGGGTTCGGGTGGACAGGCACAAGGTGCTGCAGATCTTGATCAACCTCATCAGCAACGCCAAGACGGCCATGGCCTCGGTGCCCGAGGGGCAGCGGAGCCTGCGCTTGCGGCTCGAGGCGGTAGGCAGCCTGGCGCGCATCCAGGTGGTGGATCAGGGCATGGGCATCGCACCCGAGCTCCGCGCGCGGCTCTTCTCCCAGGGGTTCACCACGCGCGAGGGAGGGCATGGCCTGGGCCTGCACTCAAGCGCGCTGGCGGCGAGGATGCTGGGAGGGCGCCTCCTGCTGGAGAGCGAAGGGCCGGGCAAGGGCGCCACGGCCACGCTGGAGCTACCCCTGGACTAGCGAATCTTCCCTGGCCCGCAGCGTCATCAGGCCCAGCAAGTCATCGCCGGGACCGCCCTGCCGGCGCCGCCGCTCCACCTCCTCCCAGCACGCCGTGACGCCTCGCGCCCGGTGGGGCTCTCTCCCCGGTCTCCAGCCAGGCGAGCCGGAACGGGTTCCGCCGAGATTAGCCCGGGCTCCAACCCCCTCGCTGTAGTAGATTGGCCCGAATGGTACGTACCTCAGCGCTGGTGTTCATCGGGTTCTTCGTCCTCGCCTCTGTCGATGCATCTGCCGCGTCGCCAGAGGCTGGCGCCGCGAAGTCCGTTGCGGAGGCAACAAAGAGGCTTGAGAGTGCTCGCGCCACTCTGACGGCGGCCGTTCAACGGATCGAGAAGGATCCGCCGAGCAACGCGGACCTCGACGCCGCCCTCGCGGCGGTGGAGGCGCTGAAGAGCGCGCTCGACGCAGGCGCGAGCTTCGAGACGGAGGATCTCGAGTACGCAAAGGCCGTCCTGGCCGCACGGAAGGAGCTCCGGACCAAGCGCGAGTACGTCGACGAGCGCCGAGCCAAGATCCACATCTACGAGTTCCGCCGGCGCATCGACGGCGCGATGGCGACCCTGAACGATCGGATGACAAAGGTCGCGGGGAAAGACCCCGGTCCCAAGGAGATGGACGATGCGCGGGCCGCGGTGGCGGCGGTCAAGCAGATGGCAGAGGAGAGCCGGTCACTGACGAAGCAGGATCCGAAGTTCGCCGCGTACCTCACCGAGGTAGACGCGACCGTCGCCCGTCACCAGAAGACGATCGACGAACGGTGGTTGGAGCTGTCGGCACAGAAGCAGCGAGGACTCCTGGACGAGAGCCGCAAGGCCCTGTCCACCGCGCTCGCCGAGCTGGGCAAGGCCTGGTCGGACGAGAAGTTCGGCGCCACCGACAAGGCGGCGGCGGCGTTGCAGAAGCAGCTCGAGGAGGGCAAGCCCCTTGAGGCTCGCGACAAGGCGTATCGCGCGGAGGCGGAGAAGGCACGAGCCGAGATCGCGCAGGCGAAGCGCCAGATGGAGGAGCTCGTGGTGGCGGCGGGTGTCTCGCGGGTCAAGGTGGAGTTGGGGCCTGCCCAGGAGGAGCTCGTCGCGGCTGCCAAAGCGCTGCGCGCGAGGAAGCCGACGTCCGAGCAGCTCGCCGAGGCCAAGACCGCGGCGTTCGTCGTCCGGAAGCTGGTGGAGAAGTACGAGCCGCAGGCAGGGCGGAGTCAGGCGATCGGCCAGTACCTCACCGAGGTGAAGAACACGCTCGTCGAGGTGGAGGTGGCACTCCAGGTCCGCAGCCTCGAGGCGGCGCGCGCCGAGGTCATGCAGGCCTTGCGCAATCTCGAGAAGCGGGCTCCGACCGATGAACAGTTCGAGGAGGCGAACACGGCGCTGACCGTCCTGGCGAAGACGCTCGAGACGGTTCACGCGAGGAATCCCGCGATCAGCGGAGCCGCCGCTGACGCGCGTCAGTTGCTCAAGGACGGCCGGGCGGCGATTGAGAAGCGCCGGTACGAGGTCGATCTGCAGCGCCAGCGCGCGAAGGTCGACGAAGCGCGGAAGAGCGCGGCCGCCCTGGTCACCCAAATCCAGAAGGAGAAGCCCTCCGAGGCGCAGCTGCAGGAGGCAGACAACGCGGTCAAGCAGATCGGCGTGGTGCTGGAGGCCGGCGTCCAGTTCGTCAGGAAGGATCGCGACTACGCGCAGTACGCCAAGGAGACGAAGGAGCGGATGACGGAGCTGAGCGACCGCATCGCCCGGCGGAAGATCGCGCTGTCCGCAGTGGACGCCCGCTCGCAGCTCGCCGAGCGGGTGAGCACGGCGAAGGAGAAGCTCGAAGCAGCGAAGGTCGTCTCATCGACCGACGCCCACCTCGAGGCCGCCTCGAAGAGCGTGGACGCAATCATGCAAGCGCTCGAGGCGCGCGCGGAGCTGGAGGGGCAGGACGCCGGCTACGCAGCGTCCGCGGAGCGGGGGCGCAACGAGCTGCTGAGGTTGGTGGAGGCGCTCGAGTTCGCGCGGCAGGAGCGGGCGTTGCGCCGGATGACCGGTGAGGCCCTGGCCGCCGCCCACGCGATGTCGGAGGCGGCCGCGTCCACCGCGGACCTGCGCAAGAGGAAGGAGCTGTACGCGAGCGCGATGGAGAAGCTCAAGGCCTGCCAGGACGACGGCGCCAGGATGTTGAAGGAGAACGCCCGGCTCGCCGCGTCCGACGTGCTCGTCGGCGGTCTACCGGTCAAGCCGAAAGAGGTGATGGCTCAGTGCGCCCAGAAGGCAGAGGCGCTGCAGGAGCCACAAAAGCAGGTCGACGTGCGGCTTCGGTTCGACGAAGGCCCGAGGAAGGCCTACGAATTGGCGAAGAATCTCCTCTCCAAGTCGCGCAAGAACGAGGCGCTCGATCAGCTCAACAATTGCATCGCGGAGGGGCGCATCCTGGAGAACCGGTATCCCGAGTTCAAGGAGCACCAGTTCGACGTCGGCGGCACCCGCATGAGCGTGCTCGAGCTGATCCAGGCTTGCGTGAAGGAGCGCAAACCGCTGCAGACGGCCCGTTGATCCCGAGTGGGAGAAACAGAAGCGTCGACCTCTCCGACGAGGGCTCTGTCATCTCCGGTGGCCGCGCTGGAAGTCGACGAGCAGGGGAAGCTCCCCGGCCGGTGAAACGCCGAGAGGTCAGGACCCACGCCCATTCCCACCTCTCGCTACGGCTCGATGTTCTTGTTTCGGCGGAAGACGTTCTCCGGATCCCACGCGCGCTTCAGCGCCCGAAGGCGCTCGTACTTCTCGCGCCCGAAGTAGTCCGCCACGCGCTCCTTCGGCTCGTCCCCTTCGAGGAAGTTCGGATGGCCGCCGCCCGCGGAGAAGGGGCGAATGGCCTCCCAGAACGACTGTGTCCAGGTGAGGTGCCGCTCGTCCTCCCCCGGGTCGCTCCAGGCGCTCTGGATTGCAAAGAAGAGGTGCGCATCGCGCCGTGCGACCGCGGTCGCGTCGCTCGGGACTCGACTGGCCATGCCTCCGGTGAAGTTCGCCATTTCGACAATGGACATCGGCGACGTGATCTCATGCGAGAAGCGGGCGAAAACCTTGATCGCCTCCTCCGGAAGGCCCGTGAGGAACTCACACCGCTGGTATTGGCGCAGCCGCAGCGCGAGCATTCCGTCGAACAGGTGCTGAAGCGTGTGGTAGGGCATCGGCCCGATGCCGTCGAGCGCCGGCTTCAGGGCACGCCATGGCGCGAGCCACGTCGTGGCGGCGGCCTCGACGCTTCCATGAAAGACAGGCATGACCGCGACCCCGGTCTGACCCACCAGACTGTCGGGGAACCCCATCCCCGGAGGAAACACCCAGCTGAAGAGCTGCAGGAGGAGCGCGTCGGGTGCGGTCGCGCATTGATCGCGGAAGAGGCGGAGCACCTCCTCCGCCCGATCCATCGGCCAGGCCAGGAGGCCCGAGACGATGTCCGGGACCGGGTAGAGCCGCATCTCCAGCTCGGTGACGACACCGAAATTGCCGCCGCCGCCGCGGAGCCCCCAGAAGAGCTCCGGGTTCTCTGTCTCGCTCGCGGTCACGAAGCGGCCATCCGCCGTGACGAGGTCGATGGAGAGGAGGTTGTCGACGCCGTGGCCTCGGATCCGGCTCAGCGAGCTGATCCCGCCGCCGAGTGTGACGCCGACGATTCCCGTGGTCGAGCATTGACCGCCCACGGGGAAGAGCCCAAACACCTCCGTGTCATGCTCCAGCTCGCCCCAGGTGAGACCGGCCTGCGCGCGCACCACGCGGCGGCCGGGATCGACCCGGACGCCCTTCATGGGGCGCATGTCGAGAACGATGCCATCATCGATCACGCCATTGCCGGCGATATCGTGCCCGCCTCCGCGCACCGTCAGGGGCAGGCCGCGCTCGCGCGCGAACCCGAGGGCCGCCATGACATCTGCGATGCCCGTGCAGCGGGCGATGAGCGCGGGCCGCCGATCGACGCGCGCGTTCCAGACCTGGCGCAGCTCGTCATAGCCGACGTCACCCGGGAGGACGAGGTCGCCGCGGAAACGTTTCTTCAGCTCGTCGCGCGCCGACGCCTCGACCCCTCTAGGGGTTCGTTCTCGCGGATCCATCATCATGCTCCCGTTCACAGGTGTGCCGTGCCGAAGATCGCTGCTCGCCAGAGCGAGTACAAATCCGAGGCCCGCTTACCAGACGCTCGATGACGAGACGGGCTTGATCACACAGAACGCCGCGCCCGCCGGATCCGCGATCACCGCCATGCGCCCATAGGGCGTATCGAACGGCGGAGCCATCACCGTGCCACCGAGCTCGCCTGCCTTCTTCGCCGCCGCGTCCGTGTCGGTGACGGCGAAGTAGGTGTTCCAGTGCGAGGGCACCTCCGGTGGGAACTGAGCGCTCATCTGCATAGCTCCGAAGACCGTCCTCCCACCTTTCTGGAGCGTCCAGTAGTCGATCCCCGGAGCATCGAGGCGCTTCACCTCCAGCCCGAAGACGCTCATGTAGAACGGCCGGGCCTTGGCCAGGTCGCGCGTATACACCTCGTGCCAGGTCATCGATCCCGTCTCTTCGATCACCTGGGCACCCTGGTGCCGCCGGCCTTGCCAGACCCCGAAGTGCGCTCCGGTCGGATCGGCGAAGTACCCCATCCGCCCCTCCTCCATCACGTCCATGGGCGGGACGACGATCTTGCCGCCCGCTTCGGTGATCTTTCGGGCGATCTCGTCGGCATTCTCGACGGCCAGGTAGATGCTCCACATCGGCGGGAACGGCGAGCCGGCGCGGAGCTTCGCCATGCCGGCGACGTTGCGTCCCCCGAGCTGCGCCATCGTGTAGAAGCCGGCGTTGGGGTCGTCACCCCCCACGAAAGACCAGCCGAGCAGCTCGCCGTAGAACTTCCGCGCCTTGTCGAGATCCGGCGTCTGCAGATCGACCCAAGACACGGTCGAGGGGTCTGCCTTGTCGCGCTTCGCCATGGTTGCCTCCTGGTTCAGGGAGGCTGGCAGGGTAGCAGCAGCGAACCGGGATGTAACTCATGGAGTAGGGCGTGTGAGCCCGAGCCGGTGCCACCGAGACGAACATCGTGGTGACCACCACCCTCACCGGCGACTCGCAGTGCGTACGGCTTGCCTCACGGGATCACGGACGCGGCGGAGCCCCCCAGCGCCGCGTAGATCGCGGAGATACCCAGGTTGGAGATCGCCGACACGAGGAGGAACTCGCGACGTCGCATGCGGCTGACACCCGCGAAGACGATGGAGATCTCCGCCAGCACCGGGACGGCCCTGAAGATGAGGAGGAACCAGCGGCCGTGGCGCGCGGCCATCCGGGCGACGCGGGCCCGCTCCGCCTCACCGGCCATCCGCCGCAAGGCGGGCGCTCCCGCCCTGGCGCCGAGCTGATAGCCCACCAGACAGCTCACCATCATCCCGGTCCAGGAGGCCGCTGTCCCGAGCCAGAAGCCCAGCAGCCCGCCCGCCGCCGTGCTGACGAGGCTGGAGGGCACGGGCAGCACGATGTCCACCGCGAGCAGCCCGCCGAGGACGAGGGCCACCTGCCAGTCTGGCGGGCGCGCGGAGAGGAACGCGCTGGCCGCGGCCTCGACCCGCTCACCGAACAGGAAGAAGGGGACCAGGATGGCGGCCAGCAGCAGGCCGCAGAAGCCAGCCCAGCCCGCCAGCGCGTTCCCGGTGCGAACCGACGCACGACTCTCGGTTGGCGGTAGAGCCATGGGCCCGGCTCAGGTGCCTCCGAGCGGCAGCCCCGCGGCAGCGGTCATCAGCGCACGCTCTCGCTCGGCGGAGATCTCCCCCTCCTCCATGAAGGCGATGCCCACCACGGCCAGCACCTCCCCGGCCCCATCGAGCACGGGCAGGGCCACCGCGGCCCTTCCATCCACCGCCTTGGCGCCCGGCTTGATGCGACCGGTGTCGTCCGTCTGCAGGTTGCAGGTCTGCACGGGTGCCTTGCGCACCTGGGCAATGCCCGCCATTCCCTTGCCACGCGGCACGTGCCGCACCGCTGCCAGGACCGGGGGCGGAATGTTGACCGCAGCCACCAGCTCCAGGTCCTCACCGCGCTGGAGGTGCACGGTCCCAGCCATGGCACCATGCTCGGCGGCGAAGGCCTCCAGCCACGTCTGCATCGAGCGGTTCTCCGTCTTCATCGACAGTGTCCTTTCGCGCCAGGTGAGGCTCAGAAGCCGATGCCGAACGTGAGACTGGCGCTCGGCTGCCATGAAGACTGCGGCCGGACCAGCTGGGGCGCGTGCTGCAGCCAGGCCGTGCTCACTCCCAGCTCGCCCACGAGCTCCACCCCGGAGGACACCGGCATGAGCGCGCGCAGCGAGGCGCCCAGCTCCGGACCCGCCGTCTCGACGCCCGTGGGGCCTGTGCCGGTGAAGTGGAAGCCACTGCTGTCCTCGCCCACCTGCAGCTCCGCGAAGCCGGCGCTCACGCGCGGCTGGAGCCAGAAGCGTCCCGTCTTCCAGCTGGCGAGCTTCAGGTTGGCTCGGAAGTGGGTGATCGCCGGCTCCGGGTCATGGTGCAGGAAGCCCGAGCCCGTGCCGCAGCCCTCCACACCGAGCATGTCGGTGGGAGACAGCTCGAGGCACACCGTGGGGCGACGGCTGGACAAGGACCCACCGATGCGCAGGTTGCCGTAGTTGCGCGGGGGCTCGTCTCGAGTGGCCTCGGCGGTGCCGACGGGCTCGGCCCCAGCGAGTCCGCCGCAGAGCAGCGCCCCGACAGCCAGGCGCCGGGGGCAGAGAGATTCCAGCGACATGCGGCACTCTCCATGGCACGACGCACGACGGCAGAGACTCTAGACGGGCGAGGCTCCTGTTGCCAGAGAGTCAGTCCGAGGACCGCGCCGATGCCGGCTCATCGTCCAGGATCGTCAGGGTGTGTACATCCGTGGCACCGAGGGTTGAATTCAGCGGCGTGCCAAGGGAGAGGATGATCGTCTCGGCGCTCTCGGGCGCCGCGTCGTCGGCGAGCGGGATGTAGAGCGTTTTCGACTTCTCGCCAGGACTGAAGGTCAGCTTCCCCTGGCCGAGCGAATGATCGATGCCGTTACCCATGGCAGTGCCAGTAACGGTGAAGGGCACCACCACGGTTCGTCCGGAATGCGCACTGAGCTCCACCTGGACGGCCGCCAGCGCTGCACCTTCCACACTGCTGGAAGATGCCAGGGTAAAGGCCAACGTGGGTCCGGCATCATCATCCCTGATCGTGTAGCTGTGCGAACGATGAGCGCCGAGCCTGGCGTTCACCGGGTTGCTCAGCCTGACCTGGATGCTCTCGTCAGCTTCGTCCAGCAGATCAGGGACAATGCTCAGGGTCAGCTCCTGGGCCGTGGGGCCGCCGGGCGTGAAGTACAGCGTCCCGCTCGTGAGCGTCTGGTAATCCAGCCCGCCGTGAGCAGCACCGCCACCGGTGACGGCATAGTCGACGGAGGCCGTGACGCTGGGGGACACGCTGAGCGACACCACCCAGCGGGCTGTGCCAAGACTTTCGGATCCGCTGGAGGCCGCGGCGCTGAATGACACCTCCACAGGCTGGGTGACTGTCAGGGCCGCGCTCTCGCTGGTGACATTGTTCGACAGATTCCCGATCACGACGCTGTAGCTGGCGGCATCCCTGCGTGTCACGTTGTTCAGCATCAGCCTGGGCCCCGTGGCACCGCGGAGGGCGGCGCCGTTCTTGAGCCACTGGTACGTGCGCGGTGCGGAGCCAGCTGCCACGAAGGCGAAGGTCACCTGCTGGCCAGCAGGCACCGTCTGGCTCGCCGGGTGCGAGAGGATGCGCACAGGTTCAATGTATGGCGCGAGCTGCGGCCCTCCAATGGGTGCATCATCATCATGGATCGGCGTACCCATGGGCACGGCCAGAACCGCGAGGTTGTCCTCGCCGTCCCCCTCTTTTTGGACTGCCTCCAGGTAGTAGCGTTGCCCGCTGATCAGGCTCGTGGGTGTCGTGTATTGCAGAGGAGTACCCCCGCTGGTGGTGGTCCATCTCCGCCTGCCCGTCCAGCCTGCGATACGCACGATCTGAGCCTTATTGGCTGGCTTCTCGTCGGTGCTCAGCCAGAGCTCGCCAGCGTCGTCGGTGGCCAGCGCGAAGGTATAGCGAGCATTCTGGCCGGGAATAAGATAGCCGCGCATGCGCGTGCCGTAGTTGTTGGCCCAGTTATGGGGCGCCTCGAACCACACCGGCTGGTCTCCTCCCGCTGGGCCGTGCGGGTAGCCCGGACTGCTCGTCAGGCTCGAGATCGCGCTTCCGCCGATATCCGTCCAGTACTCACGAGAGATCGATCCCGCCGGAAAGTAGCGGAACGTCATCGTAGAGTTAGGGGCAATCACCTTGCCAGCCGGATCCCTGACGCCATTCACGGTGAGCGTGTACTGCGCGTTATCGGCCATCCTCTGGGTCGTCAGCGTGACAGTGTCGCCGGACGAGACCGCCGAGGAGATCTCCAGCCCGCTGATGGCGTAGTGGTCCTTGTTGCCAGCGCTGTTGCCGTCCAGGGGCTTGTCGAACACCACGGTGACGGAGGTGTTGAGGCCGCTGGCGATGACCGCGGAGATGCCCGGCGGAGCATCCGTGCGCGTCAACACGGCGCTTGTAACAGGGCTCGGCATCAGGCCGGACTTGACGGCCAGCGCGCGGACGTTCGCGCTGGAGGCAAGCGTGAACGCGCCGGTATAGAACGTGGAGCCGATCGTCGGCAGGCTGCCGTCCGTCGTGTAGAAGATGCTCGCGCCCTCGGTCGTGGAGCGGAGGGAGACCTGTTGCGAGCCGGCGAAGCCTCCCCCCTGAGGCGTGATGACCGGCGCAGCCACGGACGCCGGCCGGAAGAGCACGCTGCCGGGGATAGGCCTCTTGTCCAGGCCTGGGCCGGAGTAGCTGACCGTGAGGGCCTCCTGGGCACCCGCATCGAACATCGTCACCGTGATCGCGTGCTTGCCGGCCTTGAGGCCGATGGTGCCGGACTTCTCCAGCACCGGATGCAGTCCGTCGTTGTCCACCACCAGCTCCGTGCCGAGAGAGAGCCTGCTCCCGTCATCGGAGGACGTATAGAACGTGTAGAGGCCGTCAGTGGGCACCTCGAGGTAGCCCGTAAACCTGAGGGCGAAGGAATCGCCGCGGCTCCGCAGGCCAACGTCGAAGGTGTTCGTGACGCCAGTCTTGATTGGCATCAGCGTCTCGAAGTCCGGCAGCGTCCCCCAGTCACCCTCAAAGGACTGGTAGACGAGACCGTTCACGGTGCCGGGTGGGTTCTCGGGGGCCCTCAGGGGAACCACGGTGAACGCAGCGCTGGCACTCACGCTCTGTCCAAAGCTTGGCTTGAAGGCCCTGGCGGTGACCGTGCTGTCCGCCTCGAGCGTGAACGGAGCGGTATAACGCGCCGACGAGGAGGTGGGCATGGTCCGATCCAACGTGTAGTGGAGCGCCGTGCCCGGCTCATCGTGCAGCAGCGTGACTTCAACGCTCTGGTTGAACAGTCCGTCGCCGCTGGGGCTGATCACCGGCGGATCCAGCACCGGAAGCCCTGGCAGGCTGTTGATCCAGCCACGCAGAACGGCCATGGCCTGAGTGTCCACGACGTTGGTGGCCAGCGGCGGCATCTGGAGCGAGGGATCGCGTGTGCTGCCGCGCTTGAACAAGATCGAGCGCTGGACGTCCCGGGCCTTGACGACCTTCGCACCGTCGATCCCCAGGTCATGGAACACCCGTCCGCCGACGAGGTTCTGGCTCGCCAGCGGAGTAGCATGGCGCCCGTCGAATAAGGCCGAGTGCACGCCGCCGGGACGGTGACAGTGCGCGCAGTTGGCATCGATGTACGAGCGGACGCGGTGCTCGAGTGGCGCGCTGCCATCCGTCACAGGGACCAGCCGGTCGAACTTCGCGAGGCCGGCCTCGTTGATGCCGGGATTCAGCAGGCCGAGCTGGTTCCAGGTGAGGAGCTGATTGCCGGTGCTGTCTATGGGAGGGGTGGGCTCCCCGTTCAACTGC
Source organism: Hyalangium sp. (assembly GCF_035629615.1). GTDB lineage: Bacteria > Myxococcota > Myxococcia > Myxococcales > Myxococcaceae > Hyalangium. The sequence goes on along the minus strand of NZ_DASPHO010000588.1, from coordinate 3,739 downwards.
CGGGTGTTGACGCCCAGCACGAACTTCGCCTCGGCGTTGTGGCAGAAGAGGCAGTCAGAGCGGCTCGGGTAATACCATTCCTGCGCGCGGACGTTGGCCAGATCCCGGAACTCCGCGGCCGCGGGGCGGCCGCTCGCGTGCGAGGTGACGGCCATCCCCAAGAACATCGTCGCTGGAGCCTTGGGCAGCGTGACGGTGCCGTAGGGCGTCCAGCTCACTCCGTCTAAGCTGGCATACCCGGTGAACAGGCCGCCCTGACGCCGCAGGCGCACCCACGTCCGCGAGCCGCTGCCAGGGATGCTGGGCTCGGGATAGACGGCCGTGCTCGCTCCTCCGGTAGTGTCGCGGTACTGGAACTCATAGGCTCCCGTGTTGCGATGACGAATCGCGTTGGTAGGAAAGAGCATCGCAAAGGCGTGGCGGCTGTTTGCATCAAGCGTCTCGCGTGCCATCAGCCCCACCTTGGTGTAGAGATCAGGCTGCGTCACCGAGTGGACGCGCGCGATGACGTCGAAGTCTCCAATCCTCGGCTGATAAGCGAAGTGGAGCTGATCAGCCTCAGCCCAGATGTCCTTGCCGCCAGCCGTGATGCGGTAGCCGCCTTCCATGGCCGTGGCCGAGCCCGCGGGCGCCGGGCCTCCGATGTCGGTGGCCATGAACGCGGCGATCGGCGCGGTGGTCTTGATGGAGAGGTGCTCGGTCACGCTGCCGTCGAGCAGCTCGGCATCGGTATTGTCCGCGCGCCACTTGTACGTCACGCCATAGAGCGAGTTGCTGGCCGCCTGCGGCGCCGGATCGCGGACCAGGAGCCGCGTCTCCAGCCGGCGCTTCACCGTGGGATCGTTCTCGTCGATGGAGAGCTCGAAGTGCTTCACCAGCACCGTGCCGCTGGGAAAGGTCCACTCCCCCGTGGGCGCGAAGCCGGCCTGCTCGCTGGCCTGGTACGGTGGGCCATCATTGGGCACCGCGATCCAGCGAGACTTGTCCGCCCCGTCTGACCACAGCGGCGAGTTGACGGTATAAGGAACCATTCCGCGAGCCGGAGTCATCTCGCGGACCGGCGCTTGGAACGCCCCGGTACCGGAGAGCAGGGGCGGGAGGGGCGGGCCCTGCAGAGCGCCGGTGCGGGCAAGCTTGTAGATCTGTCCTCCCGTGCTGCTGAGCTGGCACATGTAGAGCTCGCCCTTTTCGTCCAGGCCGAACGAGGACAGCCCCGTGTAGTTCTTCCCGGAGCTCGGGCCAGGGCCATTGGGGAGGGTGAAGAGCTCCTCCTTCGTTGCCGGGTGGGTGCTCAAGTTCAGGCGCCAGATCTTCCTCGAGTCATTGTCTCCGAAGAGGTATTCGCCCGTGAGGCCTTGGGGCCAGGCGCCCGCGTGCACGGCGCCGCGATAGACGAAGCCACCGATCACCGCGAAGCCATCACCGCCGTGGCCATAATCGAGGACCGGCGGCTTCTCGGTGCCGATGAGCGGGACGGGAGGGGCGCTCTTCGCCACGAAGCCTTCTTTGTAGGGCCACTGCAGGTTGAGCCCAACGGGATCGGTGGGCTCTATCATCGTGATCTCTTCCCTGGCACCGTCGCCGACATCGCCCACGAAGATGCGGCCGGTGACCGGGTCGACGGTCATGCGGTGAGGGCTGCGCAGCCCGAGCGCCCAGATCTCCTCCAGCGCGTTGGGGACTCCGACGAACGGGTTGTCGTCAGGGATGTAGTAGTGGGGACCGCCGGGGAGCGAGCGGGTCCGCCCGCTCACGGGCTCACGGCGCGGTGGATGGCTGATCGTCCCACCTCGCTTGTCCACGTCAATGCGAAGGATGCAGGAGAACAGGTTCTGCGTGAGGACCTGACTGTTGGCCGTTGCGGCGTCGTCCCCGTTGGTGATGTACAAGAATCCATCCACGGGGTGGAAGAACATGCCGCCGCCGTTGTGCCAGATGCTCCCGGCATTCTGCTCGATCATCACCAGTTCTGAGCCGGCGATCGCGACACCGGACTCATCGAGCGTGAACCGCGAGAGACGATCGCGGTTGGGCAGGAAGACCGGGAGACGGTTGTTGGGATCGCCCTGGACCTTCCCGGGAGAGACGTAGGTGTACCAGACGTACATGTAGCGGTTCTTCTGGAAGTCTGGATGAAAGACCAGCCCCAGCAGCCCGGAGTCGTCCCAGCCCTGGCACTGCTTGCTCAAGTCCAGCACCAGCCTCTTCTGCGAGGCGCTGGGATTGTTCTCGAAAGACCAGACACGGCCCTCGCGCTCCCAGACATAGAGGCGGCTCGTGCCGGGCGCGAAGGTCAGCCCCACCGGGTTCAGGAACGTGAGCCTGGGGAAGGCGGGCACGGCCTCCCAGCCGCCTCCACCCGGAACGGGTGGCGTTGGAGGCATGGCACCGTTGAGATAGGGCCCTATCGGCTGGCGAGTGGCCGTCGCGCGGCGCATGACGGCGAAGATCGCCCCAGCCAATGCCAGACAGATCAAGACAACGGCAGGCAGCACCCAGCGGCGCAGCGGGCGTTCACTCCTGAGACTCAAAGGCGCCTTTGCATGCCAGATAGGCCAGGCGCTTGGTCTCACGCCGGCCATGAGTGACGGTGTCCAGGATGAAGCCGCAGGCGAGGCTCTGGAACGCCAGGAGCATCAGCCCGGTGGACAGGATGGCCGTCGGGAAGCGCGGGACCAGCCCCGTCTCCAGCCAGGTGGCGAGGACGGGAGCAGCCAGGAGCAGGGACAGCGCTGCCAGCAGCGAGAACAGGATGCTGAAGAAGCCCAGTGGCCGCTCATTCTTGAAGAGGCGCAGGATCATCCAGAGGATGCGCAGCCCATCCCGATAGGTCGAGAGCTTGCTGACGGAGCCCTCGGGCCGCGCGCCATAGGCCGTGGCCACCTCGGCGACGGCCATGTTCAGCTCCAGCGCGTGGACGGTCAGCTCCGTCTCGATCTCGAAACCACCCGCGAGCGCCGGGAAGGTCTTGACGAAGCGGCGCGAGAAGACACGATAGCCCGACAGCATGTCCTCCAGCGGCTGGCCGAAGAGCCGCGCGACCGTCCCCGTCAGCAGGCGGTTTCCAAAGCGGTGGCCGGGCCGATAGGCCGCCTGGTGCTGCTCCACGCGGCTGCCCACCACCATGTCGAGGCCCTCTCGCATCAGCTGCTCGATCAGGCGTGGCGCGGCGGCGGCCTCATAGGTCGCATCGCCGTCAACCATCACATAGATGTCCGCCTCGATGTCGGCGAACATCCGGCGCACCACATGGCCCTTGCCCTGCAGCCGTTCCTGGCGCACGACAGCGCCAGCCTCGCTGGCCCTCTGGGCCGTCTTGTCGCCGGAGTTGTTGTCGTAGACGAAGATCGTCGCGGCCGGCAGGGCCGCCCGGAAGCCGGCTGTGACTTGGGCGATGGTGGCCTCTTCGTTGTAACAGGGGATCAGGACTGCAATGCGCGGGCGAGCCGCTTCAGCACGAGAGGCGGTGGCAGGCTGCTCGAGGCGGGGCAAGGTTGCTTCAGCAGAGGCAGTCATGAGCGCATCCGGAAGCCATCCGCAGGAGCATCCACCGTGAGCCAGAGTGCAGCGCGGAGTATAGGTGCGGCTCCACGGCAGCGGCAAGGGCAGCGGATCTACGGGGCGGCTGCTCAGCCTCGCCGCTTCGCGGTCCGCCCATGGCGAGTGTAGTGGGTCACCACCCTGGGCAGCAGGCCTCCGGGATCCCATGCGAGCAAGGAGGAGAGGACAGTCTCCTTGA
>NZ_DASPHO010000587.1:0-9795 GCF_035629615.1 Hyalangium sp. | reverse complement strand
CACCACCAGGCCACGCGGGTAGCGGTAGATGCGGCTGAACTGCTCCACCGCCTGCGCCACCGTGGGCGTGTAGATGATGGGCATCATCTCCTCGATGTGCCGATCGATCAGCGCGTAGAAGAGCACCTCGCTCCGGTCCTGCAGCGCGCGCAGGAAGACATGCTTCTCCAAATCCGAGCGGAAGCTCTTGAAGTTCGCATAGGAGCGCTCGACCTGCTCGTCCAGCGTAGAGACATGGGTGGGCAGCACGCCCATGAGCCCGAACTCATTGCGCTCCTCCCAGGAGAAGGAGGTGACCTTGTTGAGCAGCGGGAGTCGGGTGAGCACCAGCCCCGGCAGGGACGTCTCGAGGTAGGGGCGGCCGTTCGCGTCGTACTTCTTCTCGTACTGTTTCATGGGGGTATTGGGGGTAACCGTGCGCCCTCAGGTTGGCCACCGGCGCCGGGTCCTGTCGAGACTCCAGTGCCGTGGCGCGAGGCGTTGATGCGCCGCGTGATGCCCTCTGCGGTGATGGGAGGGAGAAGGAGGCCTGTTCCCCAGGCGCCGAAACAGCAACGCCCACGCGGTGCGTGGGCGCTGCCTGAGTCCATGCTTGCGACGAGGTGCCAGCTAGCGTGCACCCTCGGGGAGCTGGGTGTCCTCCGTCAGCCCGTCCTCAGGTGTCGTGTCCGCCGGCGAGTCCGGGACGCGGAACATGTCGTCGACGTTCCCGCCCTCGTTCAGGTTGTCCTCGGTGGGCTCCAACGCATCGTTGCCGAAGCCGGCGCCGCCCGTGCCCGGCTCGTCATGGACGCCCGGCTCGGACTCTTTCTCGGCGTCGCGGATGCTCTCGTTCTCCGGAGTCCGCAGCGGATCCTCTTCCGGCATGCGGAGGTTGTCGTCCGACTGCTTCGTCTTGCTGATGTCGCTCTCGCCGGAGCCGCCCGTGCCGGGGGGGGGCGTCTCCGTGCCCGTGGAGGTGCCCTCGGTGGTCGAGCCTTCGCCCGGAGTGCCCGTGGAAGGCGTCGTCTGAGTGGTGTCGGGGGTGCCCTCCGTCCGCTCCGCAGACGAGTCCGACTTGCAGCCGATGAAAGTCAGCGCGCCCGCGAGCAGACCGGCGGCCAGGAACTTCTTCGTGTTCTTCATGGTGTTCTCCCTCTGTCCGTGTCCGTGCTGCTACTGGCCGGGAACGTGGGCAGCACAGAGCCCATCTGCAGGGTTCGCTCGGCAGGCAGCACGCCCCGCGGGCGGTACGCTCCTGCGCCTGTCAGCCCTTGCCAGGGAGCGGTTGCTGACTGGGGCCGGAGTGGGGCGGAGGGCTCGCCGCATCCTGGGCCTGGACCTGCCGCCGGAGCAGCTTGCGGCGCCGCCGCTCCGAGAGCGTCAGCAGCAGCGCCGGGAAGGCCACCAGCATGACAAGCAGGTTCACTCCGAAGCCCAGGTTGGCCAGTGCTCCAATCGAGTTGAGACCCGGATGGTTTGCCAGGAAGAGCGCGCCGAAGCCCATGGCGCTCGTGAGCAGGCCCCCCGCAATGGCCCAGCCCGTCTCCGAGTACACCGAGACGAAGTCACTCTCTGGCGACACGAGCTGCGTGAGCAGGTGGACTCCTGCATCCACCGTCGTCCCGATGAGCACGGGGATGACGAGGATGTTGAGGTAGTTGAACTCCACCTTCAGCAGCGGCATCAGCCCCGCAAGCGCCAGCAGCGACACCACCGTGGGCGTCAGGCACAGCAGCGCCAGCCGCAAGCTGCCCAGTGTCACCCACATGGCCAGCAGCACCGCCACCAGGGAGCCCCCGAGAATGAACGGCGTCTCGCGCGTCACCATGTCCAGGATGTCCGCGAGCACCATGGGCTCGCCCGCCACGCTGATGCGTCCACCCCCGGGCGGCTTCACCCCGCGCACCTCTCGCGCCAGCGCTCGGATGGCCTGCCCGTCGTCCAGGCTCACGCGCGGGTACACCAGCACGAAGTGGCTCTGCCCGTTCATGTCCTCGAACTGCCTGCGCACCGAGGCCGGCAGCTCCTCGAGGGTGAAGGGGCTGGCTCTCGCCGCCTTGCGCAGCTCCGCGAGCTGCTGCCGCTGCTCCTCGTCGAGCTGCCCCTCGGGGACATCCTCCAGCAGCGTCTGGAGGCGGCGCAGCACCTCCTGCTTCCGGGACTGCTCCGGGGGCGCCAGCGTCTCCAGCGAGGCCACGAAGTCCACCGTGGAGCGCTCTCCCAGGCGCTCCTGGCTCGCGCGCAGCTGCTCCACCACCGCGTGCTCCTCGGCGGGGCTGCGGGTGATCACCACCAGCGGAGACTGCGAGTAGCCGATGAGCTGCGTCACCTGCCGGTCCAGGACGAACGAGGGCAGGTGCTGATCCGCCAGCGAGCCGAAGTTGAAGTCAAAGCGCACGCGCCCCACATTCGCCACCAGCAGCGCGAGCACCACCGCTGACACCACGGTGAGGGGACGGTGCAAGCGCACCAGCACGCGGCCCAGCGGGGAGCGCTGGTGCGAGGTGGCCGAGGGCCCGGGCTTCCACCCCAGCCGGGCCGCCAGCCCCAGCACCGCCGGTAGCACCAGCACGTACGCCAGCACCATGAGCAGCATGCCGACGCCGGCAATCACGCCGAACTCACGGAACGCGCGGAAGTTCGAGGTGCCCAGCAGGAAGAAGGTGAGCGCCGCCACCAGCGCGGAGGTGAGCGCCGCGCTCCCCGTGTGGGTGAAGGCCTCGCGCGTGGCCTCCTCCGCCTGCCACTTCTGGCCGCGCAGGTACAGGTAGCGCCCCAGCAGGTGGATGCCGTGCTCGATGCCCAAGCCTCCGAGGATGGCGCCCAGGAAGCCCGTCAGGAGGTTCACCCGCCCATAGGCCACCCCCACCAGCCCGTACGTCCACGCCAGCCCCATGAGCACCGGGGCCAGCACGACCGCGACGGCCAGGGCGCTGCGGAAGTGGAGGAAGAGGTAGAGCAGCAGCAGCACGCCCGCCACCGCCGAGGACACCATGATGTCCCGGCCGATCTGCTGCTGCTGATCCAGCTTCTTCTGGAAGGTGCCGGTGATGGCCGTGCGGAAGTCCGGCCCGTACTTCGACAGATCCTGCGAGGCCAGCAGGTCCTCCACCTGGGTGACGACGTGCCGGGAGAAGTCCAGGTCCGCGGAGATGCCCTCGGGCTTGGCCAGCACCACCACGCGGCGCGCGACGGGATCCAGGTAGTACTCCCCGCCCGGGCCCGAGAGCCGGCGCACGCTGCCCGCGCCGTACTTCGCCTCCAGGTCCGAGAAGTCCAGCGAGGGGGCCGGCTCGTCCACCAGCGGGACGAAGAGCGGGTTGGCGCGCTGCTTCTCCCAGGTGAGGCGCGACTCGATGCGCTGCTCCACCTGCGTGAGATCCTCCAGGGACAGGAAGTAGAGCGCGTGGTCCTGGAAGAACGGGCCGGGGCGCTTCGCCTCCACGAAGCGGATGTCGGGCAGCGCCGCCAGCTGAGGCGCCAGGTCATCGGCGAAGCGGCGCAGCGCCTCCGGATCCGCGCCCTCGCCTACCACGGCCACCCAGCCGAGCCCGCCAAAGCGCTCTTCCAGCTCTTGCAGATCCTGCACGCTCTGGAAGGAGCGAGGGAGCAGGCTCACCAGGTTGGCATCGAGCGACAGTCCGCGTGCGAAGAAGACGCCCAGGAGACTGAGCGCCACGGCGATCGCCAGCGCCCGCGCGGGGTGCCGATAGTTGTAGTCGGCCAGCCGGCCGAGCCGTTGCTCCAGGCGCCCCCTCCAGCCTGTCGTTGTCGGATCCGAGGCCATGGTCGCGGCTTCGCCAGCGCCCTCGTGCCCCAGCGGCACGGAGGATGGCGGCTCCCCCTAGGACGCGCGAAGCACGCGTCCTGTCGCGCCGCAAACTGGCCACGCTGCGCCCGAGTGGACAGGGCCGACTGCCCGTTCGCCTGCTCAGGGGGGAGCGGGAGATGCCACCGCAGGGAGCAAGTCCTCGCCCCCTCGCGGGCTGGCAGGCGGGCAGCCGGCCAGGCGCAGCACCGTCGCCCCGACGTCCTCGGCCCGGGCCGTCGCCAGGCGCTGGCCCTTCGGCACGCCGGGACCTCCGAGGATGTAGGGCACCCGGAGCTGATCCGCACGCAGGCCGCCGTGGCCGCCCCGGTAGTTGCCCACCACGAGCTCGTAGTCGGCCGCCAGGTCGTAGCCGAGCGCTGCCGTCACCACCAGATCCGCCACATCCGGAGCCGTCATCAGCCGGTGCAGCCGCACCACGGCGTCCGGAAAGCCCAGAGTATGGGTGGCCTTCAGCCACTCGCGATCGCCGCGCGCCCTCCCATCACACAGCACCCGGCTGGCCTCGCCCTGTGCGTAGCCCAGCGGATCCTCTCCCTCGCAGGCATAGGCGAGCCCCCCTTCACTGGAGGTGATGCGTCCCTCACCCGTGCGCGAGAAGAGGCGGACCTGCCCAGCGGCATCGGCGCGCATCACCACGAGCTCCACACCCTCGGCCTCACGCAGCACCTTCACCACATCCACCGGCTCGCCGCCCTGGTGCCGGGGAAGCTGGAAGGCGGTGCCCGGCTCGGGCTGCGTCCGCCACGCCTCCTCGCCCGAGGAGCCCGGGTTGCGCAGGTACACGTAGTTCATCGCGTTGCCGTTCACCGCGAGGATGACGTCCACGTCCGCCCAGGTGGAGATCGGATCGTCCAGCCTGCTCTGGCGCAGGTGGGTGGCCTCGCCGCGCCAGGCGCGCAGCCCCGCGGTGCCCAGGGCCTGCCGCAGGTCCACGTTCTTGTGCACGTCGGTGACGCCATGGTCCGAGATGACGGCGTACACCCGCTGCTCCTCCTGGCCCAGGCGCCGGCTCTCCTCGCGGTAGCGGCCGATGAGGGAGTCGATGTGCCGCACCAGCTTCACGTACGTGTCATCCGTGCCGACGATGTGGTTGCGCCCATCCGGGCTGGCGAAGGTGATCCACTGCACCTTGGGCTGGCTGGCCAGGTCCTCCAGCGCCAGCTCCAGCACCTGCGTCTCGGCCCCGTACCAGTTCGGCAGCAGGCGTGGGCCCAGCCACGGAGTGCCCGCCAGGAAGCGCACCACGGCGGACTTCTCCTGGTACTTCGCCATGCTGAAGCCCCAGCCGAGCTTCTCGTTGCGCACCACTCCGCGGTTGGCGTAGCTGTTCACCGAGAAGGTGTGCTGCCCTGGGAAGCACTCGAAGAGCGTGGGCGGCTCGGAGACAAAGTCCTCATTCATCATCACGTTGGTGCGCCCCACGTAGGCGCGGAAGTTGCCTTCCTTCGCCTCGCGCTTGAACCAGCGCAGGCCCAGCACGCCGCTGCGCACCGCGTCCTGCCCGGTGATGAAGGGATAGAAGCCGTAGCCCGTCATGGTCGGGAAGGCGGCGATGCCATCCTCCACATACAGCCCCTCGGAGATGAGGCGGGCCATGTTCGGCAGGTTTCCCGCCGCCAGCTCTCGCTGGAACACCTCCTGGGACAGGCCGTCCACGAGGAAGTAGGTGAGGTACGGAGGATCCGCGGGGCGGCCCCGGGGGGGAGCAGGGCGCAGCATGTAGGCGACTCCGAGGAGGACCAGCCCGGCGAGCAGCACGGACCGGAGCCTGAGGCGTGGCTTCGGCATGGGGGCAGGGAAGAAACCATGCCTCTCAGGGGTCTGTCAGGGGGACTGGGTGCAAGAAGCCCAGCTTCCCCATGTCTGCCCGGCCGCCCCCCGGCGATTCATTGACTCTCGCCAGGGCCCTCGCCATGGTGGGCGGCTTCAATCGCGGACTTTTGGACACAAGAGCAGGCACATGAGCGACATCGGGTTGGGGCAGCGGATGGAGAAGGCGATGGGGGCGCTGGCCGCACGCAACCACCGCAAGCCCTGGCAGGCGCTGGCAGTGGCCCTGGTGCTGGTGGTGCTCGGCGGCTTCTTCGCGCGCAAGCTGTCGCTCAGCTCGGACCTGGTGGGCCTGCTGCCCAAGTCCTTCCCCAGCGTCCAGGACCTGGAGAAGCTGCGCAAGCGCTTTGGCGGGCAGGGCTACCTGGTCGTCGTGGGCATGAACGCGGAGCCGGACAAGCTCAAGCAGTTCGCCGACGACATGGCGCCCAAGCTCGGCCAGCTGCCGGAGGTCCGCTACGTCCACTACCAGCGGCCCAACGCCTTCTTCGAGGAGCGCTCGCTCTACTATGTGGAGCTGCCGGACCTGGAGACCATTCAGCAGCGCATCGACGCGCGCATCGCCTGGGAGAAGCAACAGGCCAACCCGCTCTTCGTCCAGCTGGATGATGCGCCGCCGCCCTCCATCGATTTCACCGACATCGAGCAGAAGTACCTCGGCCGTGCGAGCGAGCGGCTGTCGAAGGGGAAGGAGCCCTACTACCTGGATCCGGAGGAGCGCCTGGTGGTGCTCATGCTCAAGCCCAAGGGCACCAGCGCTGACCTGGGCTACGCCAAGAAGGTGGTGGCCCAGGTGGAGGACTTCCTGTCGAAGGAGGACCTGTCGAAGTATGGGCCGGGCTTCCAGACGGCGCTCTCGGGCACCTTCAAGAAGAAGATCGATCACCAGGTGCTCATCACCAATGATCTGGCGCGCGCCTCGTCCATTGCCCTGGTGCTGCTCATCCTCTACCTGGTGTTCCACTTCCGCAGCGCGCTGAGCGTGTTCCTCACGCTGGGGCCGGTGATCGCGGGCCTGGCGTTCACGTACGGCTTCGTGGGGCTGGTCTACGGGCAGGTGAATCTCCTGACGGGCTTCCTGGGGGCGGTGCTGGGCGGCCTGGGCGTGGAGCACGGCATCCACCTGCTGGGGCGCTACACCGCGCTGCGCTCGGAGGGGAAGGACTCGCTGGAGGCGGTGCGGGATGCCTTCAGCCACACGGGCTTCTCCGCGCTCATCGCCGCGGTGGTGGCCGCGCTCACCTTCCTCAGCCTCTCCCTCTCCGAGTTCGCCGCCTTCCACGAGTTCGGCATCATCGCCGCGGTGGGCATGGTGGTGAGCATCGCGTCCTACGTGCTCATCCTGCCGGCGCTGCTGGGGCTGGCGGCGCGCTGGGGCTGGACGCCGCGCGCGCACGTGGGCTCGGCCGGCCCCCTGGCGATGCTGGCGCGCTGGCTGCCGCGCAGCTACCGCGGGGTGGCCCTCGTCATCGGCGTGGCGCTGGTGGCGCTCATCAGCCAGGCCGGGAACGTCAGCTTCAACTACGACGGGTCCAAGCTGGAGGCCACGGCGCTGCCGTCCGTGCGGCTGGATCGGCGCATGGACAGAATCCTGGGGTACTCGCAGTCCCCGGTGGTGGTGCTCACGGACTCGCGGGAGATGGAGCGTCAGGTGGTGCGCCAGCTCAAGGAGCGCAAGGCCGAGCGCGGCAAGGACTCGACCATCGACTTTGTCGGCTCGCTGGAGGACCTGGTGCCCGACCAGCAGCAGGAGAAGGCCTCCGTGCTGGAGGCGATCCGCGCGCGGCTGGAGAAGCTGGATCCGGACCGCCTTCCCAAGGACGTGAAGGCCAACCTGGAGCGCGCGCTGAAGATGGCGCGGGCGAGCACCTTCGAGCGCAAGGATCTGCCGGAGATGGTGCGGCGGGAGTTCGAGGGCCTGGAGGGGGACAAGGGCGGTGTGGTGCTGGTGTACGCGGCGATCAACCTGGCGGACGGGTACGGGACGCGGCGCTTCACCAAGGAGGTGCGAGGGATGCAGCTCACGGATGGCACGCAGGTGTCGGCCGCGGGCGAGGCGCTCATCGTCGCGGACATCCTGGACATGGTGGCCAAGGAGGGCCCACGGATCCTGGGCGCGGCCATTCTCTCGGTGCTGGTGGCCATGTGGATCACGCTGGGGCGGCTGCGCACGGCGCTCATCTGCATGCTGCCGACGCTGCTGTCCATCGCCGGGCTGGTGGGGCTGATGGCGCTGCTGGGCATCCAGTTCAACTACCTGAACCTGGTGGTGCTGCCGGTGCTGGTGGGCACGACGGTGGATGCGGGCGTGCACCTCATCCAGCGCCTGTCCGAGCCGGACAGTGACTTCATCTCGGTGTACGCGGAGACGGGGCGCGCCATCACAGGCGGCTTGCTGACGAGCGCCATTGGCTTCCTGGCGCTGGCCATCGCGCAGCACCCGGGCCTCAACTCCATTGGCAACGTGGCGAACCTGGGCTTCGGGGTGAACATCGTCATCGTGCTGCTGGGCTTCCCGGCGCTGCTGCTGCTGGTGGAGCGGTGGCGGCGCAAGCACGGCACCACTGTGCCGGCCAAGGAGTCCTGACGTTCTGGGCTCCAGTTGCGCTCAGGTCACTTCGGTTCGCGGCCCGGCTCTGAGGTACGCTCCGCGAGGAGGGCCAAGAGTACAGGGACGATCAACTTGTCCTTGCTGCGACCGGTCGTCGACTTGATCTCAATGAGGGTGGGCAGGTCGATGACGCGAATCTGGATCTGGCCGTCGGTTACCACCTCGGAGTGGACGAGGAGCTCTTCGTAGCCTCTTCCGTCGTGGAGTCGGCACAAGGGATCGAGGGGACCCAGATCCGTAGAGAGGCGGATCTGCCCTTGCCCCATGAGGAGCGATGCGTCGGGGCGGAGCCTGCGATGGACAATGTCCAGGTCCAGGGTCGTGGTGGGCGCGCCCTGAAGCACGGCTGCTCCTCCACCCACCACGATGAACTCCACACCAGCCCCGACCAGCGCCTCGACCAGCGCTCGGAGATCAGCTTGCCTTGGGTGTTGGCTCAAGCTGGAACCTGTGCAGTGCCTCGGAGGCACGGCTGGCGGCAGAAAGTCGCTCCAAGGGGGAGAGCGTTCTTGCCCACTCGAGGAGCGTGCGATCAACCTCGTCAGATGCTTCAACGAGGAGCGGATCCAGCGCTGCGACGCGGGCTCTCAGTTGTACGAACTCCTCCCAGGAGGGCTTCATGGGCCCATTATAACGCGATCCAGCTGCTCGCCGCCCGCACGAGCGTTCACCTCTGCGAGAGACAGTGAACCTTCAGCAGTCTTGAGGCGGTTTGGCTCCACCTGCGTGGCTTGGTCCCATTTCACCGGGGCTGGGTACGCCAGCGCCGCAGCAACTCTCCCGCGCTTCCTCCCCGATCCAGGCGGGCGGCGCGCAGTTCTCCCTCCGCGCTGATCTCCAGGACGAATTGGAGGGTCGGCTCGCCGCGCAGGTGGTACCGCAGGTCGCCAATGCGGAGCTCGGAGCTCCCCTCGGGAAGGGGAGCAGTGGCTACCAAGGGAAAGCGCGCCCAGGCGAGTGCCTCGCGTACGGTGGGAATGCGCCGCAGGGATTCCGGGAGTGTGTCGGGTGAGGGGCGCGGCCATCGGCGTTGCTCGAGGGGCTGGCTGCCCAGGGAGATCGTCCCGGCCACGTACTCGCCCGGGAGGAGAGCCACATAGCGCCAGGTGGTGAGCGACAGCCACGCGGGGAACACCTGCACCCGCTCCGCACCCGGCCAGGCCTCCCTCACGCGCTGGCTCAGCGTGGTGTGGAGCGTGACACGCAGTCCCACGTAGGCCGCCGACAGGGCTGCCCCAACGAGTAGCGCCCGCCGCCACACGGCTCTGCGGCGCCAGGCCCAGAGCGCGCCTGCGAGCAGGGGGAGGGTCACCCACGGATCCACGACCATGGTCCAGTCCAGCGTCCAGCGCCGGTCCGAGAAGGGAAGGAGCACGCGCGTGCCCCAGCCTGTCCACAGGTCCGCCAGCAGGTGCGCGAGGTTGACGGAGATCAGGCTGTAGAGGAGCACGGGCCCGGTGCGGGCCGTGCGGAAGAGGAGGCATGCCACGGCGGTAGCAGCCAGAGCGACCACGGGGGTGAACACCAGGGCGTGCGAGAG
>NZ_DASPHO010000586.1:0-4111 GCF_035629615.1 Hyalangium sp. | reverse complement strand
TCGTGCCCGGCTCCGAGTTCCGGTGCGGTGGCGACCCCTCCCTGGGCCGCAACTGCATGCGCCTGAGCTTCTCGAACCTCAACCCCGAGCAGATCGAAGAGGGCATCACCCGGCTGGCCCGTGCCGTCAAGCGGCTGCGCTGAGTCCCCTCCCCAGCCCGAGCGCCCGGCGGAGCCGCGGTGGCGCTCGGGCCTGATGGCGCCCCTTCAGCCTCGCAGGCTCAGGCGGCCCGTCTCGCGCCGCCGGGCGTCGAGGCTCTGCGCGTGCTTGCGCACCAGCTCCCAGGCCTCCTGGGCGTAGGCCTCCGTGGTGCGCATGTTGCCGATGGAGATCCGGAGGGTGAAGCGGCCGTTCAGCTTCGTCTGCGACAGCAGGACGCGGCCGGTGGCGTTGACGGCCTCCAGGGTCGCCTCGTTGAGCTCGTTCAGGTAGGCCTCGACCTTCCCCTTCTCCTCGGGGGGGCCCTGCCGTAGCAGGGGCTCCAGATCGCGCGGGCGCGCGCGGAGGCAGAGGGTGCTGAAGGAGCGGGGGGCCAGGAGCTCGAAGTCGGGCTCGGCCTGGATCCGCGCCGCGAGCTCCCCGGCCATGGCGATATGGTTCCGGATATGGGCGGCCAGCGTCTCCTGGCCGAAGGAGCGCAGCACCATCCACAGCTTGAGGGCGCGGAAGCGGCGGCCGAGCTGCAGGCTCCAGTCCATGTAGTTGGTGATCTCGTCCGAGCGCGTCGTGGCGCTCTCGAGGTAGGCGGGGACGAGGCTGAAGGCCTGTTTGAGGACGCGCGGCTCGCGCACGAACAGCACCGTGCAGTCCATGGGCACGAACATCCACTTGTGGAGGTTCACCACGATGGAGTCGCCGTGCTCCCAGCCCGCCAGCAGGGGGCGCAGCTCGGGGGCGATGGCCGCGGCGCCTCCCTGGGCGGCATCCACATGCATCCAGATGCCGTGCCGCCGGCAGATCTCCGCCACCTCGGGGACCGGATCAATGCTGGCGCTCGACGTCGTCCCGATGGTGGGCACGACACAGAGGGGACGCCAGCCCGCGGCGAGATCCTCCTGGATGGCGCGCTCGAGCTCCCCGGCGCGCATGCTGAAGCGCTCGTCCACCGGGATCTTGCGGATCCCCTCCTGCCCGATGCCCACGGTGAGCGCGGCCTTGTCCAGCGAGGAGTGGGCCTGCTCCGAGATGTAGACGCGCAGCCGTGGCAGCTCGGCGCGCCCGGCCATGCCCTTCTCGCGGATGCTCAGCCCCGCCCGCTCGCGCGCGCCGGCAAAGGCCGTCATGCTGGCGATGGAGGCGGTGTCCACGAGCATCCCCCGGAACTCAGCCGGCAGCCCCATCATCTGTCGGACCCAGTCAACGACCACCTCCTCCAGTTCGGTCGCCGCCGGCGAGGTGCGCCAGACCATGGCCGTCACGTTGAGCGCCGACATCAGCAGCTCGCCCAGGATGCCGGGGCTGGAGCCTGTCAGGCTGAAGTAACCGAAGAAGCCCGGGTGGTTCCAGTGCGTCACCCCCGGGAGGATGTGCTGCTCGAAGTCCTTGAAGATGGCCTCGAACGGCTCCGGCGCGGTGGGGGGAGCGCTCGGGAGCTGCTGCTTGATGTCCCCGGGCTTGCTGCGCGACATGATCGGGTAGCGCTCCGGGTGCTCGAAGTAGTCGGCGATCCAGTCAATGAGGTGATGCCCATGGCGGCGGAACTCGGCGGGGCTCATGTCACCGAGGCGCGGTGGAGGGGTTTCGTCGTGCATGGCGGTTCCTCATATCACTGGCACGGGTGCGCTCGGCGCCCGAATGAAGACGGGCGCGGACATGCAGAGGTCCGCGCCCGTCTCGCACTGTCTGATGCTGGAGCGGGGATCCGCCGAGAGAGGCACGGCCCCCGTGCTGCGTGCTGGATCAGGCGGCCTGCACCTGGGCAGACGGATTGAAGCCCGTCACCTCCAGGTGGATGTCGATGCGATCGCTCACCAGCACGCCTCCCGTCTCGGTGATCTTGTTCCAGACGAGCCCGAAGTCCTTGCGGTCGATGCTCGTGCTCGCGCTGAAGGCGACTCGCTCCGTACCGAACGGATCCTTCGTGTGGCCGAGGTACTCGGTATCGAGCGTCACCTCGCGGGTCGTCCCGCGGATGGTGAGGTCCCCTACCACCTTGTAGCGATTCTTGCCCGCGCTCTCGACCTTCTTGCTGCGGAAGGTGATGGCCGGGTGATTGTCCGCATCAAAGAAGTCCGGGCTGCGCAGGTGGTTGTCGCGGTCCTTCATGTTGGTGTCGATGCTGGCCGTCTCGATCTTCACCTCCGCGGACACGGGGGTGTCATCCGTCTTGTTCAGCGACACCCGGCCTGAGAAGCGTGAGAACTGGCCACGCACCTTGGCGACAACCATGTGCCGCGCGGTGAAGCCAACCTCCGTGTGGGCCGGATCGATCTCCCAACTCTCGACAGTCATTCCTTGAACTCCTGGCTAGGGGGTTAATGGTGGGGGCGCAAGGTATGGCTTTTCCCGTGAGCACTTCAAGTCCGTCTCGCCTGTATGATGGTGCGGGCTATTCCCTGAGAGGCCATCGCCGTGATCGTCAACCTTGAGGACTTGCGCGACCACGCGCGCCGACGGCTCCCTCGAGCCATCTTCGACTTCGTGGATGGAGGGGCCGAAGACGAGCACACGCTGCGGGCCAACCGGCTGGCCTTCGAGAAGTACACCTTCCGCGCGCGGGCGCTTGTCGACGTGAGTGCGTGCGACCAGTCGACCACGCTCCTGGGCAAGCCGCTCTCCACGCCCGTGATCCTCGGGCCCGCTGGGCTGGCAGGGCTGCTGGCGCCCCGAGGCGAAGTCCTGGCCGCGCGGGCGGCGGAGAAGAAGGGCACCCTCTTCACGTTGAGCACCATGTCGGTGTGCCCGATCGAAGAGGTGGCCGCGGCGGTGCCCGGCTCCTCGCTCTGGTTCCAGCTCTACGTCTGGAAGGACCGGGGTATTACCCGCTCCCTGATCGAGCGGGCCAAGGCGGCCGGCTACCACGCGCTCTGCCTGACGGTGGACGTGCCAGCCATGGGGCGTCGTGAGCGCGATCTCCGCAACGGCTTCACCGTTCCTCCCCGCGTGACGATCTCCAACCTGCTGGACACGCTGCTCCACCTTGGCTGGGTGTTCCGGATGCTGACGGTGCCACGCCCGACGTTCGGCAACTTCGTGGGCACCGGGAAGGTGGAGAAGGAGGACGCCATCTCCGTGGCGACCTTCACCAACAAGCAGTTCGATCCCAGCGTGACCTGGGCCGACCTGGAGTGGGTCCGCTCGCTCTGGCCAGGGCCGCTGCTGCTCAAGGGGATCTCCTGCGCCGAGGATGCGCGGCTGGCCCTCCAGCACGGCGTGCAGGGCCTTATCGTCTCGAACCATGGCGGCCGGCAGCTCGACCACCTCCCGGCGGCGATCGATCTGCTGCCGGAGATCGCCGAGGCGGTGGAGGGGCGCGCGGAGCTCATCCTGGATGGCGGCATCCGGCGCGGCTCTGATGTGGTCAAGGCCATTGCCCTCGGGGCACGCGCCTGCATGATCGGGCGGCCCTTCCTGTACGGGCTGGCCGCCAGGGAGCAGGCCGGGGTGGAGCTGATGCTGGATCTGCTCCGGGCGGAGATCGACCGGACCCTGGCCCTGATCGGCTGCCCCCGGCTGACCGATCTTGGCCCCGGCTCCCTCCGGAGCGAGGCGCGACCGCAAGCGCCCGAGAAGAGCATGCGGCTCATGTCCGCCAACAACGCGGCCTGAGTGGCCGGCTCATTCGACGAAGGGGCCACTGAACCGGGGCAATCTCTTTCGCCATGCTCCAAGGGCGTGTTCGGGTCGCTACCCCGCTCGGGCCAGGTCTCCCGTGTTGCGCACCTCTCCGTGTGCTCACATGCCGCGCCCCACTACCCCGGTGGTCCGCTCGCCCAGTTCCGGCTTCACTCACGTTGCGGCCTGCAAGCTTGCTCGACCTCCTTTCGAGGCCTTCTGTCTCTGGGCTTCGAGTCCGCCGGTCGCCCGACGGCCCCGCCAGATAGCTACCAGGAGGTCGACTTCCTCCTCGCGCGGGACTTCCACCCGCTGGTCAGGTGCACCTTCACGGCGC
>NZ_DASPHO010000585.1:0-4455 GCF_035629615.1 Hyalangium sp. | reverse complement strand
CAGAGATCCTCGCTTCGCGCGTGAGTGGGAGGTGCTCGCCCGCGTGCGACATCCCAGCGTCCCGCGCCTGTTTGACTCCGGGGACTGGCAGCACCCGGGCGGCACTCTCTACCCGTTCCTTGTCATGGATTGGGTGGACGGTGCCCCGCTCTATGACTGGGCCCGCCAGCACTCCCCCTCCTCCCAGCAGGTGCTCCCGCTGCTGGCCCAGCTCGCTCGCGCCCTCCAGGCCGTCCATGCCAAGGGCTGTCTTCACCGGGACGTCAAAGGTGACAATGTCTTGGTGCGCCGCTCCGACAGTCGCGCCCTGCTGATCGACTTTGGCTCTGGCTTCTACCTGGACGCCCCTACCCTCACCCCCGACATCTTGCCGCCGGGCACTCCGGCCTACCGCTCTCCGGAGGCCTGGCTCTTCGAGCTCCAGTTCTTCCGCGACTCCAAGGCCCGCTACTCCGCTCAGCCCACCGATGACCTGTACTCGCTGGGCGTCACCGCCTACCGCCTCGTCACCGGCCAGTACCCCGAGCTCGGCGAACCTTCCCAGGATGAGGCCGGCACCTGGCACGTGGAGGGCCTCGCCTCTCCCCCTCCGCTCGCTCTCAACCCTCGTGTCGACGTGCGGCTCAATGCCCTGATTCTCCGCATGCTCTCGGTGCGCCCCGAGCAGCGCGGCACCGCGCAGGTGCTGGCCGAGGCGCTGGAGCAGGCCGCGCAGCTCTCCCTCCCCGAGAGCACCCGCTCGCTCTTCGTTCAGGAGGCTTCACTGGCGGCGGACTTGGGTGCGCAGGCCGCTGGCACTTCCGGGCTCGCCCCTCTCCCACCGGCCCATGAGATTGTCGCAGCGCAGGCTCAGGCTCCCGAGGTGTCCTCTCTCACGCTGAGCCCTGCTGAGCGTGTCAGCCCCTCCGTGCACAGGCGGCCCTGGCGGCTTCGGTTCGCGACGGCTGCCGCGCTCCTGGCGCTGGGCGCCTGGGTCGGGTGGCTCACTCCCAAGACGTTCCCGGAGCTTCCCTCTCTCGTCAGGCACGAGGTGGGCGGGGCCCGCCTGGAGGAGAGTGGTGAGACAGGGCTCGGCGACGATGCGGCGAGCGCAGCCATGGCCGCCTCTCCCACTCCCTCCATGCCAGGAGTGCAGGGCCAGAACACACTCCCCGAGCCGCTCCCGGACCAAGCGCGGCCCGATGCGAAGGGACGATGCCCTCACCCGTGGCAGGTCTCCCTCAACGGAGGCTGTTGGGTGAAGTTGAAGGTGCCGCGCGAGGAGCGCGAGAAGTGTGAGGCGATCAAGGGCTCCTGGCTCCAGGGCACGTGCTACGTGCCCGGCCCCCTCCAGGAACGTCACCCCACCTCCCACCCCGTGCGCGAACAGTGAGCCTCCAGCTGCGGCTTCAGGGAACCGCTTCCTGCGCCTCACACCGCAATGTGGCAGTTCTACGAGGCGTACCGGGGCGAGCAAAAAGTGTCACCACTGGTGACACCATTCCTGAGCGCGCGCACATGGCCGTGCGCCCACTGCACTCAGTCCCGGTGGCGTTCGGCCTCGCGGTAGAGGTGGGTGAGAGAAAAGTCCAGCAGCGACTGGCATGAGCGCATGTACCGCCAGGCCCGGAGGAACGGCAGCCAGACGCGGTTGCCGACGCGAACCTGCGCCTCCGCTCGGCGATGATGCAGCGAGCGCAGCCCTGGTGGCCTCCCCTACATCCTCCGTGCCAGGAGTGCAGGCCGAGGACACACTCCCCGAGCCGCTCCCGGGCCAGGTGCGGCCCGATGCGAAGGGACGATGCCCTCACCCGCGGCAGGTCCCCCTCAACGGAGGCTGTTGGGTGAAGGTGAAGGTGCCGCGCGAGGAGTGCGAGGCGCTCAAGGGCTCCATGCTCCAGGGCACGTGCTATGCGCCCGGCCCCCTCCAGGAACGTCAGCCCACCTCCCACCCCGTGCGCGAGCAGTGAACCTCCAACTGCGGCTTCAGGCGTGGCGAGTGCGTGATCGACAGAGTTCTCTTCCTTCTTGAGCCGCTGGTTCTCCTCGCTGAGCGCCCGCTGTTTCTTCAGGGTGTCGTAGGGTTCGGAGAGGACCGCGTTGTAGCTGTCGGGGTTCTTGAACACGTTGACCTGATGGTCGGTCCACCCCCATTCCTCAAAGCTCTTCGGCTTCACGATGAGAAGCTTCGCATGAAATCTCCGAATCGCGCCCTTGCTCTCTGGTTGCCGGTCATTCTCACGGGCCTGATGGGGGGCTGTTCCAGGGGAGCCCGCGTCACTACGACTCGTGCTCTCGCGCCGCTCGCCGTGACTGACCCGAATCTGAACCCCACGACCGACCCGAACCCGCCTGCCTCCGTGGCCCAGGCTGCTGGAACCTGCTGGAACTCGATGAGCTGCTGTATCCAGAATCACCCCTTCACCTTCGTTGAGAGCTGCGGTGCTGATCCCTTCGAAGCGGCGAAGATCCTCGAAGCCCTGGGACAACTTGAAGCCGTCGCACGGGCCTTGGAAGCGACGGGGCGTCTTCCGAAGTGGAAGAAGGAGTGCATCGACAACTACGTTGTATGCCAACAGAGAAAATGGGTCGGCAACTGTTACGACTGCCTCCGGCGCTGTGAGGGCCAGCACAAATGGCCGGAGGACATGTGCTACGACCCGCGCGAACAGAACTAGGCTTACGCTCATGACCAGCAAGGTTGCTTGGGACCCTATCCGGGCACTGGCGCAGCAAGTGCTGGAGCGGGGCGAGCCGCTCGAACTCTCGGACGACGTGCGAGCCCTGTTGCGGCGTTCTGCTCGGGAAGTGGCCATCCCGACCGAGGACGTGAAGCAGGCTCTCCGCAGTCCACGCACGGCCACGGCCTTGCTACGGAAGATCCGGCAACGCCTCAACGCCGGTTCTCGCAGGTTTGGGAGCGCCCGGAGACGCGCCTACCGCTTGGAAGAGGCCGGGGACCTGGACGGAGCACGGAAGGCGATGGAAGCCGTGATCGCGGTCGAGGTCGTGCCGCTCTACCGCAAGCGGGCTAAGAACGTGCTGGCCAGCATCGCCCGGCTCCAGAAGGTTGCGAAGACGGGGCGAGTGGATCCGAAACTGTCCGAGCACTCTCAGCTCTTGAGCCTTCTGCACCGCCTCGATCAGGGCAAGCCCTTGAACCTCACCATGGGAATGCGCGCCTTCCTACGCCATGCCGCCTCGGAAGTGGCCATCAGCCAAGCCGAGACGAAAGAGGCTCTGGCGAGTCCCACGAGTGCAGGGGCCTTGCTCCGGAAGATCGTGGAGCGCAGGCGGAAAGGAACGAAGCGGCTGACGCGTGCTCTCGTGGGGATGATGGCCCTCCGAGACGCGGGCGACCTCGAAGGAGCCCGCCAACAGATGCGCGACCTGCTGGCCGTGGAAGTCGTACCGGTGTACCGCCGCGCCGCCGAGGAGAACCTAGCGGGCCTGGACGAACCGCCCCCGGCACCGTAGCGCCCCCGACCGCGCATCCATGCAGGGCGTCCCCTTCCCGTTCGCGTGGGGGGCATCCACGAGCCACCGCACTGAGGACCGACGAGAGGCGCGGGGGGGAATTATCGCTTAATCGTTTTGAGGCTGGATGCTCGCTTGGGTCCCCCGACGCCGAAGGGCGATTTCCCTGGGGGGCGATACCCCGCCTCCCCCTCCTCCCTCCAGGCTACTCCCCAGCCAACTGCACCCAAGATCGCCAGCCATCCGGCCCCCCGCGCCCCTGCCCGGAAAGCCTGTCCGACCGCCCCGTGTACCTCCTGATTAGGAGCAGATGCGGCGAGGTGCCTTGTCATTTCAAGTTCAAGGGCATCCCGGTCAATGACGTGGCGACGCTGGTCGCGGCTCTGAAGGCCCTGCTCCCCTCGGGGCCCGAGGTGCCCGGGGTGGCCTTCTCAACCCCCGCGTGGACGTGCGGCTCAATGCCCTGATCCTCCGCATGTTCTCGGTGCGCCCCGAGCAGCGCGGCACCGCGCAGGAGTTGGCCAAGGCGCTGGAGCAGGCCGCGCAGCTCACCCTCCCCGAGAGCACCCGCTCGCTCTTCGTTCAGGAGGTATTGCCCCCGGCGGACTCAGGCCCGCAGGCCGCTGGCACTTCCGGGCTCGCCCCTCTCCCACCGGCCCATGAGATTGCCGCAGCGCAGGCTCTGGCTCCCGAGGTGTCCTCTCTCACGCTGAGCCCTGCTGAGCCTGTCAGCCCCTCCGTGCACAGGCGGCCCTGGCGGCTTCGGTTCGCGACGGCTGCCGCGCTCCTGGGGCTGGGCGCCTGGGTCGGGTGGCTCGCGCCCAAGACGTTCCCGGAGCTTCCCTCTCTCGTCAAGCACGAAGGGGACGGGACCCGCCTGGAGAACAGTGGCGAGACAGGGCTCGGCGACGATGCGGCGAGCGCAGCCATGGCCGCCTCTCCCACTCCCTCCATGCCAGGAGTGCAGGGCCAGAACACACTCCCCGAGCCGCTCCCGGA
>NZ_DASPHO010000584.1:0-21488 GCF_035629615.1 Hyalangium sp. | reverse complement strand
ATCGACAATACCTACGGCCACCCGACTTCAGAGTGCCTGGCCCGGCTTGCGAACGTGGGCTCCGAGGTGTGGCAGACCGAGGATCCCGCCACCCAGCGCAAGGTCGGTCACATCCAACTCACCAGCGCCACCGGCTCCAGCTTCACCGTGACCCAGGGCACCACCTCCGTCGTCTATGCCTCCAAGGGCAGCACCGCCGACACCCAGCCGCCCACCGCGCCGGGCTCGTTGGTGGCCACTGCAGTCTCCGCCACGGAGATCGACCTGTCCTGGACCGCCTCCACGGACAACGTAGGGGTGACGGGCTACAACGTCTACCGCAGCACCAACGGCAGCACCTTCTCGCTCGCGGGCACCGCCTCCACCCCGGGCTTCTCCAACCTCGGGCTCTCCGGGGGCACTCCCTATTGGTACCGGGTGACGGCCACCGACGCCGCGGGCAATGCGTCCCCGGTGAGCAACACCGCCTCTGCCACCACGGCCTCGCCGGTCCGCAGCCTCGCCGTCACCTCGCCCAATGGAGGGGAGAGCTGGAGCGGTGGCAACAGCCGAGCCATCACCTGGGCGTCCTCCAATGTGTCCAACGTGAAGCTCGAGTACACGCTCAACAACGGCACCGCGTGGACGGTCATCGCCAGCAGCGTGGCCGCCTCCACGGGAAGCTACTCGTGGGTGCTGCCCAACACGGCCTCCACCCAGGCCCGCGTGCGGGCCTCGGATGCCCTGAATGGCACCCCCGTGGATACCAGCGATGGCGTCTTCACCATCACCTCCTCCAGCCCGGCGACGGTCATCCTCAACGAGATCCTCGCCAACGAGCCCGGCTCCTCTACCGCCGGAGAGTTCGTGGAGGTGGTGAACGTGGGAGGCACGTCCATCAACATCGGAGGGTGGAAGATCACCGTCGGCGGCACGGTACGCCACACCTTCGCCACGGGCACCACGCTGGGCGCCGGCAAGGCCATCGTCGTGTTCGCTGGCGCCTCGGGCATCCCCGGAGGCACACCCAACGCCGTCACGGCCTCCACCGGTGGCCTCAGCCTGCTCAACTCCAGCGCTACCGTCGCGGTGAAGAACGGCTCGACGACGATCAACTCCTTCAGCTACACCAGCTCGCTCTCGGGCACGGACGGGGTGTCGATGAACCGCAGCCCCGATGCCAGCGCCACCGGAACCTTCGTGCTCCACACCTCCCTGTCGTCGCTCAGCGCCTCGCCCGGCGAGCGAGCCAACGGCAGCGCCTTCTGACGGGCCTGCTCCGGGCGTGAAAAAGGGGCGGGTCCCAGCTCGGGTCCCGCCCCTCTTCTCTTCAGCTCACCGGGAGCGCGTCCGGGCTACTTGGGCAGCGCCTTCTCGAGCGGCTTGGCCGCGGTGGACTTCTGGGTCCGGGTCCACTCGATGACCGGCGTCTGCCAGGCCATGCCCGTCTCCTTCGGCTCCGGATCGAGCTTCTCGAACTCGAAGCCGTCGCCGCCGAAGTAGAGGTACTCGATGGTGGCCACCGTGTAGTCCTTCTTGGGATCCAGCGGCTTGCCCTTGGCGTCCTTGAACTTGCCCTTGCCCGCGGCGGTGAAGCCGGAGATGAGCGCCTCCGGGTTGGAGAGCTGGTTCACCAGATCCGCGCCCTTCACCTTCACGAGCATCAGCGAGTTCTCGAAGGGCAGCACGGAGTACACGCTGCCGATGGTGATCGGCCCCGCGGGAAGCTCCTGGCGGACGCCCTTCTTGTTGAGCACCGCCGCGTCGGCGCCCGTCCCCGAGCGCATCGCGCCCGCCACCCAGCGCGCCATCTCCGGCGAGCCCTGCTTGATCCCCTTCTTGGTGAAGCCGATCTGCTCGCCGAGCTTCGCGTCCAGCTGCATCTTCGCCTCGGCGATCGCCTTTACCGTCTCGGGGTCCGGAGTCGCCCCGCCCGCCGCGCTCACCAGCTCCGCGTCGATGCCAGAGACCTTCTCCCCCGCCGGCTTCGACGGGTCGAAGGTGATGCGCGCGCGCAGGTAGTTCTCCAGCCCGCGCCCCAGGGAGATGACCTGTGTGTCCCCCACCTTGGTGTTGATCTGGGCCGGGCAGCGGCTGCCGACCACCAGGGCCAGCTTCCAGTCCGCGTGCTTCTCCAGCGTGGGCTGCAGCTCGGTGGGGCACATGTCCGCCACCACCACCACCACGTCGGCGCCGGCCTTGCGGGCCTCGGGAATGGCGCTCGCGAGCGCCTCCTCGGTGCCCACGAGATCCAGGCCCTCGGCGCGGCCCGCCATCGCGGCCGTCACCGTCTTGGGCGAGGTCAACCCCACCACGCCCACCTTGAGGCCCTTCCGGTCGAACACCTTGAACGCCGGCACGTCCATGCCCTTGGCCAGCGCGGGATCCTTCACCTTCAGGTTGGCCGCCAGGAACGGGAACTGGCCGATGCCCGCGTTCTTGAGGAACTGCTCGCGCCCGAAGTCCAGCTCGTGGTTGCCGAGCGCCGAGGCCGCGTAGCCCATGCGCGCCATCACCGCCGCGGTGGGCTCGCCCAGGAAGAAGGACGAGATCGCCGGGCCGCTCCAGTGGTCGCCCGTGGCCACCAGCAGGGTGGCCGCATCCGCGCACTCCGCCCGGCCATCCGCCTTCACGGCGCCCGGACAGTGCTTCTCCTCGGCCACCCAGCGGCCGAGGACCTCGGCGGCGCCGGGCTTGGGCTGGTCGCCCTCGGTGACGGGGAGGAGCTGGCCGCTCAGGCCGCCGGTGATCAGCAGCGTCACCACCACGGGCTCGGCCGGCTTGGCGGGTGCGGCTGCGCCCGTGGCGGGCTGCGCGGCCTTGTCCGTGGCCGGAGGCTGCTGGGCGCCAGTGCCGCCCTTGTCACCACAGGCAGCCAGGCTCGCCAGGAGCATGATCGCCAGGGCTGCAGGCAGGGTCCTCACGGCACGAGGGCCGCGAGGAGCGAGAGAGGAAGACTCACGACGGGAGAAGTCTTGGTAGGAGATCGGGCTCACGGGCGCGCCTCTAGCACATTCCCAGGGGGGCAGACAGGCTCAGAGCGTGACTCCGCGCCTGTGTTACCTTCCTGGGCGTGTCGGAGCAGAACGGACAGGACGCCTCGCGCCAGGGGCATGCGTCCGAAGAGCGAAGGGGCCCCACGAGGCTCGCCGCCGACCTGGCTCGCAATGTGTGGGGTGATGTGCACCAAGGCACCACTCAGCCGGAGCGGTGGGATGTTCCCCCTGCTGGGCGGCCAGTTCGGCAGTTCTTTCACGGGATGTCCCTGCCGTTCCACTTGATCCGGGCGCTCTGGGCGGACCCGGCGGCGCGGCGGCGCTACCTGCGGGTGGGCTTCATCCAATCGCTGGTGATCATCGCGCTCACCGTCGGCATCTATCGCTCGGGCAGCCAGGGCTCGGAGGGGGCCGAGGAGCGGGCCAGGCGCGGGGAGCACACGGACTCCCAGAAGGCAGCCTCCCCAGAGAAGGAGGAGCGTGAGCGCTTCAAGCTGGAGGTGAAGCTCGCGGCAGAGGAGCTCGCGTATGAGATCCGTTCGGCGAGCGGCGTGGAGGAGAAGCCCGCTCCTGAAGGGCCGCTCCCACCCGGTGAGGTCTCGGAGGCCCAGGGAGGGACCCCAGGTCTGCTGGGCCTCATCGACAAGCAGCTCCAGCTTTTGCTGGCGCTGTTCGGCCTCATGCAGATCGTCCAGTGGGTGGTCATCGCCCTCTCGCGCGACTACCACGACGCCATCTCCCGAGACGCCAGCCTCCTCACCGCGCTCGAGCCGGAGGACGAGCAGCTCACCCCGCGAGTCCGGGTCGACCTGCAGTGGATGCGCAAGAAGCTCTCGCGCCGCATCCGAGGCTTCGTGGTCTTCCTGGCGGGGCTGCCCCTCCTCTACGCCCTCACGGCTGCGCTGCCCATCCGGAACGAGCTGCTCGCCGTGCTGATCCCTGCCTGGAGCGCCTACTGGGTCGTGGTGTTCACCACCGCCAAGAGCGCTCACGCCTGGAAGAACAGCGACGCGGGCGAGCCCTGGTTCCTGCGAGGCTGGAACCGGCTCACCACCCAGGTCCCGGGGTTCCGCTGGAGGTTCCTCCAGCGCTACGGCCTGTTCTGGGCCAACCGGACCCGCTCCGTCTACCCGCCCGCGGCCGCGACGGAGAAACAACCCTGGGTCTTCGCGGGGCTGGCGCTCACGCGGGTGCTGTCGATGCTCCCACTGGTGAAGTGCTTCCTGCGCCCGGTCATCCCCGTGGCCGCAGCCCACTTGCTCGTCGCCCACAGCGCTGCGCAGCCCTCAGCCCCCTCGAAGCCCCTCGATCCGCCCGCGCCCCCTCCCGCGGCCTCCTCCGCCACCGCGGCGTGAGGACCGTGCCACGCGAGGCCTCGCCGCTCACGACTTGTCGAGGGGGACCTCTCCCGTGAGCGGGGGGCCGTTCTCGGTGGGGCCCACCTCGAGCAGCTCTCCACTCTGGCGGCTCGTGGGCAGATCGATGAGGGCGCGAAGCTGCAAGCTCACCGCGCGGAAGAAGCCGGTGAGCAGCTCCGGGCGGTCGGCGAGCAGATCGAGGAAGTCGCGCCGGTCGATGACGAGCACTCGCGTGTCCTCCACGGCGGCCACATCGGTGGGGCGTGGCGCACCATCCAGCAGGCTCACGTCCCCGAAGGTCTCCTTGGCCTGGCTGCGCAGCACGTGCTCGCCGTCGCGGAAGTGGTCCACCATGCCCTCGACGATGACGTAGAGCGCGTCTCCTGGATCGCCCTGGCTGTAGATGCGCTCGCCCGCGCGGAAGCGGACCTCACGGGCCACCGCCGCCACCGCGGCGATGTCATCCACATCGCTCTGGGAGAAGACGCTGACGCCCTCCAGCGCGAACATCTTCTGTACGGTCGCCTCACTCATGTCGTTCTCCTGCAGGGGTGGCACGACCAGGGTGCTCAGGCGCTGTGCCACGTGGCGGGCGCAGGCGCGCAGCACCACGTCCTCACTCTGGAGGAGCCCTTCCAGCTGCGCCTCCAGCCGCCCCAGCGCACCGGGCGGTAGCTCGCGGTGGTGGGCCTCGATCTGCTCCATCACCAGCTCGCGATCCTCCTCGGCCACGACGGCGTCCATCAGCTCCAGGGCGTAGGCCTTGCGGCGAGACTCCTTGCCCACCAGGTGCTGGTGCACGCGCCGCATCGTCTGGGGCGTGTAGAGCAGCCCCAGCAGGAAGAAGGTCAGCTCCAGGGATTGATCCAGCCGATCCCCCACCGCGCGGGTGAGCAGCGAGCTGTTCCCCAGCGCTACGCGCAGATCCCGAAAGGCCCCCACCAGCTCGTGGTACGTCTCGCGCCGCCGGCCGATGGCCTCTCGCACCCGCTCCCGATCCACCGAGTACTCCGGGTGCTCGTCGCGCAGGCGGGACATCTCCGCGCCGATGCGGAACTGCAGGAAGGCGTCGTCGCGCACGTTGGAGAAGAGGAACGCGTGGAGCGCATCAGACGTGCCGATGAGGCGCATGACGCGCGTCAGCTGGAGCCGCTGGGCCGGCGGGGCCGCGCGGTTGTTGAGCGTCACCTCCAGCAGGGGCATCACCCGATCGCCCAACCGGGCCAGCGCGTTGCGCGCCGCCCGTCGCTCCTCGCGCCAGGTGAGGAAGATCAGCAGCCGGGGCGCCAGCTCCAGATACTCGCCCACACCCGCCGCTTCGATGGCGACCTTCCGCACGGAGAGATCCGCGTCGGCGAGGTAGTGCGCCAGCGGCTGGACGAACCGCGAATCCTTCAGCCGCCCGAGCAGCTTCGCCACCTCCCGCCGCTCGGACACGGCGGCCTGGGCGCTTCGGGCCAGCAGCGCACTCAAGGAGGCCAGGGCGGCGCTGTGGCCCTGCGTGTGCACCAGCGCGCCAATGGCCGCACACCGCAGGCCAATGTCCGCGCTCTCCAGCAGCGCTGGCAGCAGCCGCTCGGCGCGATCCGGGGACAGGCGCGCCAGGGCCCACACCGCCTGATCCCGGGGGCGGCGCGGCCCGGACTCCACGAGCCGCTCCAGGGTGGGCGCCGTCTCGTAGGCCTCCAGCTTCAGCGCCAGCTCCACGCCCCGCTCCACCACGCGCTCATTCGGGTGGCTCAGCAGCGCGGGCAGGTGGGGCCGCAGGGGCACCTCGGCCTGCGCCATGAACTCCACCGCGCGCAGCACGCGCTCCGGCGTCTCCGCCCCCAGCGAGTCCACGAGCAGCTTCTGCGTCTCGTTGCCCACCTGGACTTCTTCCTCGACGGGAGCGCCCACCCGCTCCTCGAGCGCCTCCACGTACGCGGGCTTGAGCCGGAAGAGCAGCACGCCCAGCGCCGCACACAGCCCGAGCACCGCCACCGCCATGGTGGCGCCAGTGGCCGCCCTGCCCGCGCCGATGAGCAGCACGCCGGCCAGCACCACGCCGCCCTTGCGGAGCAGGCCGTCCACCGCGGCGCGCATCGACTCGCGCTGCTCATCCGGCACGGCGGCGTAGAGCAGCTGGATGCCCACCGGGAGGATGGAGTAGCTCACCGCCGTCTCCACCAGCCGCAGCAGGTGGACCGGCCACAGCGCGGGCGTGACGAGCGTGGCCACGGCCAGCGGCCCGAGCACCAGGGGCACCAGCGCCAGGTAGCGCAGCAGCCCGAGCTTCTCCAGGAGCCGCTGGGCCACCAGGAGCTGGAAGCCGACGCAGAACAGGCCGATCCACAGCTGCAGCGAGCCGAAGAGGGCCGCCAGCCCATCCTCGCTGAGCGTGCCCTCCACGCGCAGGCGGAACAGGTAGTCCACGAAGGAGGACAGCACGGCGAAGGCGACGCCCAGCGCGCCCAGCACCTGGGCATAGGGGCTCTGGAAGAAGTAGATCCAGGGCTCGGCCGTCATGGCGGCGTGCCGGGAGCGCGCGGGCATGGCCACGGCGCCGGTGTGGTAGCGGAAGACGAGGCCCGCGACGAGCAGCCCCACGGCCCCGCTGGCCACCACCACGGGAGTGCCGAGCCGCACGGCCATGGCCTGCACGAGCAACCCGCCGACGATGCCGCCGCCCATGCCGAAGCCGTTGAGCGCGGTGAAGGCGCGCCGGGCCTCGCGCGCGTCGAAGGCCGCGGACATCCGCCCCCAGAAGCGCAGGGAGACGAAGGTGGTGAAGGCATCCACGAAGAGGTAGAGCGCCAGGGCCGGGAGGCGCTGGCCCGCGTACACGCCGACCGCCAGCCCCAGGGTGATGACGGAGGCCATGACGGTGAGCACGCCGGGGGACTCGGTGGGAGCGTCCGGGCGCGGGCGAGGCAGCACGGTGAGGGCAGCCGTCAGCAGCGCTCCGGCCAGGTAGAGGTACGGGAGCGCCTGGGACTCAAAGCGTGACAAGACCAGCGCGTTGGCAGCTGTCTTCAGCTGCGTCACGCCGGCGATGAGGGCGAACTGGAAGGTCGCCGCGGGCCACAGGCGCTGGCCCCAGGAAGGCTCGGTGTCGGCCACGGTGTCGAGAGACGCAGCCTATCCTACCCCGCTGATTTTCTGGAGAACCATGCTCGCCCGCTCGCAGGGCACTCTGGCCTAGACTGGGGCCGTGAGTTCCGCCCCCGACACGATCCTCGACGGCAGCCACACCGTCCTCACGCCCGAGTACGTAGAGTTCCGCTTCACCCTTGCGGGCCTCTACTCGCGCTTCCTTGCCTGGCTGCTAGACGCCCTGATCGTCCTGGTGGGCGCGGGGCTGGTGATGTTCCTCCTGGGCTTCGCGCTGGCGGCCATGCCCGGCTTCGCCAGCGCGCTCTTCGTCGTCGTCTACTTCCTGGTGGACTGGGGCTACGGCATCTGCCTGGAGACGGTGTGGAGCGGGCAGACGGTGGGCAAGCGCGTCATGTCCCTGCGGGTCATCCAGGAGAGCGGCGTGCGCATCGGCTTCTACCACGCGGCGCTGCGCAACCTGGCCCGCCCGGTGGACCGGCTCCCGATGATGTACCTGGTGGGAGGCGCCGCCGCGCTCGTCTCGGGCTCACACCAGCGGCTGGGGGACATGCTGGCGGGCACCATCGTCGTACGAGAGCGCCGCCTGAAGGCGCCCTCCGCGCTGGGGACCACCGGTGAGGAGGGCCTGCTGGCAGATCCCCTCTTCGTCTCCCGGGTGAAGAAGCTCTCCACCGAGGAGCGGGACGTCATCCTCTCGGCCGCCCTGCGCCGCGAGGAGCTGCGCATGGAGGCCCGGCTCCAGCTCTTCGCGGCCCTGAGCACCCGGCTGCAGGAGGCGCTGGCCATGGAGAAGCCCGCCCACCTCTCGGACGAGAAGTGGACGCTGCTGGTGGCCGCGGCCCTCGTGCCCCCACCGAGCGCGAAGGCCCGGCGCCTGAGCGGCCAGGGCTTCCGTCAGTAGGTGTCCTCCAGGACGATGCGCAGCCTCTGCTGCCCGTGGCTGAACCTCAGGTTCAGCGGAGAGGCGACCGTGCCGAACCGGGCCTCGTGGGTGATGGAGGGGCAGGCCGGGGGCACGGGCAGCAGGGTGACGCCAATGCCCGTCTGGGGAGATGCCGGGTCGGTGACCGTCAGCTCCGGGGCTCCGTTCATGAAGATCGGCTGGGTCTGGTTCGTGATGAGCTGCGCCCGGGTATAGCCCGAGAAGGTGTTGCCGCTGCCCGGCAGCGTCAGCTCGTAGAGCCCGTGGAGCACATCGCTGCGTGGCGTACCGGCGGTCACACTGGACGTCGCGGTGACGAGCAGGGGCCCCTGCGTCTCGGCGTGCTCGCAGGCATGGTTGAGCTCCCTCTGGTTGAGGAGCGTCCGGAAGTTGAGCCTGCCATCGCCCAGGGGCGGGATCGTCGTGTCCAGCAGGTTGCCCGTGGCATCCTTCAGGCGGTTCAGCTCCAGGTACTGGAGCTTGTCCGCCTCGATCGGGGGCAGCCCCGAGGAGGGCGGCGAGATGGTGAGGGTCATCGTCAACCGGTCCGGGGACCACACGCCGGCGAGGTTGCGGAACGAGCTGGGGAGCTGCGCGTCGTGCAGGGTGACGAGCGTGACGGAGGGATCCATCGGCTCGCTGAACCGGAAGGTGAACACCTTGCGATAGCCCGGATTGCCGGCGGAGGAGAAGACCTCCACGGGGTAGACATCGGTCGCGCCCTCGGGGACGTTGGTCTGGGTGACGTAGGGCTTGACGGTGTCCGGCGCCATGGTGAAGTCGAGCGCTCCGTTGCTGCCCAGGAATGGAGTCGTCACCAGGGCGTTGCCCGCCCGATCCTTGAAGCCCGTGAGCTCCACGCGCAGCGTCGCGCCGGGACGCAGCTTGAACTGCGCGTCACAGGTGACGGTGAACCCGTCCCCGGAGAAGCTCGTCGCGAGCGGCGTGCGCGTGCTCCCATCCACCAGCTCGGCCATGCCCAGGTTCGTGTCCATGGGCTCGCTGAAGGTGAACACGACGAACCGGGTGCTCTCGTACTGTTGGTTGGTGGCCCCCTCCACCGGGCTCGCCTCGCGCACCGTGGGGGCGATGGTGTCCGGGCCGGTGCCGAAGTCCAGCTTGCCGTCCCCCAGGTAGGGCGCCCCATCCATCGCCTTCACGTTGATGTTGCGGAAGTTCTCCAGCCGCACGGAGTAGAGGCCGTTGTTGACGAGCGTGCTGGTGATGGGCGCTCTCAGGGCCTGGTTGCCCGTCCAGGACGGCGTCCCCAGGCTGAGGCCACCCCCGGGCACCAGCGTCCCCACGCTGGTGTCCATGGGCTGGTTGAAGTTGATGACGATCTCGGAGGTGGAAAGGGGCACGCTGCTGGCGCCCTCGGAGGGCGAGGTGGACGACACGCTGGGCGCCACCCCGTCGCTCACCGTGAAGGCGAAGGTGCGAAAGCCCTGTGTGACGTTGCCGGCCACGTCCGCGAAGTTGGCGAGGTTGACCGTCAGGAACGCCCGGAGCGGGAGCCCCAGCGGGAAGGAGAACCTCACCGTGCGCCGCGTGACGTCCCAGTACTCCGGGCGCGCGACGAGCAACCCATTGTTCGGCAGCCCGTCGCCCGGGATGATCTGCAGCGTGCCCCGGCTGGTCTGCATCGCCTCGCTGAAGTTCACCTCGATGAAGCTCTCGGGCGGCACCCCCGTGGCGTTGGCCTCGGGCGAGTGGCTCAGCACGACGGGGGGGGCCAGATCCAGGGGCCCCGCATCCGGCTTCGGGCCGGCGTCCGGCGGACCCGCGTCGGGGACCGGCGGCACATAGGGTGTCCCGGAGTCGGGCGGGCCCTCCTCCCCACCGCCGCCACAGCCGGTGGACAGCGTGAGGGCAAGGAAGGCGGTGCAGAGGACGAAGATGGAGACACGGCGCATGGCAATAGCACTCCCCGCAGGCGGACCCGCAGGGACGCTACCAGCAATGGCCCACCCGTCAGAAGTACGCTGCGGCACCCACGGACGCCGTGAGCGAATACTGCGTCTCTTCGTTGAGGGTGAAGTAGAAGTTGTACTGCCCTCTCAGCCCCAGGCTCACCGTGTCGGTGACGAAGAAGTCGAAGCCCAGGTTGGGACCCAACCCCACGTACTGCCCGGTACTGCCCTCGCGGAACACCAGCAGGTAGCTGATGTCTGTGCCTGCATAGGGCCGGAATGACTCCTCCATGAAGAGGTAGCGGATGCCCACGGACGGGGCCAGGGCCACCACCCGCTTGCCCGTACCGGGATCCCTCGGGAAGGAGAGCTTCGTCAGCGACACCAGATCGAAGCCACTCTCGATGTAGTAGCTGCCGTCGAACCCCACGAAGAAGCCGCCTTCCAGGCCGGCGGTGCGTTTGAAGTCCATATAGCCCAGGGACAGGCCCAGGCTTCGGTTGGCGAACTGGGCCTGCGCGGGAGCGGCACTGAGCAGGGCCGCGGCAAGACCAAGGGCACAGAGGAGCGTACGCATGGTGGTCCAGACTCTACCGACGTAACCCATGGAAAACAGCTTGGATTTTGCATCAGGGGGGCGTTGATCGTCCCACACTTCCTCTCCTACACTCGCGCCGCCATGTGTCTGCCCCGTGCCCTCTACGCCCTCCCCTTGCTCACCACCCTTGCCTGTCTCTCCGCGCCCCCCGTGCATGAGCGCGCGCTGCTCAACAACGAGCTGTGCGTGCAGCAGCTGGGCGTCAATGACCTGGAGCGCGCGGAGGTCTACTGCGACCTGGGCCTGGAGTTCTCCCCCACGTACGCGGACCTGTGGGTGAACAAGGGCCTCATCCGCCTCAAGCAGGGCGACACGGACAAGGCCAAGGACTTCTTCATCAAGGCGCTGCGCTACAACAACGAGCAGGCCCAGGCCTACCAGAACCTCGGCTACATCTACCTGCAGGAGGGCTCCTACGGGAAGGCGCACGACAACTTCCAGCGCGCCCTCAAGGTCAACCCGGACTACCTCGAGGCCCGCTTCAACCTGGGCCTCACGTACCTGAAGATGGAGAAGGCGGAGGAAGCCAAGAAGGAGTTCCGCACCATCATCGCGGTGAACCCCAACATCGCGGACGCCCACCACAACCTGGGCATCCTCGCCTATGGCCAGGGCAAGTTCGAGCAGGCCGCCGAGGACATTGGCAGGGCCGTGCAGCTCTCCCCGGACGTGGCCACCTTCTGGCACGACTACGGCGCCACCCTCATGGAGCTCAGCCGCTTCGCCGAGGCCAAGGACGCCTTCGCCACCTGCGTCACCCTGGACCAGAAGAACCCCCAGTGCCTCAACAACCTGGCCATCGCCCAGCGCAAGGCGGCCCTCACCGACTCGGCCATGAAGGAGATGAAGGACACGCGCACGGCGGAGAACACCCCCGAGTCCCTCTACATGCTGGCCAAGCAGCAGTCGGAGCAGGGGCTGGTGGATCAGGAGGAGCGCACCTACAAGAAGTGCGTGCGGCTGGATGGGAAGTTTGCCCCCTGCCACTTCGGCCTCTACAAGATCTACGCGGAGGCCAAGAAGCGGGACGCCGCCATCATAGCGTGCAAGAACTTCCTTAAATACGGGACCGCCGACGAATTCCCCTCTGAGATAGAAACGTGCGAGAAGTACCTCGCCAACGACACCTTCTGACCTCTCGCTTCCGCCCCTCTGGTTTTTGACTCTCACCCTCTTGCATTGATCCCCGCGCGATGAGCGTCCGGCTGACCGTCACGCAACGCAGCGAGGCTGGCAGTTCCGCCAAGCCCCTCGAGCACGTCCTCGACGAGGCGGTCATCACCCTTGGCCGCGACAAGGCGTGCCAGGTGGTGCTGGCCCAGCAGGCCGTCTCTCGCAACCATGCGCGGATCTCCCAGGAGGGCAGCCTCTACTTCCTGGAGGATCTGGGCAGCGCCTATGGCACCCAGATCAACGGCAAGCCCCTGCCCAAGGGCGAGAAGCACCGCCTGCGCAACGGGGACATCATCGCCATTGCCCAGTTCGACGTGACGTTCACCCACGTGGCGGACCTGCCGGTGGACGGGGGTGGGCGCTCGGACAGGACGTCCTTCGTCGCCCGCAGCCTGGTGAAGGACGCGGTGCGTGGCATCAAGAGCGGCGAGGGGCCCTACTTCCGCGTCATGAACGGCCCCCGCGAGAGCGAGCGCATCGAGATCAGCGACGCCCAGGAGTTCGTCATCGGGCGAGACGAGACGGCGGACATCATCTTCAAGGACGATCTCGTCTCCCGGCGCCACGTGAAGATCCGCCGCGACTGGGCCGGCACGCACGTGGAGGACCTGGGCAGCCGCAACGGTATCAAGGTCAACAAGAAGAAGATCAACCGGAAGACGCTCAAGGACAGCGACGAGCTCGAGGTGGGCAACATCCGCCTGCTCTACGTGGATCCCACGGATCTGCCCGAGCCCTCCGTGGAGATCCCGGACTCCGCCGACGACGAGGGCGGTGACGACGACGACGAGCACACGCAGAGCATCCCCGCCGGCCGCGTCGGCACCCGGCGAGCCAAGCCCGATCCCAAGGAGCAGGAGGCCAAGGAGGAACCCCTCAAAGCGGATCCTCCCAAGGAGGAGCTCCCCAAGGAGGAGCCGCCCCCGCCGGAGCCGGAGCCAGCCCCTGTCGAGGAGCCACCGGCTCCGCCGCCCATGCGGCCCTCCCTTCCGGAGATGCCCGTCGAGAGCGGCGCAGGCTCGTTCGGTGGGTTCGACAAGCAGAAGATGGTGCCGCTGGTGCTGATGGGCGTCTTTGCCCTGTTCGCCATCGGCCTGATCATCGCGGTGCTGGCTGGCGCTTGACGGGCCTCTCGCTCTCCTGACGACCTGTTAGGATGGCTGCATGGAGATCGCACGCGCCACCGAAATCTTCGACCGCCTCTACTCCAGCGTCCCCGCCTACGAGATCGCCCAGAGCGAGAAGAAGCGCACGGGCAAGCTGGACGCCTCCACCACGTATGGAGAGATCGTCCCCCAGGCCTTCTACGAGGTGCTGAGCGCCGTCACTCCGCGCGAGGGCGAGGTGTTCTACGACCTGGGCTCCGGCACGGGGAAGGCCACGCTGCTGGCGGCCCTCGCCTTTCCCTTCCGCCGCTCGGTGGGCATCGAACTGCTGCCAGGGCTGGGGGATGCGGCCCGCCAGGTGCTCGGCCAGTTCGACGCGCAGGTGCGCCCCCAGCTCCCTGCGGATCACCAGCAGCGCCAGATCGAGTTCATCGACGGGGACTTCCTGCAGGCGGACCTGTCCGAGGCCGACGTGGTGTTCGCCCACGGCACCTGCTACCCGCACGAGGTGATCCACGGCCTGGCGATGAAGCTCGCGGAGCTGCGGCCCGGCGCCCGGGTGGTGTTCGTCGGCCATACCTTCGACACCCCGGAGCTGGGCTTCCTGCGCATGATGAAGATGCGCACGGACTGGGGCTCGGCGCTCGCCGCGCTGTACCAGCGCCGCTGAGCGGGCCTCGCTCCGCCCAGGGCTGCGCCGCGAGGGCCAACGCCTGAGCGCCAGGGCGGCCCTCACACCCTCCCGACGCGTCCCGGAGACCTACCGCGTGGAGATGCGCGCCACGGGCTGGATGTTGAGGTCCGGCGCGAGCTCCTGGTAGCTGAGCACGGAGAACGGAGGGTTGAACTCGTACTCCAGCAGCTTGCGCACGTAGCGCCGGATGTCCATCGCCGTGAGGATCACGGGGCGCTGCGCGCTGGGCGGCAGGTGGCCGCACTCGCTCTTGACGGCCTGGACGATCTCCTGCGCCAGCTCCGGCTCCAGCGCCAGGTGCGTGCCCGCCGAGGTGCGCTTGATGGAGCCGCGGATGGCCTCCTCGATCTGCGGATCCAGCAGGTACACCACCAGGGTGCCGGTGCCGCGCGCGTACTTGTGGGAGATGTAGCGCCGCAGCGAGGCGCGCACATGCTCGGTGAGCATGACGTTGTCGGCCTCCACCTGCCCGTACTCGGCCAGGGACTGGAGGATGCCGCGCAAGTCACGCACGGAGATCTCCTCCTCCACGAGCCGCTGGAGGATATCCGTGAGCTTGAGGACGTTGACGACCTTCGGGACGACTTCCTTGACGATGGCCGGGAAGGCCTTCTCCAGCTGGTCCAGCATCGTCTGGACCTCCTGGACGCCGACGAAGTCGCGCGAGTTGCGGCGCAGGATGGCGGCCAGGTGGAGGATGATGTAGCCGGGCACGTCCCAGGTGGTGAGCCCCGCCGCCTCGAGCGTCTCCTTGTGCTGCTCGGGCACCCAGGCCGCGGGCTGGCGCGTGGCCGGGTTGATGGCCTCGAAGCCCTGGACGTTCATCAGCTTCAGCCGGTCCACCGTGTCGTTCACCAGCACGTGGCCGATGGTGGCCTGGCCGGTGACGACGGGCACCTCGTTGAGCTGGATCTGGTAGGCGCCAGGCGGGAGGCTCGAGTTGCCGCGGGCGCGCACGCCCGGGAAGCGAACGCCGAGCTCCACGAAGAGGCCGTCGCGCATGAAGGGGATGAGCTCGAAGAGGAACTTCCCGTTGTCCTGCCGCGAGTCCACGAAGGGCACCAGCGCGTCGCTCACCTCCAGCACAATGGGGGTGACGACGGGGACGAAGAGCTCCGAGTCCGGGTTGATGGGCTCCTTGGGCGCGGGCTCGGAGGCCGAGGGCGTACCGTTCTCCGTCTCGGGGGGCGCCATGCCGGGGCCCGCATCCTCCGCCACCGCGTCCGCCGACTGCTTCTTCAGCATCTTCCACGCGCCGAAGCCCGCCGCGGCTCCCATCAGCGAGAAGGGAATGCCAGGCAGACCGGGGATGGCCGCCATCACGAGGAGCATGCCGGCGGCGATGGCGATGGCCTTCGGGTAGGCGGTGAGCTGCGTGCCCACGTCCTTGCCCAGGTGGTTGCCCTCCTCCTCGCCGCCCACGCGCGTCACGATGATGCCGGCGCAGGTGGAGATGAGGATGGCGGGGATCATGCCCACCAGACCGTCACCGATGGTGAGCAGCGCGTACTTCTGCGCGGCCGCGCCCACCTCCATGCCCTTCTGCATCACGCCGATGATGAGGCCACCGACGATGTTGATGACGGTGATGATGATGGAGGCGATGGCGTCGCCCTTGACGAACTTCATGGCGCCGTCCATGGCGCCGAACAGCTGGCTCTCGCGCTCCAGGTCGCGGCGCTTCTTCTTGCCCTCCTCCATGTCCATGGAGCCGGCGCGCAGGTCCGCGTCGATGGACATCTGCTTGCCGGGCATGGCGTCCAGGGTGAAGCGAGCGGCCACCTCGGCCACACGCTCGGAGCCCTTGGAGATCACGATGAAGTTCACCACCGTGAGGATGACGAAGATGATGGCGCCGACGACGAAGTTGCCCTGGACCACGAACTTGCCGAACGCGACCACCACCTCGCCCGGGTCACCCGTCAGCAGGATGAGGCGCGTGGTGGAGATGGTCAGCGACAGCCGGAACATCGTGGTGATCAGCAGCAGCGTCGGGAACACCGACAGCTGAAGTGCCCCTGGCACGTAGAGCGAGATGAGCAGCAGCACCACCGAGATGCTGATGTTGAACGTCAGCAGCACGTCCAGCAGGTGGGTGGGCAGCGGGACGATCATCATCGCCACGATGCACACCACGACGAGCGCGAGGACGATGTCGGAGTATTTGGAGAGGAAGCTGTTCGGATTGGATGCCATCGGCGGGGGGTATCCTAGACCGCGCTGGGCTCCGGGCCCAAGTCCCCCTGCCCTGGGAAGCCCCCGCTGGCAGTGGTAGGAGTAGGGAGATGGTGCCTGAGCCCCCCTCCCCCGGCAGCTCGCCTGTCCGCTATGATGGCTGGCGTGTAGCGCTGCTCACCGTCGCCCCCAGCGTGGTGCCCTCCGTGGCAGAGCTGCTGCGCGCCAAAGGCCACGAGCTGGTGGCCCTGGTCCTGCCCGCCGGACCGGACGGCCCCCGGCCCAAGACGCCCCACGCCTGGTCCTTGATGCACCGGCTCCTCCAGGAGGCCCCCCCTGGGTGTGACGTCCTCGTCGCCCACCGGCGCAATCGCCTCGCGCCGCTGCTGGAGTCCGTGAAGCCGGACCTTGTCCTCACCTTCTTCTATCCCTGGCGCGTCCCCCCCGAGGCGCTCGCCGTGCCAACCCGAGGCGCCGTCAACGTACACCCGGCGCTGCTGCCCCGGCTCCGGGGGCCCAACCCGCTGGCCTGGGCGCTGCGCAACGACGAGCCCGAGGTGGGATTGACATTCCACCGGATGGAGGCCCAGTTCGACACTGGCCCGATCCTGGCACAGGGCACCCTGCCCCTCACCGATCACGACACGGTGGATGGGATCCTCGACAAGCTGATGATCCTGTTCACGCAGCTGCTGCCAGAGGTGCTCAGCCGGGTGGCCTGGGGCGAGACGGGCGAGCTGCAGTCCGAGGAGGGCGCCAGTCAGGCGGGCCTCTTCGAGGAGGCCTACCGGGAGATCGACTGGAGCGAGCCAGCGCGCGCGGTTCACCTGCGCGTGCGCGCCTGCCGCATGTCCGCCTGGCGGGATGGCATCCCCTATGTGGCGCTCGCCACCCTGGAGGGTCAGCGCATCCAGATCCTCACCACCCGCCTGCCGGAGCTCGCGCACCCGGGGCTGCCGTCGGACCCACCGGGGACTGTCCTGA
Source organism: Hyalangium sp. (assembly GCF_035629615.1). Classification (GTDB taxonomy): domain Bacteria; phylum Myxococcota; class Myxococcia; order Myxococcales; family Myxococcaceae; genus Hyalangium. Next base: position 4,497 of record NZ_DASPHO010000584.1, on the reverse strand, counting down.
GCCGCAACCCGGACGGCTCGCTCCTGGTCCAGTGCGGGGACAGCCCCGTGGTGGTGGTGCAGACCGAGCCCTCGAGGGGCTGAGCATGAGAAAGCCCAGGTGACCGTGCCTGCCGCCAGGGCCCCCTCTCTCGAGGAGGGCCACGGCGCGGCGGATCACCTGGGCTGCGCGCTGGAGGGCGCGAGGCTGGCTACTGCTTGGCGGCCTTGTTCAGGGCGCTGAACACCTTCTCCGCGAGGAACTCGGTGGTGCCGCTGTCCTCGGCGATCTTCCGCGCCTCGTCCTTCCACGCCTTCATCTCGTTGGCGCTGGGCGGGTGCGTGCCGTTGAACTGCTGCTTGAAGGCGGCATTCACCGCATCCTCGAGCTGCTTGTCCGTCACCGGCGCCTTCGCGTCCGTCTGGCCCAGCGGGCTGGTCTGGCCGGCGCTCACGGCGCGGTTCAGGTGGGTGAACAGCTTCTCCTTGAGGAAATCGGTGGTGCCGCTGTCCTCGGCGATCCGCTTCGCCTCGGCCTTCCACTGCGCGCGCAGATCGTCGGTGGGCACCCGCGTGCCGTTGTACTGCTGCTTGAACGCGTAGTCGACCGCCTCGTTGAGCTGCTGCTCGGTGACCGGAGCCTTGCCGTCCGTCTCGGGCAGCGGGCTGGTCCGGCCAGCCTTGACGGCCTTGCTCAGGGCGCTGAACACCTTCTCGCCCAGGAAGTCGGTGGTCCCGTCCTTCTCGGCGATCCGCTTCGCCTCGGCCTTCCACTGGTCGCGCAGCTCGGGGGTGGGCGTGCGCGTGCCGTTGTACTGCTGCTTGAACGCCGCATCCACCGCGTCATTCAGCTGCTGCTCGGTGACCGGGGCCTTGCCATCCGTGTCGGGCAGCGGGCTGGTCCGGCCAGCCTTGACGGCCTTGTTCAGGGCGCTGAATACCTTCTCACCCAGGAACTCGGTGGTCCCATCCCGCTCGGCGATCCGCTTCGCCTCGGCCTTCCATTGGTCGCGCAGCTCGGGGGTAGGCGTGCGCGTGCCGTTGTACTGCTGCTTGAACGCCGCATCCACCGCGTCATTCAGCTGCTTCTCCGTCACCGGCGCCTTCGGATCCGTCCCGGCCCCGGGGGTGGTGCCACCCGCCTTCACGGCCTTGTTCAGCTCGGTGAAGAGCTTCTCCTTCAGCAGATCCGGGCCATCCTTCTGGGCCAGCTCACGCGCTCGCCACACCCACTTGGCGCGCTCGTCCGCGCTGGGGGGGTGCTTGCCGTTGAACTGCAGGTTGAAGGCATAGTCCACAGCCGCGTTGAGCTGCTGGTCCGTCAACGGCGTGCCGGCCTCCTGCCTTCCCTGCGGGAGCACCTCGGGGGCTGCAGCGCGGGCCTGCACCTCGGGGTTCAGCACCATGCGCGCGGGAGCCTGCGCCGTCTGGAAGCCATCCTGAGCCTTGGCCTTGGCCTGCGGCTGCGGGGCCACCGCCGTCCTCGTCGTCGCTTCGGCCGTCCGACCCAAGGTCGGGATGATGGGCTGCGGCGGCTGGTTGATTCGGCTCATAGCGTTTCCCTCGAAAACGTAGGTACTGGATTCTCGGCGTTCTCGCGCAGGTGTTGCGTGCTCTCACACCCCACGGCGGGGATTGCGGCCTTCACCAGGCCTCTCACCTATGAGCAACCTGGGCCCAAACGAAAAAGCGGCGCCTCCTGGCTTGCGCCGGGAGGTGCCGCGGTCACTTCGTGCGATGACGGCCGAGTCTACCGGGGAGAACCGCTTCCAGTTCCCTCGCCGGCTTCGCTCATCAGCTGAAGCGGTCGGAGGCCATCTCCTTCATCTTCGCCTCGATGTCGTTCATCATCTTCTGCAGGGTGCTCTTCATGATGTTCTGCATCATGGCCTCCTGCTTCAGCGTGTCCCGAAGTTGGGTGTCGAACGCCTTCTGGTCGGCACCAGGGTGCGACTTGACCCACTCCGTCATCTTGCCCTCGACACGCCCAGCGGCCTCCTTGCTGGTGATGAAGGACTTGTACGACTTGGCAATCTCGTTGCCCTCGAAGTCCAGCGTAAACTTGCCGTCCGTCAGCGCGTCCGACGCCTTGAAGGTGCTGGTCTCAGAGGCCTGCCTGACGCCGCCAGCGACCTGGCCATTGACATTGTTGATGCTCATCGCGCGCGCTCCTGGAAAATGAAGTTCGTACAGATTATCGACCCAGGTGGGTGGGAAGTTGCCTCCCCCGATCAGATTACGGGGTTCGAGCCCCTTCCCTCCCCTCAAGGCCTTGAGATTCCTATCCTTTCAAACTCGTAGAATTTCGACAAGCCCTGGCCTTCTGGAGAGCCGTGGATATCCTGTGGACCTCTCCCCCCCTGCTTGCAAAGCTAGAATGACTGGGAGGCCTGGGCGGTTGCACGCTGAGTCCTTCTTCAACTGAAAGGCACAGACCATGCGGATGCGTTCGACCCTCATGCCCGCGGCCCTCGCCCTGACGTGCTGCGCCCTGCTGGCCGGCTGCGACTCCAACGGCGGCGGCGGGGGTGGCGGCGGCGGGGGTGGCGGTGGCGGCGGCGGCGGCACGGAGGTCACCCCCCGCAGCCCAGCGCCGCAGGAGCTCGTCGGTGACTGGAAGTACGGCGTCGTCTCCTTCACCAACTTCTGGGGCAGCCAGGGCCAGTACTACGGCAGCGGCGGTGGCACCTCCGTCTATTGGACCTTCGAGAAGGATGGGCACTACACGCAGCAGGTCTACATCAACCGGCGCAACTACAACTGCCTGATCGAGACCTGGACGGAGACGGACGGCACCGCCACCTTCGAGGCGAACACGCTGACGATCTACCCCGTCACGGGCCGCTACAAGGCCTCGGACACCTGCATCGACAAGAACAACTTCGACCGGCCGATGACGGACCAGGAGCGCAAGGACTTCGTGAAGACCTTCCTCTGGAAGTTCGAGGTGAACCCCAATGACGGGAAGACGTACCTGATGATCGGCCACAACGAGAACACCTGGAGCTACTTCGGCCCGGCCAACTGAGGCAACCCGGCGTCAGCGACGCCTGCGGTTCCGCCGATCGTCGATCTGCTGCAGCAGCCTCCGAGCCTGCTGGACGAGCGGGCTGCCGGCCGTGCCCATGTCCAGCACGTGCTGCAGATCCTGCTGGGCGAGCAACAGGTCGCCCTTCTCCATCCGCACCTCTCCCCGGTGGAGCCGCACGGACAGATCCTCGGGATCCCGCGCGAGCGCCTCCTCGAAGCACTCCAGCGCGCGCTCCAGGGTGCCCTGCGCCATGTAGATGGTGCCAAGCAGGGAGTGCGCGGCGGCCCCCGCCACTCCCCGCGCCACGAGCTTCTCCAGGATGCCACGCGCCTGGGTGAGCTGCCCCTGGGCGAAGAGGCTCCGCGCGGTGGCCATGCGCTCTGCCATCAGCCCCGACAGGGGGGAGTCCTCCGAGCCCTCCACGGCAGCCGTGGGCACAGCGGGCGTGCCACGAGCTGGAGAGCCGCGCTCCTTCGCACGGGGCGGCTCCCTCGGCGTCGTGGCGGGGGCGGCGGCGCCCTCCTGCCTCGGCTTGAGCGAGAACTCCGGGAGCGTGGGGCGCTCGTGGACGGAACCCTCGTATTCACGGCTCGCGGCGGCCCCACGGCGTGGCTCGTGCTTCTTCTCGAAGCGGTGGATCTTCACGGGGCCCGGAGGGGACTTCCCGCCTGGCCCATGCGAGCTGGTCATGTTCCCACGAGGCGCCTGCCCTCCCAGCGCCAGAAGGCTACGGTTCGGAGTGCGCGCTCCGCTGGGCAGCCTCGACGGTCTCGAGGGCCGCCGCCGCCAGCAGACGCGCGCGCATGGTGAGCGGATCCTTGTTCTCCGGATCCAGATCCACAGCCCGGGCAAAGTCCTGGGCCGCCTCCACGATGTTGCCCAGCCGCAGGTGCACCTCGCCCCGGTTCACCAGCGCGGCCGAGTCCTTGGCATTGAGCGTCAGCGCCTGGTTGAAGCTCTCCAGGGCCGCATCCAGCTCGTCCTCCGCGAGGAAGATGGCCCCGAGCGCCGTGCGGTAATAGGCCTCCGCAGGATCCTTCTCGCTGAGCTCCTCGAAGATGTCGCGGGCACTGGCGTAGTCGCCCTGCTCGTAGAGCTCGAAGCCCTCCATGGCCCTCTCGAGGAGCTCAGGCCCGGTGGTTCCGCTGTCGGGATTCGCCATCGATCGGGGGACCTCAACAAAGGACGGAGCGCCCGCACTGCCGCGGGCCGGCGGAGGTTAACACGCCCTGTCAAAGCCTTGGAAGCAGCCCGAGCCCACCCTCGGAAATGCAGAACCGGCCTCGCGCTGCGGCCCAGAGAGCCCGCGCGAAGCCGGTCCATGCTTCCTACAGCCAGGCGATCAACTACCCGCCGATGTTGCGGATGATGCTCATCGACATCTCGTGCATGGCCTTCATCATCTGGGTGATGAGCTGCACCAGCTCCTGCATCTTCTGCATCTCGAGCTGCGCCTTCATCTGCGCCTGCATCTCAGGAGGAGCGTTG
>NZ_DASPHO010000583.1:0-4637 GCF_035629615.1 Hyalangium sp. | reverse complement strand
CCGCCGAGCCTTCCACCGCCACTCCCCTCCCCTCAGTGCCTCCTGACGTGACGGTGACGACCGTGCGGGGAAGTGCGGACAGGACCGCCTTCATCCGCATGGTCTACCGGATCTACCAGGGCGACCCGAACTGGGTCCCGCCGCTGGAGATGGAGCGCAAGGACTTCCTCGATCGGAAGAAGAACCCCTTCTTCGACTTCGGCGAGGTGGAGCTGTTCCTGGCGCGGCGCGGCGGGCAGGTGGTGGGCCGCATCGCGGCGGTGAAGGACCCGCACTACAACGAGTTCCACGGCACCAACGAGGGCTTCTTCGGCCTCTTCGAGTGCATCAACGACACCGGCGTCGCCCGCGCCCTCTTCGACGCCGCGGCGCAGTGGTTGCTCGCTCGCGGCTTCGCCAAGATGCTGGGGCCGATGAACTTCTCCACCAACCATGAGGTGGGGTTGTTGGTGGACGGCTTCGACCGGCCGCCGGCGATCATGACGACATACAACCCGCCGTACTACGGCGCGCTGATCGAGGCGAACGGCTTCACCAAAGCCAAGGATCTGTGGTCCTTCGAGCTGTCCTCCGCGGTCCAGCCGCCGGAGAAGGTGGCTCGCATCGCGGAGAAGCTCCGCCAGCGCGAGGGCGTCACCGTCCGCTCGGTGGACCTGAAGCACTTCGAGGCCGAGGTGCGCCTCATCAAGGGCATCTACAACGCGGCCTGGGAGAAGAACTGGGGCTTTGTCCCCATGACGGAGCGCGAGTTCGATCACCTGGCTCGGGACATGAAGCAGATCGTCCGCCCGGAGCTGGTGCTGATCGCGGAGGTGAAAGGCGAGCCAGTGGCCTTCTCCATGACGATCCCGGACGCCAACGAGGCCCTCAAGGTGGCCCACGGGCGCCTCACCACGTTCGGGCTGCCCATCGGGCTGGTGAAGCTGGTGCTGGCCTCGCGGAAGATCCGCCGACTGCGCCTCGTCACGCTGGGGATCAAGGAGGGCTACCGCCGCCGCGGCCTGGACGCCATCCTGTACCTGGACACGCTGCGCACCGCGCATCAACTCGGCTACGAGGGCGGAGAGATCTCCTGGACGCTCGAGGACAACCAGCTCGTGAACCGGGCGATCGAGTCCATGGGCGGCAAGCGCTCCAAGACTCACCGTGTCTACGAGCGCTCTCTCTGATATCGGAGCTTCATCTTGCACATTCTCCTCACGGGCAGCACTGGGTTCATCGGCCAACGGCTCGCACGTCGCATCGTCGAGCGGGGTGACACCCTGACGGCGCTCGTGCGCCGCACCTCAAAGCGAGGGGTGCTGGAGTCGCTCGGAGTGCGCTTCGCCGTGGGGGATATCCTCACGGGCGAGGGGCTCGCCGAGGCCGTGAAGGGCGTGGACTGCGTGCTGCACCTGGCGGGGGTCACCAAGTCCCGGGATGAGGAGGGCTACTTCCAGGGCAACGCCGAGGGCACCCGGCGGCTCGTGAAGGCCATGGCGGAGCTTCCCACTCCGCCGCGGCTCGTCTACTGCTCGTCACTGGCGGCCGCGGGGCCCTCGGTTCCGGGGCGCCCCCGGCGCGAGGAAGAGACACCTGCCCCAGTCTCCCTCTACGGCCGCAGCAAGCTGGGCGGCGAGCAGGCGCTGCGAGAGTTCGCCCACCGCGTGCCCTCCATCGTCCTCCGGCCGCCCATCGTGTACGGGCCGGGAGATCAGGAGTTCCTGCCCTCCATGCTGCCCATGGCGCGCATGGGGGTGATGCTCAAGAGCGGCTTCGGCCCCAAGCACTACTCCCTCATCCACGTGGATGATCTGTGCACCGCGCTGCTCGCGGCCGCCGAGCGCGGCCAGACGCTGCGCGCGGACGATCCGGTGGCTGGTGTCTACATGGTGTCGGATGGCGCGGAGCACCGCTGGGAGGACTTCTGCCTGGCGCTCGCGCAGGCGATGGGCCGCGGGAAGCTGGCGGTGGTGCCGATTCCCGACACGGTCAGCTACGTGGTGGGGCTGGGCTCGGAGCTGGCCGCGCGGGTGCGGGGCACCATCCCCATCCTCAACCGGGACAAGGTCCGGGAGATGGCCTGCCCTGCGTGGACCTGCTCGACGGATCGAGCGACGAAGGAGCTGGGCTTCACGGCCGCCATCTCGCTCGCTCAGGGGCTCGCCAGCGCCCTGGCCCCGAACCCTGGGGCGCGAGGGCGCTGACAACTCCCGCTACTTCTTCTCTGCCGGCGCCTTCTGGCCGGAGCCGCCAGTCTGGGACTCCTGGCCGGGCACCTGCGAGGCCTTCGTGGTGGCCGCCGCCTTCTCGAGCTGTGCCCGCTTGGTCTTCAGGGTGGAGAGCAGGCCATCGAAGCCCTTATCGGTTATCAGCTTGCGGAACTGGCCAGCGTAGGTCTCCACGAGCGACACCTCGTCGGTGACGACATCAAAGATGCGCCAGCTGCCGCCCTTCCCCGAGGTCTTGTAGAGCTTGTAGTCGACGGGGAGCTGGTCCTTCTTCACCATGAGGGTGGTGTTGACGAGGGCCTCGTCGCCCGTGACGGTCTCCTTGCCGTACTTCACCTCCGCGTTGGCCTGGCCGAGGGCCTTCTGGGCGTAGGAGGCGCGCAGCAGCCCCTTCATGGTGTCCGCGAAGTCCTTGCGCTCCGCCGGAGAGCGCTTGTCCCATTCCTTGCCCAAGGCCCGTTTCGCGAGCTCCTCGAAGTCGACGAACTTCTCCACGACGGTGGCGAGCTGCTCCACGGTGGCGCCAGGCGCGTTGGCGGCCTTCTGGACGTCCGCATTGCCTGCCTTGACGACCTCGAGCGGGGTGGGAGTGGCGGCGAGCAACGTTGCAGCGATCAGAGGTGCAAGCATCGTTTTCGAGTCTCCGGGATGGATGTCGGAAGTGACGACAGGGGGAGCCGGCCCGTTATTCACTTCCCTGCAGGCGCCGTGCCGGTGACCCGATCCAGCGCCGCTATTCCCACTCGGACGTCGAACCAGCTCTTGGCCTTGTCGGCCGACGCCTGGGCAAGCGCGGTGAAGGCGTCCACCAGCTCACGGGTGTCACCGGTCCCCAGGTCGAAGGCGGCATAGGCCGCGGTGGCCCAGCGACGGGCGTTCCTCTCTGCGTCCGTAAACACCCGGGCCTTGTCGAGCGCGGTCACCAGCTCGCCATGCACCTTGGTCACCTCGAGGCGGATGCCGGCTTGGAGCAGCCGCTGCTGCGCCTTGAGCTTGTCCAGGTCCGCGCGGGACTGGTCGAGCTGCGCGTTCTTCACGGGGATGTCGAAGGTGCCGCGCGCGGCGAGGCCGATGCCCGCGGTGGCATCGTTATAAGGATCGTAGGCGAAGGGCGTCTTCTGCGGCGTGGCGTTGCTGGTGTACGCAAACCGCGCGAAGCCGATGATGCCGAGGTCCGGGTAGTAGGCGCGCTCGCGGATGATGACCTCCTGCTCGCGCGCGGTGATGCCCGCCTGGATGGCCGTCAGCTCTGGCCGGCGCTGCTCAGCGAGCACGAGCGCCTTCTCCAGCGATGGAGGCGTAAACTCCTCCTCCAGAGGGAGGTCCACCGCGACGACCTCCACGGTCTCGCCGGGTTGAGCTCCCGACAGCAGGCGGATGGCCTCCAGCGCCAGCGAGCGCCCCTGCAGAGCCTCGCTGCGGCGGGCCGCCACCATCTGCCGGAAGAAGTTCAGCTTGTACGTGTCCAGCTTGGACACCTGCTGGGACTCCTCGGCGAGCAGCTCCTGGATGCGGTTGCCGGCGTCCTCCAGCCGCTTGGCCGTGTCATCGAGCTGTACGAGTCCGGAGCTCGCGAGCTGGTACCCGTAGAACACCTGGGCGGCCTGGAAGCCTGCCTCCGCGCGTGCCCGCTCCCGCAACGCCGCGCCAATGATGGGTCCCTGGTCCCCCGCCTTCTCCAACGCCGTGAGCTTGCCGAACGTGTAGATGGGCAGCAGGGCGTTGACCTCCGCACGGACCGTCGCCCCCAGCTCACCGAAGTTCCAGTCTCCCTGCACCGTGGCCTCTGTCGTGGGCGGCCCCCCGAGGCCATTGTTGCGCGCCTCGGGGAGGGGGCCGCCGAAGCCCACCACCGTCTCGAACTTGGGGAACCACGCCCAGTGGGCCTGGCGCTGGAGTGCTTGCAGGCGGCGCAGCTCCGCCTCTGCCTCCTCGACACGGGCGTCCGTGCGGCGCGCGCGCTCCACAAGCTCCTCGAGCGTGAGCCGTGTCGTCCGGGGTGGAGGCGTACCCTCTGAGGCCACCCCCGGCACGTTCTGCGCCAGCGCCTGTCCGGCCGCGAGCGCCAGCCCTACTCCCACGAGATGTCCGAGAACTGTCCGTTTCACCGATGCCCTCGCTCGCGGCTCGCCCTTGCTGGCCCGGACCACGGCCGGCGCAGCATCCCCCTTCAAGGAGGCTCCGTCACCGCTTCTTTAACGTTTGCTGGGGGACGCCCAGGACCTTATGGACGTCTCTGTCCCAAGGCGTACGGGCGCTGACACTTTTTCGCGGGAACTGCTTGGCGCTCTGCCATGCGGGAAGCACAATCCGCGCCGTCTTTCGAACGGCCCGGCCCCGTGGCCGCGGCCCCGAGACCCAGGAGCCTTATGGCCTACACCGATCGCGTGAAGCAGATCCTGTCGTGGTATCCCTCCGACAACCCGG
>NZ_DASPHO010000582.1:0-6812 GCF_035629615.1 Hyalangium sp. | reverse complement strand
CTGGAGGAGCTGGTGAAAGGGCTGGAGGCAGAGGGAGTGTTCTGCCGGCGGGTGAAGGTGGACGTGGCCTCGCACAGTCCGCAGATGGACGTGCTGAGGCAAGAGCTGCTGGAGATGCTCCAGGGGCTGGCGCCGAGAGCGGGCCGGGTTCCGATGATGTCGACGGTGAAGGTGCGGGAGGTGGAGGGATCGGAGCTGGACGCCGGGTACTGGGTAAAGAACCTGAGAGAGCCGGTGATGTTCGGGCCGACGGTGGAGAAGCTGAAGCAGACGGGGCACACACTGTTCGTGGAGCTGAGCCCGCATCCGATCCTGGCGCCAGCGATCGAGCCAACCCTGAGCGGAGAAGAGGGAGAGCCGCGGGGAGTGGTGGTGGGGAGCTTGAGGAGGGAGCAGCCGGAGCGGGAGCGGATGCTGGAGTCGCTGGGGCGGCTGTACGCGGTGGGCCTCATGGTGGACTGGCGCAAGCTCTACCCCGCCGGGCGCTTCGTCTCCCTGCCGACCTACCCCTGGCAGCGCAAGGCCTATTGGTTGTCCAAGCCCGCGGCGGTCTCGGGTGGGCTCGACCTGGGGCTCTCGGGTGGTCACCCGCTGCATGGCCGCCGGATCCCAAGTCCGGGCCGCGAGCTTCAATTCGCTTCCGCGGTGAGCGTGGCGCGGCAGCCTTACATGGATGACCACCGCGTCTTTGGCGCCGTCGTCGTGCCCGGCGCGTTCCACGTGGCCGCGCTGATCTCCGCCGCGGAGGAGGCTCTGGGGCCCTCGGTGTTCTCGCTGGAGGGCATGGAGTTCCAGCGCGCCCTGGTGCTCGAGGAGGGGCAGACGCACCGGCTGCACCTGCTGCTCAGCCCGGCCGAGGCCGCGGGCGAGTTCTCCTTCCAGAGCGCGAGCCCCTCGGCGGCGGCCCCGGGCAACGAGGAGACGTGGCGCATCCACGCCACCGGGCGGCTCCGCGTGGGAGAAGGCGCCCCCGCGAGCGCGTTCACGCCCCTCATGGAGGCCCGCGCGCGGTGCACCCAGGCCCGGCCACTCGCGGACATCTACGAGAACCTCAAGGCTCGAGGCATCGAGCTCGGCCCGGACTTCGCGTGGGTCACCGAGCTGTGGCGAGGGGAGGGAGAGGCGCTGGGGGTGATCCAGCGGCCCTCCTCCAGCCGCCCGGACAGCTTCCCGCTCCATCCGTCGCTCGTGGACTCGTGCTTCCAGGTGCTGCTGGCCGCGGGCCCCACCCTCGAGGAGGGCAAGGCGTACGTGCCCTTCAGCGTGGATCGCATCCGCTTCCACCGGCGCGGAGCGGGCCGGCTCTTCTGTCACGTCCAGGTCCGGGCCCACGAGACGCCAGGCCCGGAGATGTGCGTCGCGGACTTCCGCCTCTTTGATGAGGGCGGCACGCTGCTCGCGGATGTGGAGGGCTTCCGCATCCGGCAGGCGGACCCGCGCAAGATGCTGGCCGCCGAGGTTCGCGAGCCCTGGGCGGAGTGGCTCTACACCCCGTCCTGGCAGCAAGCGGCAGTGACGGCCTCACCGCGGAGCAAGACGGATGGGGGCGGGCGCTGGGTGCTCTTCGTGGATCAGGGCGGGCTTGCCGCGCGGGTGGGTTCGGAGCTCCAGGCGCATGGCTTCTCCTGCGTGCGCGTCCAGGCCGGCGATGCCTTCTCGCGAGAAGGACCCTCGCTCTACACCGTGCGCCCAGAGCGGGCGGAGGACTTCTCCGCGCTTGTCTCCGCGCTCCTCCAGGAGGGCCCTCCGCTCGCCGGAGCAGTGTTCCTCTGGAGCGCGGATGCGCCCGCCGCGAACGGGATGACCCCCGCGGCACTGAGAGCCGAGCAGGCGCTCGGCTATGGCGCGGTCCTGCACTGGAGTCAGGCGGTCGCCCGCGCCGCGCTCCGCCAGCTGCCGCGGCTGTGGCTGGTGACGCGAGATGTCCATGCGGTGGGTGGATCGTCCGGGGCGGTGTCTCTCGCGCAGGCGCCGCTGTGGGGGCTGGGGCGCACCCTCTTCTACGAGCACCCGGATCTGCGCTGCGCGTGCGTGGATCTGAGCGCGCAGAGCAGCCTGGAGGAGCAGTCCCGGGGGCTCGCGCAGGAGCTGCTCGCGGGCGGTGATGAGGAGGAGATCGCACTTCGACCCGAGGGACGCTTCGTGGGCCGCGTCATGCCAGGGTCCCCCGGCAAGGATCGCGCGCAGCACCCGATCACGCTCAAGGCCGACGGCACCTATGTGCTGACGGGAGGCCTGGGCGGGCTGGGGCTCTCCGTGGCCCGGTGGCTGGTGGCCCGAGGTGCCCGCAGCCTCGTGCTGGTGGGGCGGCAGGGCGCGGACACCCCGGCTCGCCAAGAGGCGGTAGCGGGGCTGGAGGCCCAAGGCGCGAAGGTCCACGTCGCGCAGGCGGACGTGGCGGACTTCGCTCAGCTCCAGGCGGTCCTCGAGCGGGCGGAAGGACAGCTGCCCCCGATCAAGGGCGTGCTGCACCTTGCTGGCGTGCTCGAGGATGGGCTGCTGGCTCAGCAGGATCTCGAGCGCTACCGCAAGGTCATGGGCCCCAAGGTGCTGGGCGCCTGGAATCTGCACCTGCTCACGCGCGGCAAGCCGCTGGACTTCTTCGTGCTGTACTCCGCTGGCGCCGCCCTCTTGGGCACTCCGGGACAGGGCAACTACGCCGCGGCCAACGCCTTCCTGGACGCGCTGGCGCATCACCGGCGTGCGCTGGGACTGCCCGGCCTGAGCATCAACTGGGGCGCCTTTGCGGAGGTAGGCCTGGCGGCGGCGGCGGCGAACCGGGGCGCACGGCTGGCGCACCGGGGCGTGCGCAGCTTCTCGCCGGACGAGGCCCACGCCGCGCTCGAGCACCTGCTGGGCCAGGACGTGGCCCAGGTCGCGGTGATCGCCTTCGATGCGCGGCAGTGGATGGACTACTACCCGCAGGCGGCCTCGTCGACGCGGCTGTCCCCCGTGGTGAAGAGCAGCCGCGAGCGCCGCGTGGAGCCGGCGAAGGCCGTGGTGCGAGAGAAGCTGCGTGAGGCGCGCGGGGCCGAGCGCGCCTCGCTCCTGGAGCAGTTCGTCCAGGAGCAGGTGGCGGCTGTCGCGCGCCTGGCGATCTCGGCGATCGAGCGCCACGCCGCGCTCAAGAGCTTTGGCATGGACTCGCTGATGGGGTTGGAGCTGCGCAACCAGCTCGAGCGCGGGCTGGGGCTGCGGCTGCCCGCCACGCTCGTGTGGACCTATCCGAACGTTGCCGCTCTGGCCGAGCACCTGCTCACCAAGATCGAGCCCGCCCCCGAGACGCCTCCCGCGCCCGCGAAGGCACGGGAGGTTCCCGCCCCGGCGATGGTGCCGATCTCCGAGGCGGAGAAGCGGGCGCTGCTCGAGAAGGAACTGGCCTCCCTGGAGGAGCTGCTGCGATGAAGCCGGAGGAGTTGCGCGACGAGAAGGGACTGGACCGGGCCCTCGAGGTCCTGGCCCGGGCCAAGGCACAGATCGCGGCGCTCAAGCGCGCGCGCACCGAGCCCATTGCCATTGTCGGCATGGGCTGCCGGTTCCCGGGGAGCTCCAACGGCCCCGAGGCGTTCTGGCGCACACTCAAGGATGGCGTGGACGCCGTCCAGCAGATCCCCGCAACCCGGTGGCCCCAGGAGCTGTCCCCCGCGGACAGTGGCACGCGCTGGGCCGGGCTGATTGACCAGGTGGACGGGTTCGACCCCGCGCTCTTCGGCGTCTCCCCGCGCGAGGCGGTGGGGCTCGATCCCCAGCACCGCCTGCTGCTGGAGGTGACGTGGGAGGCGCTGGAGCACGCCAACATCCCCCCGGATCAGCTCGTGGGCAGCCGCACCGGTGTCTTCCTGGGCATGAACACCCAGGACTACTACCTGGAGACGGTGGCCCTGCCGCCGCACCGGATGGACGTGTACTCGGTGACGGGCAACGGCCCCTCGTTCGCGGCCGGGCGCATCTCCTACCACCTGGGCCTGCAAGGCCCCTGCTTCTCGATCGACACGGCGTGCTCCTCTTCGCTGGTGGCCATCCATGTCGCCACCCAGAGCCTGCGCAACGGCGAGAGCGATCTGGTGATCGCCGGCGGGGTGAACCTCATCCTCTCTCCGATCTCCCTGCACCTGGCCGCCAAGACGCAGGCGCTCTCTCCGGATGGGCGGTGCAAGACGTTCGACGCGCGGGCCAACGGCTTCGTGCGTGGCGAGGGCTGCGGCCTGGTGGTGCTCAAGCGCCTGTCGGACGCGCAGCGGGACGGGAACCGGATCCTGGCGCTGATCCGGGGCACGGCCATCAATCAGGACGGTCACTCCTCCGGGCTGACGGCGCCCAACGTGCTCGCACAGCAGGCGCTGCTGCGTCAGGCGCTGGAGAACGCGGGGGCAACCCCCTCGCAGGTGAGCTACGTGGAGGCGCATGGCACGGGCACCTCGCTGGGCGATCCCATCGAGTTCGAGGCGCTCCGTGAGGTGCTGGGCGAGCCACGCCCGGACGGCGCGGTGTGCACGCTCGGATCGGTGAAGACGAACCTGGGCCACCTGGAGTCGGCTGCCGGCGTGGCCGGGCTGATCAAGGTCGTCCTCGCGATGCAGCACGGCGTCATCCCGCGCCAGCTGCACTTCCAGACGCTGAATCCGCGCATCAGCCTGGAGGGCACGCCCTTCGTCATCGCCTCCGAGGAGCAGCCGTGGCCCGCGGGCGCCACGGCTCGGCTGGCAGGGGTGAGCTCGTTTGGAATGAGCGGCACCAACTCGCACGTGGTGCTGGAGGAGGCGCCGAAGCCGGCCGAGCCCGTTGCTCCGGCGCACGAGCGCTCAATCCACCTGCTGACGCTCACGGCGAACAGCCCGGCTGCGCTGAAGGCGCTGGCCAGCAGCCACGAGCGGACCCTGCGCGAGCCTGGTGCCCCGGCGCTGCGGGATGTGTGCCACACCGCCAACCTGGGCCGGGCGCGGCTTCCCCATCGCCTGGCCCTGGTGGCGGACTCGACGGCCGAGGCGGCGCGCCGGCTGGAGGCCTTCGCCGCGGGGCAGGAGGTGGGCGGGCTGATCTCCGGCGAGGTGGCCGCCAGTGGCCGGCCACCGAAGATCGCGTTCCTCTTCACCGGGCAGGGCTCACAGTACGCTGGAATGGGCCGACGGCTGTACGAGAGCGAGCCTGTGTTCCGCGCCACGCTCGATCGCTGCGCGGAGCTGCTCCGCCCGCACCTGGAGCAGCCGCTGCTCTCCGTCATGCACGGCGAGGCGGGGAAGACGCCACTGGATCAGACGGCGTACACGCAGCCGCTGCTCTTCGCGCTGGAGTACGCGCTGAGCGAGCTGTGGAGCTCCTGGGGCATCCAGCCGGACTGGGTGATGGGGCACAGCGTGGGCGAGCTGGTGGCCGCCTGCGTGGCCGGCGTGTTCAGCTTGGAGGAGGGGCTGGCGCTGGTGGCCGAGCGCGGGCGGCTGATGCAGGCGCTGCCCGAGGCCGGCGAGATGGCCGCCCTCTTCGCTCCGGTGGACCGCGTGGCCGAGGCCCTCGCGCCCTACGCCGCGGACGTCTCCATCGCAGGCATCAACGGCCCCGAGCAGGTGGTGATCTCCGGCAGGAGCAGCGCCGTCCGGGCGGTGATGGAGGCCTTCACCGCCAAGGGAGTGGAGGCACGGAAGCTGGTGGTGTCCCACGCGTTCCACTCGCCGCTGATGGATCCCATGCTGGAGGCGTTCACCCGCGCTGCGGGGCGCGTGAAGTTCGAAGCCCCGCGCATCGCGCTGGCCTCCAACGTCACGGGCCGGCGGGCGGAGGCAGCGGAGATGGGCCGGGCCGAGTACTGGCGGCGCCACGTCCGCGAGCCGGTCCGCTTCTCTGGCTGCATGGAGACGCTGCGCGCCAGCGGCTGCGACGTGTTCGTGGAGATCGGGCCCGGCCACACGCTCCTGCGCCTGGGCCAGAGGTGCTTGCCGGAAGGATCCGCCGCGTGGGTCCCCTCGCTGCAGAAGGATGGGGAGGATCTGGAGCGGATGTACCGCACGCTGGGCGAGCTGTACGTGAGGGGAGCCCCGGTGAACTGGAAGGGCTTCCACGAGCGGGAGCCGGGCCGGTGGGTGTCCCTGCCGACGTACCCCTTCCAGCGCGAGCGGTACTGGATCGAGGGATGCTACGACCGGAGCTCCGGAACGCGGCGTCCCTCTTCCTCGGGACATCCGCTGCTCTCCGGGGGGTGGCGCTCCTCGCTCCAGCCCGGCCAGCGCTTCTGGGAAGTGGAGCTGGACGCCGAGCACGTGGCCTGGCTGAAGGATCACCGCCTCCAGGAGGAGGCGCTCGTGCCCGCGACGCTGTTCGCCGAGCTGGCGCTGGCAGCGGCATATGAGGTGTCGGGCGCGGAGGCTGCCCCAGCGCTCGAGCGCGTGACGCTGGCCCAGGCGCTGTTCCTGCCGGAGACGGGGAAGAGCCAGCTGCAGCTCGTCCTCACCGAGCAGGGGGCGGGGCGGATGGACTTCCGGATCTCCAGCGCCGCGAAGACGGGGCAGGAGTGGACGCTGCACGCCTCTGGAGCGATCCGGGTGGGCGCCGATCGCTCGAGCTCGCGGCCGCGCTTCGATCCGGAGCTCATTCGCAAGCGGTGCCCCACGGCGGTGACCGCGGCGCAGCACTACGAGCAGGCGCGTGCGCGCGGCATGGCATACGGGCCGGCGTTCCAGTGCGTGGAGGAGGTGTGGCGTGGAGACGGCGAGGCGCTGGGCCGCATCCAGCTCCCAGCCGCGCTCGTGGCCGAGAGCCAGGCGTACCGGTTTCATCCCGCGCTACTCGATGCGTGCCTCCAGGTGGCGAGCGCGGTGGGT
>NZ_DASPHO010000581.1:0-2339 GCF_035629615.1 Hyalangium sp. | reverse complement strand
GCACCAGCGATGGCGAGGCCCGCCTCGTGCGCGAGGCCCAGGCCATGGCGCGCCTCAACCACCCCCAGGTGGTGGCCGTCTACGACGCGGGCCCCCTGGAGGATGGCTCCCTCTTCATCGCCATGGAGTTCGTGGAGGGGCAGACGCTGCGGAAGTGGCGCGAGGAGCAGCCCCGCACCTGGCGCCAGGTGCTGGACACGTACCTCGCCGCTGGGCGGGGGCTGGCGGCCGCTCACGCCGCGGGCCTCATCCACCGGGACTTCAAGCCGGACAACGTCCTGATCGGCAAGGATGGCCGCA
Source organism: Hyalangium sp. (assembly GCF_035629615.1). Classification (GTDB taxonomy): domain Bacteria; phylum Myxococcota; class Myxococcia; order Myxococcales; family Myxococcaceae; genus Hyalangium. The sequence goes on along the minus strand of NZ_DASPHO010000581.1, from coordinate 2,039 downwards.
TCCGCGTGACGGACTTCGGGCTCGCGCGGACCAACCCCGGCCCCACCCCCACCGCCACCGCGGAGCACGTCCCCGCCTCGCTCTCCTCGGATACGTGGGACAGCGGCCTCACCATGCCAGGGACGCTGATGGGCACCCCGAAGTACATGGCCCCCGAGCTGATGCGCGGGGAGGCCGCGGGTGTCCGCAGCGATCTCTACGCCTTCTGCGTCTCGCTCTACGAGGCCCTCTACGGGCAGCTCCCCTTCCCGTCCGGCAGCATGGCCGAGTACTCGAGGGCCCGGCGCGAGGGCCGCATCCTCCCTCCGCCGTCTCCGTCCGAGGTGCCCACCTGGGTAGCGCGCACCATGCTCCAGGGGCTGCAGAGGGATCCGCGCCAGCGTCCCGCCTCCATGGAGGCGCTGCTGGCAGCCCTGGGAAACGATCCCGAGGTGAAGCGCCGGGCTCAGCAGCGGAAGGGGGCGATGACATCGGCAGGGCTGCTGCTGGCCGCGCTCGCCGTCTGGGGCTGGGGCCGCCAGCACGCGCAGGAGCCCGCCTGCAGCCAGGTGGCGCGCCGGCTGGATGGCATCTGGGATACAGCCGTCAAGACGCGGGTGCGCACGTCGCTGCTGGCCACGGGCCTGCCGTACGCGGGCGCCACCGCCGAGCGCGTCTCCGCCGCCCTGAATGGCTACGCCCAGCAGTGGGTGAAGCAGAGCACCGCGCTGTGCATGGCGGAGCAGACCCCGCAGAACTCCCGGCTCGCGGCGCTGCGCGAGTCCTGCCTGGAGCGGCGGCGCAGCCGGCTGAGCGCCACCACGGAGCTGCTCGCGCAAGGCGCAGACCGGGAGCTGCTGGAGAAGGCGGCCCAGGCCGTCCAGTCGCTGCCGCCGCTCGAGGACTGCGAGGACGACAAGGCGCTCACCGCGGCCGTGCCTCCTCCCGAGGATCCCGCCGTCCGGGCGAAGGTGGAGGCCCTGCTGACGAAGGAGGATCGGGTGGAGGCGCTCCTGGGCGCCGGCAAGTACAAGGAGGGGCTGGCCGAGGCGGAGCCGCTGCTGCGCGAGGCGGAGCCCGTGGGCCACGCGCCGCTCTACGCGCACGCCCTCTTCCTGACGGGGCGCCTCCGGAGTGATGCCGGCGACTACAAGGGCGCCGAGGAGGCCCTGCGAAAGGCCCTCGCCGAGAGCGCGCGCGGCAAGGATCTGGGGCTGATGTCCAAGGCGCTGAGCCACCTGATGCTCGTGATGGGTGTGCGGCAGAAGCGCCTCCAGGAGGCCACACCGCTGGAGCCCATCGTGGAGGCCCTCGCCGAGAGCACGGAGGACGACGTGACGCGGGGCCTCGCGCTCCACAGCCTGAGCGTCCTGCTTCAGGAGACAGGCCGGTACCCAGAGGCCTGGGAGAAGGCCACACGGGCCCTGGCCCTCTGGGAGAAGGCGCTGGGGCCGGAGCATCCCAATGTGGCCAGTTCCCTGCAGCAGCTGAGCTCCATCACCTGGTGGATGGGGAAGTACCCGCAGGCGCTGGAGTATGCCGAGCGCGCCCTGGCCCTGAAGATGAAAGCCCTGGGGCCCGAGCACCCCGATGTCGCCAAGGTGATGAAGACCTCGGCCGCCGCGCTGCGCGATCTCGGGAGGTATGAGGAGGCGCGCCAGCGCTTCGAGCAGGTCCTGGCGCTCCAGGTGAAGATCCTCGGGCCCGAGCACCCGGATGTGGCCGGCGCCTTGAGCAACATGAGCGTCGTGCTGATCGATCTGGGCCGCTTCGAGGAGGCGCGGCAGTACGCGGAGCGCTCCCTGGCCCTGAAGGAGAAGCTCCTGGGCCCGGAGCACCCGGACCTGGCCAGCACGCTGAACAACCTCGGCAACGCGCTCTCGGAGCTGGAGCGCCACGCGGAGGCCCAGGAGAAGCACGCGCGCGCCCTGGCCCTCCAGGAGAAGGCCCGCGGGCCCCAGCACCCCCTCGTGGCCCTGGCGCTCACCCTGCTGGGCGCCGATCTGATGAACCTCGGGCGGTATGAAGAGGCCCGGCAGCGGCTCGAGCGCGCGCTGGCC
>NZ_DASPHO010000580.1:0-6360 GCF_035629615.1 Hyalangium sp. | reverse complement strand
CCCTGGGCGTCCCGTGGGCTGTGAGGCCGTAGCCAGGTGGAAGAGCACGTCCACGGAGGACTCCCGCACGAACCGCTCCATCGCCGCATAGTCGTCCACTGGGACCGTCCGTCGATCCCAAGGGATGACCTCGAGGCCCTGCTGTCGCAGGTACCCGGCCAGACGCGAGCCGACCGTGCCGCTCGCGCCAGTAATGATCGCTCTGCTCGCCATCGTCCCTCCCGCTCAGCGCTACCGCAGGCGCCAGACGGCGCTGGAGTGCGCGGGGACCGTCAGCTTCCACATACCGCGCTTGCCAGGCTCGGCGGCCGCAGTCACCTCCGGATCCGCGAAGAGCGCCTCGGCGGGCGCTGCGGGCAGCGCATGGCTCACGGAGCTCGGCGCAGCGCCAAGGTTGTGGACCACGAGCACGCGCTCGCCCCCAGCCTCCCGGAGGAAGGCCACCACGGTGGGGGCCTCCTCGTTCCGGGGCAGCGGCCGCAGCGCGCCCAGCCGCAGCGCGGGCGAGGCGCGGCGCACGTGGATGAGCAGCCGGTAGCGATGCAGCAGCGAGCCCGTGTCGCGGAGCTGCGCGGCCACGTTGCGCTGCTGCCAGCCCTCGACGAGCGGCGCCCACGGCTTGCCCGTGGTGAAGCCCGCCGTCTGCGTGTCGTTCCAGGGCATGGGGCGACGCTTGCCAGGATCGCCCTCCTCCTTCGGGCCATTGGGCAGGCCGATCTCCTCCCCGTAATAAAGGAAGGGCGTGCCCGGCAGCGTCAACAGCAGCGCCGGAGTCACCCGGATCCGCGCCTCCTGCCCCTCGAGCCGGCTGGCCACGCGCATCTGATCGTGGTTGGCGAGGAATGATGCCGTCAGGACGCCCTTGGGCATGGAGGTGCTCACCTCCTCGAGCCGTGCGGCCAGGCGCGCGGCGTCGCCATACAGGAGCGAGTCCAGCATGGCCTCGGCGAGCGGGAAGTAGAAGAGCATGGGCAGCTCGTCCCCGCCCGCCACCCGCGCCGTCGAGCCGTAGTAGGGGAAGATGTCCTTGGAGTCGCTCCACACCTCACCGACCAGGAGCGCATCCGGGCGGATGCTGCGCACGTGGGTGGAGAACTCCTTCCAGAAGGCGTGCGTCTCCGGGGTGTCGTTCTGCTCGTTGCCCGGGCCCTTCTCGACCATGTGGCGGGCCGCATCCAGCCGGAAGCCATCCACGCCACGCCCGAGCCACAGCGAGGCCAGCCGCTTCACCTCGGCGCGGACCTCGGGGCTGCGGTAGTTGAGATCCGGCATGCCGCTCCAGAAGATGCCGTAGTAGTGCGCGTCCCCCTTCGGGTGCCACACCGGCCCCTTGCCCCAGGGCTGCGTCCAGCCTGGGTTGTCCTGCCGCCAGACGTACCAGTTGCGCTTGGGCGAGCTGGGAGAGGACGCGGACTCCACGAACCACGGGTGCCCGGCGCCAGTGTGGTTGATGACGAAGTCCAGCACGATGCGGATGCCCCTCCGGTGGGCCTCGCGCACCAGCCGGTCGAAGTCCTCCTGCGTGCCGTACTCGGAGTCCACCTTCTCGTAATCGACCACGTCATAGCCGTGGTAGCTGGGCGACTCGAAGACGGGCATGAGCCACAGCCCCTCCACGCCCAGGTCCTTCAGGTAGTCCAGCTTCGCGGTGAGTCCGTTGAAGTCCCCCACGCCGTCGCCGTTGGAGTCACCGAAGCTCCGGACGAAGACCTCGTAGAAGACGGCGCCGCGGGCCCACCCGAGCTGCCAGCCAGGAGCCGCGGCCGAGGATGAACGCGGGGGCGGGGCCGCAGAGGCGGCGAGCACGCCGCACAGCACGGCCAGGGCACAGAGGGCGGGAGACCGGATCATGGGCGCGCACCTTACCCGCTTCTCTTCGGCTCAGGGCTTCTTGCCGTTGCGGATCCACTCCTCGCGGCGCTTGTCCTGGAGCTGCTTGCGCGCGAGCGCCTCCTCGGTCTGCCGCGGCACCTCCTTGATCCGGTCCTCGTGCATCCGGATGCTCAGGGCGAGCAGCCCCTGGTCCCGCTCGGGCAGCTGATCGCCGTGCTCGGTGAGCATCCGGTTCGCGACCGCGATGTAGTCCTCCGAGAGCTTCCGCCGGTAGTCGTAGTAGCGGTGGATCTCGTCCTCGGAGGCGTCGCCCGACTGGACCTTGCCGAAGACCTCGTTCCACTTCCGCAGCGTCTCGGCGCGCTTCTGGAGCACCTGCGGATCCTGCGTGGGCGCATCCAGCTCCCAGTACAGGTTGCCGGGCATCTGCGCCCGAAGCTCCTCCATCTTCACCGGGTACTCGGAGCCCGGCTCCTCAGAGGACTCGGCCGCGGGGACCTGGAGGAGCTTGTCGAGGGCCTCGGCCTGGCTCTCCGGCGCACCCGGGAGAGACGGCTGGATCGGGGACGGAGAGGAAGCCGCGGGCGGGCGCGGGTCAGCGGCCGTCACCGATAGCGCAGGTGGGTCAGCCGGTGGGCCTGCTCCGCCGCCGAGCACCGCGAACAGGACCGCGACGAGCACGGCGACCACACCAATCAAGAGCGGAATCTTCCAACCGGCCTTCATGTGCGTGCGCTCACGACGTTTCCCTGACCCCTAGACTTTTAGTTCACTCTGCGTATAACAGGCAATCCCCCCGAATCAGGAGGAACCTGAATGAAGCGACTTCTCTTCCCAGGGCTGATCGCCCTGCTGCTCTTGCCCACGGCCCCGCGTGCCGAGGTCCTGCTTCCCTCCATCATCAACATCCTGGTGGACGGCGGTAACAACTACACCTGGCAGAAGGTGGAGCTGCCCGGCACGGTGTGCGGCAACGGCTCGCAGTACAAGTTCTTCATCCGCCGGACGAGCTCTCCGAACCTGCTCTTCCTGTTCGAGGGTGGCGGCGCGTGCTGGGACTACGACACCTGTAGCGGCCGCGCCGGAGTTCTGGGCGCCGCCAACCCGAACGGCATTACCAACGACTATATGACGCAGTTCACGGCGAAGTACGTATCGCCCATCGTGAACGGCGCGGATCCGGGCCTGCCGCTGCGCAGCAAGACGGACCTGGTCACCAAGGACTGGAACATCGTCTACATGCCTTACTGCACGGGCGACGTGCACGTGGGCAACAACACCGCCACCTACACGGATCAGACGGGGGCCAACCCGCCGCTGGTGTGGCGCCACAACGGGTACGCCAACACGATCGCCGCGGCGAACTACGCGCGGACGCAGTTCCCCAGCGTGCAGAAGCTGCTGGTGACGGGCTTCAGCGCCGGCGGTGCGGCCACCTCGTCCGCGTACTACTTCGTGCGCCGAGCCATCAACCCGGCCCGCGGCTACCTGCTGAACGACTCGGGCCCCATCTTCCTGGCGCCGAACGTGAACGATCTCTCGCGCGCGCTGCACACGCAGATCCGCCAGTCCTGGAACCTCAACTCGGTGTTCTCGCTGCTGCCGGGCTCGTTCGACCAGAACAACTTCGGCAGCATCAACCGCATGGTCGCCACGGAGTTCCCGAACGACCAGCTGGCGTACACGGGCTACACGCGTGACTACAACTACTCGCGCTTCTCCTACGAGCGCTTCCGCACGCCGAACGATCAGGCCTCCATCCACAACTACTGGAAGGTGGACCAGGACCGGCTGGTGGCGGAGCTGAACCTGTACAACAACTTCAGCTACTTCATCCCGTACCACCGGCCCATCAACTCCAGCCACTGCAGCACCGTCATCACCTTCATCGGCGCGCACGCCTGCCAGCGCATGGAGAAGAAGAAGTACTGGTGGGAGTACCTCGAGTGGCCGCCGGGACAGACGTACAAGTGCTACAGCGAGTTCGTGGGCATGGACGTGTTCCTCAAGCGCTTCATCAACGACAACCAGCGCGTGCGCATCTACGAGCCTGCCAACGGGTACAACAACGAGGACCCGGGCATGAGCGCTGTCGCTGCGCTCATCAACGGCGCGCTCGGCGGCTGATCCGGTTGCACCCTGCCCCTGCCCCGGTGCGGGCCGCCTCTGAGAGGGTGGCTCGCTCCGGCGCGCGGGGGCCGTAGACGGCAGGTGGCTGGGGCAGAGACGTGTTCCGCCCCGCCGGGGCTCATGCGAGGCTGCGCGCGCATGAGCGTCCGGATCGAGAAGAGCGGCCCCATCACCACCGTCATCCTCCACCGCCCCGAGGTGCGCAACGCGGTAGATGGTCCCACGGGACGTGCGCTCGTGGAGGCCTTCCAGGCGTTCGACGCGGATCCGGACGCGAAGGTGGGCGTCTTCTTCGGCGAGGGTGGCACCTTCTGCGCGGGCGCGGATCTCAAGGCCGTGTCCGAGGGCCGGATGCCGCACCTTGCTCCGGACGGGGACGGCCCTATGGGGCCCTCGCGGCTGGTGTTGAGCAAGCCGGTGATCGCAGCCGTCTCCGGGCACGCCGTGGCAGGCGGGCTGGAGCTGGCGCTCTGGTGTGATCTCCGGGTCGCTGAAGAGGATGCGGTGCTGGGCGTGTTCTGCCGCCGCTGGGGCGTGCCGCTCATCGACGGTGGGACGGTGCGCCTGCCCCGGCTGATCGGCCTGTCGCGCGCGCTGGATCTCATCCTCACAGGGCGGCCGGTGTCCGCGCAGGAGGCGCTGGGCATGGGGCTCGTCAACCGCGTGGTGCCCCGCGGCCAGGCCCGGGCAGCCGCCGAGGCGCTGGCCAGAGAGCTCGCCGCCTTCCCGCAGGCATGCATGAACGCGGATCGCCGCTCTGCCTACGAGCAGGCGAGCCTGCCGCTGGAGGCCGCGCTCCGTCAGGAGTTCCTGGGCGGGGCCCAGGTCCTCGAGGCTGAGTCCCTGTCAGGGGCTCGACGCTTCGCCCAGGGCGCGGGCCGGCACGGGAAGTTCGAGTAGGAGCCGCGCGCGTTTGCCCCTTGAAAGTTTGGGGGACAAAATATAGATTATATGCCGTAGACCTCAGGCACCTATAAAAGTAAGGCCCTCGGCACCATGGACAGCCTCGATTACCGCATTCTGGACATGCTTCAGCGCGACGGGCGGGCGACCCAGCTGGAGATCTCCCGAGCGATCGGCCTGTCGCAGCCGGCGGTGGCCGAGCGCATCCGCAAGCTGGAGGATCGCGGTGTCATCACCGGGTACACGGCGCGAGTGGATGCGACGAAGCTCGGCAAGGACATCACCGCGTTCATCGGCGTGAACATCGAGCACCCGAAGTACTTCGAGAACTTCGCCAACAAGGTGATGGGGCTGCCCGAAGTGCTCGAGGCTCACCGCGTCGCGGGCCAGGAGTCCTACATCCTCAAGGTGAAGACGGCGAACACGAGGACGCTGGATCAGCTCCTCGTGGAGACGCTGCGGACCATCTCCGGCGTCACCGGCACTCACACCACCATCGTCCTGACATCCATCAAGGAGGAGACGCACGTGCAGGTCTCCCCCGAGCAGTTGAAAGGAGACTGACCATGTCCACGGCCACCAGCGCGATGCTCGTGCCCTCCCCTGTCTCCCTGCCGCTGGCGCAGCGCATGTCGCGGATGAAGACGTCCGCGGTGCGCGAGATCCTCAAGGTGGCCGAGCGTCCGGACATCCTCTCGTTCGCGGGCGGGCTGCCAGCGCCGGAGCTGTTCCCAGTGGAGGCCATTGCCCAGGCGCACGCGGAGGTCTTCGCCCATGAGGGCCCCGCGGCGATGCAGTACAGCACCACGGAGGGCTACGCGCCCCTGCGCGAGTGGATCTGCGCACACCTGGCCCAGCGCGGCGTACGGGCCACCTTGGATCAGGTGCTCATCACGGCCGGCTCGCAGCAGGGCATCGATCTGGTGGCCAAGGTGATGCTGGATGCGGGGGACGTGGTGGTGGTGGAGAACCCCAGCTACCTGGCGGCGCTGCAGAGCTTCGACGGGTACCAGGCCCGCATCGAGTGTGTGGGCAGCGACGCCGAGGGCATGCGGGTGGAGGAGCTGGAGGAGCTGGCCACCCGGTGTCGGCCGAAGCTCATCTACATCGTCCCCAACTTCCACAACCCGAAGGGCACCACGCTCTCGCTGGCGCGGCGGCACGCGCTGGTGCGCTTCGCCCAGCGGCACCGGGTGCTGATCCTGGAGGACAACCCGTACGGCGAGCTGCGCTTCCGGGGCGAGGCGCTGCCGTCGCTGGCCTCGCTGGATGACATGGGCGTGGTGGTGCAGCTGGGGACGTTCTCGAAGACGCTGGCGCCCGGGCTGCGGATCGGGTGGGCGGTGGGCTCGCGGGAGCTGACGCGTGCGCTCACCATCGTCAAGCAGTCCACGGATCTGCACACGGCGACGCTGGCGCAGCGGGCCACGGCGCGGCTGCTGGCGAAGTTCGACTACGACGGGCACCTGACGCGGCTGCGAGCCACATACGGGG
>NZ_DASPHO010000579.1:0-26576 GCF_035629615.1 Hyalangium sp. | reverse complement strand
ACCCCCTCCGCGCCAGCGCTGCCCCCCCTCGAGCCCCCGCCGGAAGGGGGGGAGATCCGGACAGCCTTCTCGAACAAAGCGGCCATGGTCGCGGACCTCGTCAAGGCGACGTTCGCGCGCCGGAGCTATGGGACGGCTCCCTACCGGCTCCGCATCGACGAGCCGGATGGCCCCAGCACCGCGGGCGGCCTCCATGCCCGGCAGCCCATCTCGCTCGTCTCGAAGCTGGAGTCGGCGCCCGCCGTCGTCGTCGGCTGGGTGGACGTCTCCAAGAAGGAGTCCCAGCTCCGCAACTACGCCGTGGTGGTTCGGCGCCACCAGGGCCGCTACAACGTCCCGCTGGACATCAACGAGGAGGAATACGAGCGGTTCCTCAACGAGCTGGTGGAGACGTTGTTCTACGGCGGCATCAAGATCCTGCTGCTCGTCCCGGACGAGCCGGAGCCGGTCCAGGCGCAGGGCTCCCAGGCCCAGGTCCAGGCCCAGCAACAGCGCGGAGGCCGCTCGTTTCTGGGGACGCTGCTCCTCCTCTCGCTGACGTTCGCGCTGGGGCTCGGTGTGGGTGCCCTCTACTCGGAGCGCTTTGCCCCCTTGCTCGAGCCGCTGAAGGCGCTGCTCCCCAGCGCGGAGCCATGAGCTCGCGGCGTGTTCGACTCCTTCTCCTGGCGGCGTGTGTCCTCATCGCGGGCTGTCCTCGTCCCACCCGGGCCCCCGCGACGCGGCCAGAGGAGGCCCTGCTCGAGCCCTCCCGGCCGCTCGAGCTCCACGATGATGGCGAGCCGGCGGCGCTGCGGGTAGCGATCGCGGAGAGCCTGGTCTGGCTGAAGACCCGGCCCGCGGAGGAGCGCTTTGTCTTCGGCCCGCGTGCAGTCACGGCTGCGGAGCTGCGCGCCGCGCTCGAGCGACTGCACTCGCGCATCACCGATGGAATGTCTCGCGAGCAGCTCACGACGCGGGTGCTCGAGGAGTTCGAGCCGCTGGAGTCCGCCGGAGGCGAGGATGGCCGGGTGCTCTTCACGGGCTACTACGAGCCCATCATCGAGGCGAGCCTCACCCGCACCGAGGAGTACGCCACCCCCATCTACGGGGCGCCCCGGGATCTCATCGAGGTGCCGCTGGAGCAGTTCGCGGAGCGCTTCAAGGCGGAGCGTGTCTTCGGGCGGCTCGAGGGACGGAAGGTGCTGCCATACTGGACTCGGTCCGAGATCCGCGGCGGGAAGCTGGCCCAGCAGGGACTGGAGCTCGCCTGGGCGAAGGATCCCGTGGCGCTCTTCTTCGTGGAGGTCCAAGGCAGCGGCTCGCTGCGCCTGCCGGACGGGAGCGAGCGGCGCATCGGCTATGCCAGCTCCAACGGGCGGCCCTACCGCAGCATCGGCTCGCTGCTCATCCAGGAGGGAGCCATCCCCCGCGAGGCCATGTCGATGCAGGCGCTGCGGGCGTGGCTGGCGGCGAACCCTCCTCAGTGCAACCGCGTGCTCGACTTCAACGAGTCCTACGTGTTCTTCCGTTTCCTGGAGACCGCCGCGGTGGGCTCGCTCGGGAGGCCGGTGACGCCAGGGCGCTCCATCGCCACGGACGCGCGGCTGTTCCCGCGAGGGGCGCTGGCCTTCATCTCCACCGAGCGGCCGGAGCCGCTCCCGGACGGGACGGTGGGGTGGAAGCCGCTGTCCCGGTTCGTGCTCAACCAGGACACGGGCGGCGCCATCAAGGGCGCCGGGCGGGTGGACGTCTTCTGGGGGCGGGGCCCCGACGCGGAGCTGGCCGCGGGGATGATGAAGCAGAAGGGGCAGCTGCTCTTCTTCGCCCCGCGCCGGGCGGTGGGCAGCGTGGCGGGCGCGGCTCAGTAGACCCGGAAGTTCGTGTAGGCGACCTGAGCGTCCTCGGCGACGACGCCGGTCTGGCACCCGGTGAGCCCCACGGAGCGGGCCTGCCTCTGGATGCCATCGACGTACACGGTGAACGAGGAGCCGCTGCGGACCACCTTCAGCGTGTGGGTGGCGGTGAAGCTGAACCCGCTCAGCGGCGTGTTCTGCCACCCCAGGTCCACTCCTCCCGCCACGGCGTGGGTGGCGAGGACCGAGGACTTGGGATCCAGCCACGCGGTCATGTGGTTGGCGCCATTCTGGAAGCACCCATAGAGGCCATACTTCGGATACGGCGTGGTGCCCTGGGCGAGCAGCCGGACACCGGCCTCCACGCTGTAGCTGCCCGTGGTGGGCGCGGCCTTCCGCCAGAGGCTCTTCCAGCCACCCCCGAACTGCCAGGCCACGACATCCCGCGCGCTGCGGATCTCATACATGCCGTTCTGGAACCCGTCATAGGCCGGGTCTCCCCAGCCCTGGAGCGAGTCCAGGGTGACGCTCGTGTATTCGGCCTGGGTGTCCTCGGTCACCAGCCCCATCATCCCGAGGATGTTGTCCAGTGCCCGCGTCTGCTGGAGCACGCCGTCGAGGAAGAAATGGTGCTGGCCACTCCAGCTCCGCTCGATGCGAAGGTTGTGGGCCACGGTCCACGAGAACCCCGCCGGGAGCGCCGTGTTCTGCCAGCCCTTGTCCACGCCGCCGATCACCGCGTGGGTGGCGAACACGCCGTGCTTCTTGTCCAGGAAGGCGGCCACGTAGTTACTGGGGTTCTTGTAGACGCCATAGAGGCCGAACTTGGGGAAGGCCGAGCTGGTGCCGGTGGCGATCCACCGGACATTCGCCGAGGCCGCCACGGTCTCGAAGTTCGGGTTGCCTCGGAAGAGCTGGGCCCAGCCTGACCCGAGCGTGGTGCTGGTGGCGGCAGTCGGGCTGGGGAGGGTCCACGAGCCGGACCGGGCCGCGCCCTCGAACGAGCCGCCCCAGCCATGGCCGTCCAGGAGATTGGCGGATGCGGGGGCCCCGCTCTCGCCTGCGGGCTTCGGCTGCGGGATCGTCACCGAGCGGGCGACGCCCAGGTTCAGCGAGCCAGCGCTGTCGATGTAGAACTTCTGGGCTCGGACGCTGCGGTCACCCCAGCCGTCAGTGCTCAGGCGCTTGGCGTGGTAGGCGATCCAGTTCTCCGTGCCGTTGGGCGACTTGACGAAGGTGGGGTGCCCCACGCCGTACACGTCCCCGTTCTGGCGGAACACCGGCCCGGTCTTCACCCAGGACTTGGGGTTGAGCAGGTTGCCGTCGGTGTTCGTCAGCAGGCCCAGGGTGTACTCGCGCGTCCAGCTGCCGCTGGCGGAGAAAACGATGCCGTACTTGCTTCCGAGGCGGATGGGCTGGGGGCCCTCGTTGAGCGGCAGGGCTCGGCCCTCCCAGGCGAACGCGGGCTGCGACAAGAGGACGCGGTCCCCGCTGATCGTCCACGGGTTGCTCATGGCGGCGATGTAGAGGTTCTGCTGCCCGTCCGTGTTCCCAGGCCAGCCGGACCAGACGAAGTACAGCGAGCCGTCATCCTTCTGGATGACCGCGCCGTCGATGGCCCACTTGTCCGTCGTCGGCCGGAGCTGCCCCTTGAAGGTGTACGCGCCCTGCGCATCCAGCGTGGCGGACTCGAGCACGTACATGCGGTGGTTCGCGTTGTTGCCGTCCGAGGCCGCGAAATAGATGTACCAGCGGCCGTTGATGAGCTGCAGCTCCGGCGCCCAGACCTCCCGGCTGTAGAGGCCACTGGCCGGAGCGGTCCACACCCGCACGGCCGGCGCGCTCCCCAGCCCTGTCAGCGTGGCGGACTTGCGGACCACGAGGCCCAGATCACCCGCGCTGGCCACGTGATAGTAGAACCCGTTGTAGAGGACGATGGACGGGTCCGCCGACGTCTCTCCCAGGATGGGGTTGGTGAACGTCTGGGCGCTCGCGGCCGTCGCCGTGAGCAGGACTGCGGCCAGCAGCACTCCACGGACTCTTGCGCTGCGCTCACGGCGGATGCTCGCTCTGACGCCCATGGAATGCGCCTCCCAGAACCGCGCTCGACATCCTTGTTTTACAAGGATAGCAAGCCTGACCGGTCCCGGCTACGGCGAGTGAGCGGGAGTCTTCCGAGCCTCTACGCGCTGAATCTCTCCTCGCAGCCAATCACGAAATCCGTACGTGCTCGTGACGGCCGCTCCCCCTCCGAGGTTCCGGCTCGAGATCCCTACGATCCCCATCGTAGTAGCGGGCCAGTTCGTCGTAGCCAGAGCCCACGATGATGATCGTCTCGTTGATCTGCAGCTCTTTGTCCGCCAGGGGCAGGGGCTGAAACTCCTTACCCACGAGTTCCTCCAGCAGGATGAGGGCCACATCCCAGGCGCTGGACTCCACCCGGCCTTGAGCGTCCAGGCGGACCCGGAACTCTGGGTGAAGCCGCACCGTTCCTGGCTGGTAATTGAAGCTCCCGGCCGTGTCCTCCTCCACCCCCTCGCGTGGCGCGTAGATCACCGTCTTGACCGCCGCCTCTTTCGCGCAGGTGGTCCCGTCAATGAGGGCGGCAGTCCTTCCCAGCCCGGCCGCCACGGGCCGCTGCAGGCACAGGCAATGGCCCGCTGTCAGCACGAGGCGGCGGCTGATCAGAACCCCACCACACACCTTCAGCTCTTCCTGCTCAGGGAATTCCACATGCACCAGGACGGCCGACCGGTAGCGATTCGCCGTATCGATCTTGCCAGCCAACGGCAGCAGGTGGGTCTCAATGGCCAGATCTCTCACCACACCACCATGCTCGATCCTCTCTGGGCCCACTTCTGCGGGCGTGTCCCAGTGGGAGCTCGTGTCCCGGGTGTCCGCCAGCTTCCCCGCATGGCGCTCCTCACACCCACCGCAGGCCAGGAGGAGCAGCACGAGAGCCGCCAACGCCTCCGCGAGCCTGACCTGGGCATAGCGCTGTACCCTTCGCCGCTCCACAGCCATCAAAATGGGCACCACCTCCAAAGTAGTGTTGCATGAGCCTACCTGCTTGGTCTTGACTGCGTCCTGGAGGTAGCTCCCTGGAGACTTCCCACTCGGCGCATCCAACGTCCCTTCCTCCTGGCTCGCTCGTCGGCTCCTGGCGCCTGCTGGGCATGGTCTCCCAAGGCTCCTATGGCATCGTCTTCCGAGCCGAACGCGCTGCCAACCCCGAGGCCGGGCCCTTCGCCCTCAAGCTCGCGCTCCAGCCCGGAGATCCTCGCTTCGCCCTGGAGGCGGAGCTGCTCTCGCGCATCCACCATCCGAACGTGCCGCGCCCGCATGACTCCGGCCAGTGGAGCGGCCCGGGTGGCGCGCTCTTCCCGTTCCTCGTCATGGATTGGGTGGAGGGTCTGCCCCTGTACTCCTGGGCTCGCCTCCAGCCCCGCTCCTCTCGCCAGCAACTTCGCGTGCTCGCCCAGGCCTCCAGCGCACTCCAGGCCGTTCATGCCGCCGGAGGGATCCACCGCGACGTGAAAGGCGACAACCTCCTCGTACGCGCCGCAGACGGCCACGTCTGCCTGGTGGACTTCGGCTCCTGCACCTTTCGCGGCGCTCCCGTCCTCACCCGCCAGTCCGAGCCTCCAGGCACTCCCCACTACCACAGCCCCCAGGCCCAGCTTCACCAGTGGAGGTTCCGCCGCCACCCCTCCGCCCGCTACGAGTCCTCTCCGGAAGATGACGTCTATGCCCTCGGCGTCACCGCCTACCACCTCGCCACCGGGCGCTACCCGCTCATCGCCGACGGCCCGGAGGCGGACGGCGAGCTGGACGACGCCTTCTCTCGCTTCCCGGAGCTGGTGCCCGCAGACAACCTGGTTCAGCTCAGTCCGGAGCTGGCACGGTGGATTCGGCAGATGCTCACCGTAGAGCCCGAGTCCCGAGGTACCGCGGCAGAGCTCGCCTCGGGGCTGGCCCTGGCAGCGGACACGGAAGGGCGTGAGGCAGACCGGCCCACGGCGCCACGAACCCCTTCCGAGCAGCGCGAGCAGGAGCCTCCACCCATCCCAGAGCGCCAACCCATACCCTGGCGCAAGGGAATCACCACCGCAGCCGCGGGCGTGGCGCTGGTGGTAGGGGGAGTGGGGCTGGGCCATGCGCTACGAGACCAATCCCTCCTGGCAGAGGCATGGGACCGTGCTCGGGCTGCACAAGCCATCGCTCAGGAGAAGGGCACCTCCGCTCTCGGGGAGGCCGCACGGGCTGAGCCGCTGAAGGCCCCGGAACCCCTGCCCACTCACAAGGGCGTCAGTGCGGCGGTGCCAAGGGAGCCGCTGCCCAACCAACAGCTGCCTCCGTGCAAGAGACCTCAGGTCGAGCTCAACGGCAGTTGCTGGATACGCGTGGCGGATGAGGCTCCCCCCTGCGTCGAGAGCACCTATGAGTGGAGGAAGCGGTGCTACTGGCCCGTGTTCCTGCCCTCGCGCCCGACCACCTCCGGGCAGAAGTAGAAACCTCCTCGAGGAGCAGGAGCCGCGGCCACCTGGCTCGAACCTGTCCGCTTGTCAGACAGGTTCAAAGCAAGCCCCGCCGGCTACTCGGGCCTCACAAGCGGCGTGAGGATGTCCTTCCAGTTCGTGAAGAGCGAGAAGTGCCCACCGCCGGGGTGGAAGTGGGGCACGACTCGGGGGATGCGCGCGGCGAGGTAGCGCCCCATCTGCGGCGGGACGATGCTGTCGCCCTCCCAGTACCAGAGGTGCACCTCCGGGCGAATCTCCTCCAGCCGGAAGCCCCAAGGTGAGACGAGGATGTGGGCCTCGCGCCGCATGCCGCTCACGCCTTGGCGGGTGGCCTCGAAACGCCAGCCCTGGACCTGAGCGGCGAGCGCCGGGTGAGTCAGGGCGGCACGGTCATCGGGAGAGCAGTGCGCCAGGAGCGCCGAGAGCGCCCGGTTCGGGTTGCGGCGCACCGAGCGATCGTGCAGGGCCATGAGGGGGTGCAGCAGCCACTCGGGCCAGCCGGCCAGCGCGTAGGCATTCCGGTAGTCGCGGTTGACGCCCTTCATGGCCGCGGGCCGATCGAAGGGGGCCGCGCCGGAGACAATGGCCACGCGGGTGAGACGCTCCCCCAGGCGCCACGCACAGGCCGCGGCGTAGGGGCCCCCCGCGGACACGCCAAAGAGGGCGAAGCGCCCCAGTCCCAGCATGTTGGCGAGCTGCTCGATGTCCGAGGCGCAGTCCAGCAGCGTGCGCTTGGGCTGGTAGTCAGACAGCCCGTAGCCCGGCCGATCCGGGGTGATGAGGCGCACGCCCAGACGGTAGGAGAGGCGGTCGTCCGGGTGGCGCATGTAGCGCGAGCCCGGGTTGCCGTGCAGGAAGAGGACCGGCATGCCCGAGGGATCTCCGGACTCGGCGAACGCGAGCCTCCGCCCATCCTTGAGGCGGATCGAGCCTTCACGAAGCGGCGCCATCGGATTCTTCACCGCGTCATGTCCCCCATGGCCGCGAGCGCGCGGCGATCCAGTCGGCGACAGCGGGCCAGACTCGGGTAGGGCTCTTGCTCGAGGCCGACAGGCCAATGTGGCCTACCGGGAAGCGCATCGTCTGGGTGTCCGGGGAGCCCACCAGCCCTGGCAGCGGCTCGCTCATGGGCGGCAGGGCAATGGTGTCCTGCTCGGCGATGATGTTGAGCAGCGAGGCGCGGATGCGCTTGAGCTCCACGCGCTCGCCCCCCACCTCCATGCGCCCCTGGCAGAAGAGGTTCTGCTGGTAGCAGTCCTTGATGTACTGGCGATAGACCTCACCCGGGAAGGGGACGGCGTCGGCGCCCCAGCGCTCCATGGCGAGGAAGGTGGTGACGTACTCGGGCTCGTCGATGTGGCGGCACACGTCCAGCCAGCGCGTGACGCGTTGAACGGGCGCGGCCGCGAGGAAGCCGCTCTCCAGCACGCGCGAGGGGACGTTGCCGTAGGCATCCACCAGCGAGTCCACGTCGAAGTGTCCGGGCTGGGTCCACAGCGAGTAGATGCCGCCCTTGCTGAAGTCCACGGGGGTGGCCTGGGCCACGAAGTTGCGGAGGCCGTCCGGGTAGAGGCTGGCGTAGGCCAGGGCCAGGGTGCCGCCCATGCAGTAGCCGTAGAGGGTGAGCTCGTCACTGCCGCTGACGCGCAAGGTCCACCGCACGGCCTGGCGCACGAGGTCTCCGAGCACATCGCCCCAGGTGAGGTGCTGCTCCTCGGGGCCGGCGACGCCCCAGTCGATGGCGTAGACGTCGAAGCCTGCGCGGGTGAGGAACTCGATCAGGCTGCGGCCGGGCAGGAAGTCGAGGATGTACCAGCGGTTGATGAGCGAGTAGGCGAAGAGGATGGGGGTGCGCCAGCGGCGGTGGGGCGCGGGGTAGCGCAGCAGCCGCATGCTGCCGCGCGTGTAGACCACCGAGTGAGGGGTGGGGCTGAGGGGCGGCTCGCGTACGCCCGAGGCCCGCTCGATGAGGGGCCGGAGGTACGGGTAGGGGTTGAGGGGGCGATCCTGGACAGCCTGCGCGAGCGCACGAGACAGCTCGACCTGGCCCGAGACGAAGGAGCGGAAGCGCTGGAAGGTGTTGGACGACATGGGCGGACTCTGGAGGCTCAGGGGCCGTGCCGGCGGGCGGCAGGCTCGATCGGAGGAGCTTCCTGGGTGGAGTTGGTGGCCTTGGAGGCCCGCTCCTGGCGCTCGAGCAGCTCCACGACCAGCTCGAGCTGCGAGCCGAGCGCCTCGACCTGGTTGTTCAGGCGGCGGACCTGATCGCGCATGGCCTCGACGTCCGAGGCGGCGGGCATGCGCAGCGCCTGGAGCGCCTTCTCCTGAAGGGACTGGCGGCGGATGCGCAGGTTGAGGCCCCGTCGCATCAGCCCGCCGCTGAGGCGCAGCCAGGTGGGGCTCTCGCTGAGCCGCGAGGAGACCTTCGTGAGACCTGCTTCGGCCTTGGCGAAGACCCGGCCGGTCCGGGTCTCTGGGCTGGTCAGGCGTCCCACCAGCTTCAGGCCACGGGTCAGAAGCCCCTTGGGACGGGAGGAAGAGGTGCTCATGAGGCACAATCTAGCATCTGAACGGTGATTCATGTTTCCCGCCTGCCGTCGGGTCCACCCGCGCCTCTTACGCGCACCCCTCCCTGCGTGCCATGGTCGGGCCCTCGCCTCACCCTCCTGCCCCCCCAGATCGCCTTGAGTTCTTCTACTTCGGACCGCATCGTCCTCCTCGCCGCGCTTCTCTCGCTCGCAGCCGCCTGCCGAGAACCCGCCTCTCCTCCCCCCGCTCGTACCCCACCGCCGCGCGTCTCCTCCGATGCGCCCGGCGCTCCGTTCGACGTGAGCGCGGTCATCCGCCGCGTCCACTTCTCTTACCGGCCTGAAGGCAATGGCTGGGCAGCGGGCCACAGCACCTGGTCCGCTCGCGTCACTCCGAGCGGCCTCACCTTCACTCCGCGCCACGCCCTGCCAGGAGTTCCGGAGGGCGCTCCCAGCTCGCTTGGCGCCCAGCCTTCCGGCTCGCCGTCGGTCCTCACGGGAACCCCGGTCACCTTCGGCCCCGTAGCCTTCTCGCGGGGAGGCGTCCCCCTGGACAGCACCGTAGGGCCTGGCGCCGTGTCGCAGGACGGCTCGCTGACGCTGGCACGCGGTCCGGCGGAGGAGCAGCTCCAGAACCGGGAGGACGGCATCGAGCAGCGCTGGCTCTTCGCGCGGCCGCCCCAAGGGGAGGGGGAGCTCCTCCTCCGAGTGCCCGTGCGGGGCCTCCGCTTCGTGGGAGAGACTCCTCGGGGCGTGCACTTTGCGGAGGCCTCGGGGCTGGGCGTCCGTTACAGCCATGCGGCCTGGACGGACGCGGCGGGGGAGCGGACGGCGCTCCGCGCTCGCGTGGTGGCAGGGGCGGTGGAGTTCCGGGTCCCGGCCACACTGCTGGCCAGCTCGAGCTTCCCGGTCATGCTGGCGCCCACCGTCTCCCCCGAGTTCGGCCTGGACACGCCGGTGACGGATCCTGGCGGTGGATCCCAGGCGGCGTCGGCCGTCGCCTCCAACGGCACGGACTTTCTCGTGGTGTGGACCGATGACCGGGGCGGTGACGTGGATGTGTACGGCGCCCGGGTGAGCCAGGCGGGAGCCGTCTTGGACAGCCTCGGCATCCCGATCGCCGTGGCCCTCAACGCACAGCAGAGTCCGACGGTGGCCTTCGACGGCACGAACTATCTCGTGGTCTGGAGCGATGGCCGGCGAGGGAGCGGCTCGGACCTCTACGGCGCTCGCGTAAGCCCCGCTGGCTCGGTGTTGGATGCCAACGGCCTCGCGCTTGCCTCCTCCACGGTCTTCAGCCTGCTGATGAGCGCCCCGGCGATCGCGTTCGACGGCACGAACTACCTCCTCGTCTGGGACGAGAAGATCGGCTTCGGCTCTCCCACCAACCTGCAGGGGCTCCGGGTGAGCCCCGCGGGCAGCCCGCTGGGGAGCCCATTCGTCATCTCCAACGCCGTCGGGAGCCAGCTCGCGGCCGCGCTGGCCTTCGATGGGACGAACTACCTGGCCGTCTGGCAGGACGACCGCTCCGGCTCTGGGACCGACATCTACGCCGCGCGGATCTCCCCGGCCGGGACCGTCCTCGACACCTCGGGCTTTGCGGTGAGCGCGCAGGCCTCGAACCAGCTCAACCCCTCGGTGGAGTTCAACGGGGCCTCCTATGTCGTCGTCTGGGAGGACTACCGCAACCTCCTCACCACGGGCATCGATCTCTACGGTGCGAAGGTCACCCCAGGAGGAGCCGTGCTGGACACCGCGGGACTCGGGCTCGTCCAGGCCCCGTCCACTCAGGCCCAGCCCGCGCTCACGCGCCTGGGCAACCAGTACGTGCTGGTGTGGCAGGATCAACGCTCCGGCAATCTGGACGTCTACGCCGCCCGGTTGGATACCAACGCGACGGTGCTCGATCCCGCGGGACTGGCGGTGATGACGGCGCCGGGCACCCAATCCACGGTGGCGGTGGCGGCCAATGGCACGAACGCCCTCATCACCTGGAGCGATGACCCGACCGCCGACATCATCGGTGCGAGAGTGACCGCTGGCGCGTCGCTCACGGTGCTCGACCCGAGCGGCTTCACGGTGAGCCTCTCGCCCAACAGCGAGACGAGCCCGGCGGTGGCCTTCGATGGCACGAACTTCCTCGTCGTCTGGCAGGACAACCGCGGCAGCGGGTTCGATCTCTACGGTGTGCGGATCAGCGGGAGCGGAACGGTCCTGGATCCCTCGGGCTTCCCCATCTCCGGCGCGCTCGGCCACCAGCGCAACCCGGCCGTGGCCTTCGACGGCACGAACTTCCTCGTCGCCTGGGAGGACACACGGAACAACCCCGCCAGTGACATCTTCGCGGCCCGGGTGAGCCCGGCTGGGACGGTGCTAGACGCCAATGGACTGAGCATCTGTCCTCGCTCGGGCGCCCAGGAGCACCCAGCGGTGGGCTTTGACGGAACGAACTACCTGGTGGTCTGGGATGACGCCGGTGCCAGCGCCGCCCGAGACATCTACGGCACGAGGGTCAGCCGGGCGGGCGCCGTGCTTGACGCGCTCTTCATCGGGATCAGCACGGACCCGAACGACCAGGCCTCGCCTGTCATCGCCTTCGATGGGACGAACTATCTCGTGGCCTGGAGCGACTGGAGGAACAACGCGACCGCGGATGTCTATGGAGCGCGGGTGAACAGGTCAGGCACGGTGCTGGAGTCGGCAGGGATCCAGCTCGCGGGAGGACCGGAGACCCAGACGGATGCGGCCCTCGCGTTCGACGGGACGAACTACCTGCTGGTCTGGTCGGACTACCAGGTCTTCCCGTCCTCGAACCTCTTTGCGCGGCGGGTGCGGACTGCGGGGACACCGCTCGACACATCGCCGATCACGGTGTCCTCCGCGGCGGGGCACCAGCAACGGCCCTCGATCGTCTACAACGGGACGGAGTTCCTCGTCGCGTGGCAGGACGCTCGCAATGAAACGGGCCTGGACCTCTACGCCGGGCGAGTCTCCCGAGCGGGCGCGACACTGGATGGAGATGGGTTCGTCCTCTCGACGAACCCGGCCGATGAGACCCGCGTCGTCCTCTCGTCCGCAGGAGCGGCGGGGACGCTCGCTGTGTACCAGGCGAGCGATCCCTCCCTGGGCAGCAACGTGCAGCGGCTGAAGGCACGGTGGTTGGGGAACTCGAGCAACACCCCGCCCGAGGCGCTGCCGCAGAGCGGGACCACGGACGAGGACGTGCCTCTCGCGCTGGAGCTCGAGGGGATCGACGCCGAGGGCGGCCCGTTCATCTACACAGTGGTCACGGCCCCCTCGCACGGCGCGCTCACGGGCACCGCGCCGAAGTTCCGGTACGTGCCTGCGCTGAACTACAACGGTCAGGACAGCTTCACCTTCAGTGTGTCGGACGGACAGGCCACCTCGGCGCCCGCCACCGTGTCCATCACCATCAACCCGGTGAATGATGCGCCGGCAGCCACGGCCCAGTCGCTCACCACGTCGGAGGAGACGGCGAGGACGCTCACCCTGACGGCCTCGGATCCGGAGAACGACACGCCGACCTTCGCCGTGATCTCGGGCCCCAGTCACGGCACGTTGACGGGGACTCCGCCCAACCTCACCTATACGCCCGCGCCGGACTACTTTGGCCCGGACAGCTTCACCTTCAATGCCTCGGACGGCCAGGACATCTCGGCTCCTGGGACCATCTCGATCAGCGTCTCTCCGGTCAATGATGCCCCGGTTGCCACGGCTCGCTTGCTGACCACCCCCGAGGACACACCGCTCTCCATCACCCTCTCGGGCGCTGACGTGGATGGGGACACCCTCTCCTTCACCGTCACCTCCCAGCCCGCGCACGGCGCGCTGACAGGCACACCGCCCAACCTGACCTATACGCCCGCGTCCAACTATGCCGGCCCGGACAGCTTCACCTTCACCGCTTCGGACGCGGTGACGGCCTCTGCTCCCGCAACCATCTCCCTCTCCGTGGCCCAGGTGAACGATGCACCCGTTGTCACGGCTCGTTCTCTGACCACTCCCGAGGACACGCCGCTGCCCATCACCCTGTCAGGGTCCGACGCGGACGGGGACACGCTCTCCTTCGCCATCTCCACGCCGCCGGCGCACGGCACGTTGACGGGGACGCCGCCCGACCTCACCTATACGCCCGCGCCCAACTACTTCGGCCCGGACAGCTTCGCCTTCACAGCCTCGGATGGCCGGGACACCTCGGCTCCGGGGGCCATCTCGATCAGCATTTCTCCAGTCAACGATGCTCCGGTCGCCACCGCTCGCTTGCTGACCACCCCCGAGGACACACCGCTCTCCATCACGCTCACGGGCACGGATGCGGAGGGGGACGCGCTCTCCTTCGCGCTCACTTCGCAGCCCACGCGCGGCACGCTGACAGGAACACCGCCCAACCTCACGTACACGCCGAGCTCGGCCTACCACGGCGCGGACAGCTTCACCTTCACCGTCTCCGATGGCGTGGCGACGTCCACCCCGGGCACGCTCTCGCTCTTCGTTGCCTCGGTGAACAACTCCCCGGTGGCCTCGTCCCGGTCGCTCACGATCGAGGAGGACACCCCGGTCGCCATCACGCTCGTGGCCTCCGATCCGGACGGAGACACGCTCACCTTCACCCTCACCGCGGCGCCAACGCATGGCACGCTGACGGGGGCTCCGCCCGACCTCACCTATACGCCCGCGCGGCACTACTTTGGTCCGGACAGCTTCACCTTCACCGCGACCGATGGGCTGGCGACCTCGGCTCCTGCCACGGTCTCTCTCAGCATCACCCCGGTGAACGATGCGCCCGAAGCTGCGGCACAGACCCTCAGCACACGAGAGGACACGGACAAGGCGATCACGCTCACCGCCGTGGATCCAGAAGGAGACCCAGTGAGCTTCACCGTGGTGTCGAGTCCCAGCCATGGCACGCTCACCGGTACGCCTCCCGCGCTCACGTACACGCCTGCGCAGCACTACCAGGGCCCGGACAGATTCACCTTCACGGCCTCCGATGGCGTGGCGACCTCGGCTGCGACTTCCATCTCGCTGACCGTCACCGAGCTCAACGACGCGCCCATCGCCCAGGCGCAGACGCTCACGGTGCCCGCGGGCAGCCCGACGCCCATCTACCTCTCGGGCACCGACGTGGATGGAGATGACCTCTCGTTCGCCATCGTGTCCTTCCCCGAGCAGGGGAAGCTCACCGGTACACCGCCGGACCTCGTCTACACCCCGCCCACGGGCTTTACCGGGGCCACGCGCTTCACGTACTCGGCCAGCGACGGCAGGGCGATCTCCTCGGCCGAGGTCCAGCTCACCGTGGCCCAACGCTCGCTCACCGTCAGCGCGGCGGTGGACACGGTGCGCCCAGCCGATGGCCAGCAGGTCCGCTTCTACGCCAACGCCGTGGACGAGCGTGGAGCCGAGATCTCGCTCCAGTGGGACTTCGGAGATGGCCAGACGTCCCAGGAGGAGCTCCCCGTCCATGCCTTCGCCACGCCGGGCACGTACGACGTTCAGCTGAAGGCGACGACCGCCACGGAAGAGGCCACCACCCTCCTCCGCATGAGGGTGCGCAGCTCCGCGGCGCTCACCCTCACGACAAGCGCTTCCTCCGCACCCACGGTGGTCGGCGTCGAGGGCTCCACGCTGTCCTTCAGCATCAGCGAGCCTCTGGCTGGGCTCACCTACACCTGGGACTTCGGTGACAGCGCGCCTGGAACCACTGGCACCACGGCCTCCCACGCCTGGGCGGATGATGGGCGCTTCACGCTGAAGGTGAGCTCCGGGGACGGCAGCGGCTCCCCCCTGGTGACCTCAAGGACCGTCGTCATCCACAACACGCCGCCCGTGCCGCTGCCGCAGGAGGAGCTGTCCGCCACCGCGGGCCAGCCGCTCACCGTCCAGCTCACGGGCTCGGACGCCGCCGGCGCGAGCGATCCGCTCCGCTGGGAGCTCGTCAGCGGTGAGGGCTCCCTGTCGCCCGACGGCACCTTCACGTGGACGCCTTCACAGGAGGGACTCGCCACGGTGATCACCAAGGTCCTGGACGGGGACGGTGGCGAGTCACGACTCGCCTTCCAGATCGCTACCGGAACCACTCCAGAGCCCGATCCGTCGGAGGGTTGTGGGTGTGGCACGAGCTCTGGGGGAGCACCCAGCGCGCTCGGCCTGGCCCTGCTGCTCCTATCGCTCGTCGCCTCGAGCCGCAGGCTCAAGAGCTGACGTGACGACGGGCTCGGAATCGCCTGCGGATTCCGAGCTGGCCTGACGTGGGGGACGGAGACACGCCCGCCTCACACGGCCGCGGACAGGCCGCCATCCACGTTGATGGCGGTGCCGCTGACATAGGAGGCGCGCGGCGAGACGAGGAATGCCACCACGTCGGCGAACTCCTCGGCACGCCCGATCCGCCCGAGCGGAACCCCTGCCTCCTTGCTCCGCTCGGCGTAGACCACCTCAGGAGACTTGCCAGCCGCCTCGGCGCGGCGCGCCCACTGAGCGCTCTCGATCATGCCCACGAGCACGGCATTGACGCGGATGTTGTCGGGCCCCAGCTCTTTGGAGAGCACCTTCATCAGCGACATGCCCGCGGCCCGGGACACAGAGGATGGCGTGGTGTTCTTCCCGGGCTCCTTCGCCTTGATGGACAGCACGTTGACGATGGCTCCGCCCCCAGCCGCGCGCAGATGGGGCACCGTGAGCCGCACGGTGCGGATGGCGGCAAACACCTTGAGCTGGAAGTCCTCCTCCCACTCTGCATCGGTGACAGAGAGGAAGGGCTTGGCCGAGGCCGAGCCGGCGTTGTTCACGAGCGCGTCGATGCGCCCCCAGCGCTCGTGGGCAGCCTTGACGAAGCGCTCCAGCTCCTCCGCGCGAGATACGTCCGCTGGGAGCGCAAGCACCTCCCCACCCTGGGCCCGAAGGGTGCCCGCGAACGCCTCCAGCTTGCGCAGGTTCCGGGCGCACAGCGCCACGCGGGCGCCCTCCCAGACGAGCCGGTTGCACACGGCGGCTCCCAGTCCTTCCGAGCCGCCCGTCACGAGCACCACCTTGCCGGCGAGCTCCAGATCCATGAGGCTCAGGCCGGCTGCTTCATGGCGGTGGGCCGCTTTTCGAATGCGGCGAGCGTGGTGGAGATCTCCTGGTTCACGGCGCGCAGCATGTCCTGCTTCTCGCGGAACGGCAGGAAGGCGCTCTTGAAGCCAGAGACGATGAGGGTGTTGAGGTCCTCCAGCGCCAGCCCCATCTCCTTGTGCGCCAGCCACAGCTCCTTGGTGACGGTGGTGTCGGTGATGAGGCGGTTGTCGGTGTTGATGGTCACCCGCAGGCCGTAGTCGAGGTAGAACTTGAGCGGGTGGGCGGCGAGGCTCGGCACCGCGCCGGTCTGCACGTTGGAGGAGGGACACACCTCCAGCGGGATGCGGTGATCATTCACATAGTTGAGCAGGTCGCCATCCTCGCGCAGCCGCGTGCCGTGGCCGATGCGGTGGGCGCCCAGGTAGTGAATGGCCTGGCCGATGGACTCGGGGCCGAAGGCCTCGCCCGCGTGCGCGGTGCAGTTGACGTTGTTCTTGAGGATGAGCTGGAAGGCCTCCTTGTGGTCCTTGGCGGGAAAGCTCGCCTCCGCGCCGGCCAGATCAAAGCCGATGACGCCGCGGTTCTTGTAGGCCACGCTCAGCTCGGCCAGCCGCATGGACGTCTGCGGGTTGATGTGGCGGATGCCGCAGACGATGACGCCGCACTTGATGCCCGTCTCACGCTTGGCGGCGCGCAGGCCCTCGAGGACCGAGTCGATGACCGTGGTCATCTTCAGGCCCTTCTGCAGGTGCAGCGCGGGCGAGTAGCGCACCTCCAGGTAGCGCACGTTCTCGGCGGCCGCGTCCACGGCCAGCTCGTGCGCGGCGCGGTAGAGCGCCTCGGCCGTCTGGAGCACGGACAGGGTGACGTCGAAGGCCACCAGGTACTCCTCAAGGCTCTGGCACACCTGGCCCATGTGGATGGCCTGGGCCAGCCCGTCCACATCGTCCGCGGGCAGCTTGATCTTCTGTTGCTCGGCCAGCTCCAGGATGGTCTTCAGCCGCATGGAGCCATCCAGGTGGCAGTGCAGGTCCGTCTTGGGGAGCGCGTGCAGCAGCTCTTCGGTCACCTCGATAGCCGGAGGTGGGGAGATGTCGGCACGCCGGGCAGCGGAGGGGATCCCGGTGGCGCTGGGGAGCTCGTCGTCACGAATGGAGGCCATGGTCGAGGTTCCTTGCTTGCCAACCCTCGGGCGGGTCGGAAGATGCGTCCCTCAAACCATGCTGCCGCGCGCCTGTCCATGTACCCACCTGCTGCTCGTGCTCCTGGCGACAGGCGGGCTGGGGTGTCAGCGAGGCCCGGAGCGGGTATTCGCGTTCTCCACGGATGCGTCCTCGCGTGCGGGCATGGTGGCGCTGGAGGACGGCGTGCTGGTGGGCAACGAGGCAGGCGCGCTCGTGCGGCTGGACCGGCGCGGGGAGCCGGTGTGGCGGGTGAAGTTGGGGCACGAAATAGCGGCTCAGCCGACGGTCTCTGGGGACAGCGTCATTGCGAGGACGATGGGAGGGGAGCTGGTCCGGCTCGGGCTCGTGGACGGAGCGGAGCGCTGGCGCCTCACAGGGGAGCCACCGGGGCTAACAGCGCTGGCCTCGGATGACACGTCCGTCTACGTCCTTGGACCGGACGGGGCCGTGCGTGCACACGCGCTGGACACGGGACAGGTGCGGTGGCGACGGCCCGCGCCGAAAGCGGAGGAGTCGCGCATCGACCCTGGTCAACGGCTTCCCGCCCCGGTGCTGGCGGAAGGGGTGCTGGTGGCGTCACTGGGGGATACGGGGCTCGTGGGAATCTCCACGGAGGATGGGGCGGTCCGCTGGCGCCGCCCGATGCCCCCGGTGCTGGGAATGACGAGAGAGGGAGACACGGTGTACCTCTCCACGCGCAGCGGGAAGATGGCGGCTGTGGGCGTGGTGGATGGCGCGCTGCGCTGGGAGCAGGCTCCAGCTTCGGTGCTCACGAGCCCTCCGACCTACGCGCAAGGAGTGCTCTGGGTGGGAACCGAACCCCCGCAGCTCCTGGCGGTCTCGCCCTCGGATGGGAGGCGGCTGTCGAGCATCACCCTGCCCTCCCTGCTCGTGACGCAGCTCGCCGTCCACGGGGAGCAACTCGTCGTGCCCACCAGCGGCCGCGAGGGCCTCCTGCTCGTCGTGCGGCGCCAGGGAGGAGCCCCCGTGCTCACCCTGCGGACGGACACGCCCCTGCGGACCCAGCCTGTGGTCATCGGAGACCAGCTCTTCGTGCTGGGGCTCGACGGTCGGGTGCTCTCCTGGAGCCTCCGCTCCCCCGCTCCGTGACTTCCCCCTTTTAGGCGAGCAGGGTCCGAAGTGCCTGGATGCAGCGATTGAGACTCCCACTCCGCCTCGCGGCAACTCCTGGGCGCCAGTGCTCCCGCGCAAACTCGGCAATTAGGGAGGTGTACTGACGCCCAACGGAGGCCGTGGACCCTTCAGCGGGAACGAGCGCGGCGCGCACTTCTCGTGACCGTGATGTGCGTGCCAGATTGACCAGCGCCTGCTTTGCATTGACGAGTTCATCGGGTGGCGACGGGACAGCCTCCATCTGGACATGAAGAAAAGCGGCCATCCGCTCCGCATCCGCAAGCAGCCAGCTCTCCCCCTGATGAACCGCGATCCGCAGCTTCATCAAACGAGCAGGTGCCTTAAGCAGACCTCCCACCAAAGCGGGGGCACAAGGGGCGTCCTGATCCATGTCTCGGAGAACAAACCAGGGAGCATTGCGCGCAGCGTTATTGTAGGCATGAAGCTTCTGATCAAGCTTGGACTTGCCACCTGCCTCATAAACAGGGCCTTCGGAAAGACCCACATGGCGAAGCAGCCTTCGAGCGACTGCGGTATCTGTGGGCCCTTCCACCGCGATGGTCACTGGCATCACAGCGCGTCACCAAACAGCGAAAGCTGATCCGCTCCGGCTGGAGCAGTCCTGGGAATGACTGCATCCGCCATGGACATTCCTCCTTCTAGGAGGGCGCGGATCTGCTCGACGTCCTTGGCAACTTCGACCTGAGTTCCTTCCTTGAGAGGTTCCAGTACCAGAACCTCCTCCGCACCGATTCCCGGGTCCGAGAGAAGATCCGCGCTATGGGTACTCACGAGCACTTGCCGGTCACTCTTGCGGCTTAACCGGGAGAGCATCTGCGGGATGTGGCGGACGACAGCGGTATGCAGGGACAGTTCTGGCTCCTCAAGAAGCAGCGGAGCTGCTCCATCGAGAAAGACCCATAAAAGCCCAAGAAGCCTCAGCGTTCCGTCAGAGAGCTGTGTTTCATTCTGCCAGCCTGCCTTGGGGCGCCAGTGCTTGTACCGTCCCAACAGGTGAGGAACCCCTCGCTCGTCCCGCCTCAAGTCGAGCTCTTGAAGTTGCGGCACCGCTACGCGAAGAGCACTTGTGATGCGCTTCAATCGTGACTCGAGTGTCTTGGAGGGTGTTCTCGCAAGCTGCTCCAAGAAGTCGCCACCGAACGGATCATTCACTCGTCCAGTGGACCGGTCAGGTTCGCGCACCAGCTGGGGAACGAGGTGCAGGTAACGCACCTTGGCGAAGAAGTCAGCAAGTCCACGGAACCCACGGTTCGTATTGACTTGCTCCAAGTGCGTCTGGGTCAAAAGCTCAGAATCCCTCTCATCTCTCCTATTTGGTCGCGACAGAAGCGTCTCATCACCATGCATGACGAGTTCGCGTTTGACCAAGGGTCTGCGCTGGTTGTCCTGAGTGAACTCCAGCCGGTACCTCCACGGTTCTCCATCAGAGAGGTCGACACTCACCTCAACCACGACGTTTGGATACCGGCGCGCATGCAGAGACCGGATCTGGGACACTCCGCGGCGCGTGGATGAGACGGCGCGCTGGAAACCGCCTTGGACGTCCGCAACATCACGCAAGAAGCGGATGGCGTCGAGAAAGTTGGACTTCCCAGAAGCATTCGGACCGACGAGGAAGACACGACCCTCAAAAGGCACATCAACGTGAAGGAAGTTGCGCCAGTTCTCAAGATGGATGTGGGTGAATCGCATGCGTGAACTCTACTGCCATTACGGTACCGCGGCACCATCTCCATCCTGGCCGCCGCTGCGCCTTGAGAGAAGCTCTCAACCCGGCATCAGGAAGCGGGCGATGACGCGCTTGAGGCCCACGCCCCCGCTGAACTCGACCGTCACCTTGGCGTTGGGCCCAGTCCCATCCACGGAGATGACACGGCCCACCCCGAACTGCTCGTGGCGCACCCGCACTCCCCGCACATCCCCGCCCACGCCGTCCATGTCCGGGGCCTGAGAGTAGGAGCGATCGATGCGCGGCCCATCATCGTCATCATAGGTGCGACGGCGCGGGGCCACGGGAGAGGGGGCGAGACGCTGGATCTGCTGAGCCTCTTGCTCGATGCCAAAGAGGTTTGGCGGCACATCGCGCAGGAAGCGTGAAGGAGGGTTGTACCGGAGCTCACCGAAGAGGGAGCGACACTGCGCAAAGCTCGCGAAGAGCCGTCTGCGCGCGCGGGTGAAACCCACGTAGCAGAGGCGCCGCTCCTCGGCCATCTCCTCGCCCTCCTCCGGATCCTCGCCCGTCAGCGAGCGCGAGTGGGGGAAGACTCCGTCCTCCATGCCAGTGAGGAACACCGCATCGAACTCCAGGCCCTTGGCCGCGTGCAGAGTCATCAGGGCCACACGGCCCTCGCCCACCACGGCGTCCGCCTCGCCCACCAGGCTGATCTGCTCCAGGAAGGCCTGGAGCGGAGGCACATCGGCGGTGAGGGGCGCTGCATCCAGCTCGGGAGGAGGAGGCTCGGCACCTTCAGGTGGCTGAGCCGAAGCCGCCGCCACGGCCGCGGCCGCGCGGTTCAGATCGAACTCCTGCGCGGCGCCGAGGAACTCGCGGAGGTTCTCCGCGCGAGTGAGGGACTCGTCACTGCCCTCGGCCGTGAGCGACTCCACGAGCTTCGTCTCCTGGAGCATCTGGTCCACGGCGCCGGCGGCATCCTGGGCCTGCTGGGCGAAGGCGGTAAGGGAGGACAGCAGCGAGTGGAACCCGCTCAGCCGCCGCACGGCGCTGGAGTTGAGCGAGGGAATGCGCTCCGGCTGAGCGATAGCCTCGTAGAGACTGATGCCCTGTTGATCGGCGTGGTCGGTGAGGCGCTCTACGGTGGTGTCGCCGATGCCACGGGCCGGAGTGTTGATGACGCGCAGCAGGTCCGCGTCCGAGCGCGGGTTGACCATGAGGCGCAGGTAGGCCGCCGCATCGCGCACCTCGGCGCGATCGTAGAAGCTGCGGCCGCTCACCAGGGTGTACGGCACCCGCGCCAGGCGCATGGCCTCCTCGAGCACACGGCTCTGCGCGTTGGCCCGGTAGAAGACGGCCATGCTGGAGAGCTTGATGAAGCCCTCGCGCTGCAGCGCGAGGATCTGCCGGGCCACCTCCTGAGCCTCGGCGCGCTCATCGCGATTGATGAGGAGCTGGAGGTGCTCCCCCCGAGGCCGGTCGCTCCAGAGCTTCTTGGGCATGCGCCGCCGGTTCTTGGAGATGACGGAGTGCGCGGCCTCGAGGATGTTCTGGTCGGAGCGGTAGTTCTGCTCCAGCTTGACGACCTTGGCGCCGGCGTACTGCTCGGGGAAGCGGAGGATGTTGTCCACGCTGGCCCCGCGCCAGCGGTAGATGGACTGGTCATCGTCGCCCACCACCACGAGGTTGGCGCCCGGGGGAGGTGCCAGCTGACGCAGCAGCTCGTACTGCACGGGGTTGGTGTCCTGGAACTCGTCCACCAGCACGTGGGTGAAGCGCTGCCGGTACCGGGCCAGCACGTCGGGGCGCTTGCGGAACAGGCTCACCAGCAGCAGGAGCAGGTCCCCGAAGTCCACGGCGTTCGCGGCCCGCAGCAGGCGCTGATAGGCCTGATACGTCTTCTTCACCACCATGCCGCGAAGGTCGTCCACGTCCACCTGCATGTCGTCGGGCAGGCGGGCGGCGTTCTTCTCCTGGTCGATGCGGTGGAGGATCTCGCGCGGCTGGAGGAGCGGCTCCACGCGGGCATCCCGCATGGCGCGCTTGACGAGCCCGAGCTGGTCTCCATCGTCATAGATGACGAAGCTGCGGGTGAGCCCCATGGCCTCGGCCTCGCGGCGGAGGATCATCGCGGCGGACGAGTGGAACGTGCTGACGACGAGCTCGTTGGCCTGAGCGCCCAGCAGCTGGGTGAGGCGCTCGCGCATCTCGCGGGCGGCCTTGTTGGTGAAGGTGACGGCCAGGATGCGCCAGGGGAAGACACGGCGGACCATGACCAGGTGCGCCACGCGGCGGGTGATGACTCGCGTCTTGCCGCTCCCGGCCCCTGACAGGACGAGCAACGGACCTTCCCCATGGAGGACAGCCTCCTTCTGGGGCAGGTTCAGGTCTTCGAGGAGGGCGGGTTCGTGTGGATTCACGGGGGGTACGTAGGCGAAGAAGCCCTGTCTTCTAACGAATTTCGGCGCGCGATGACGGACGTTCCGCAGGGAGCTGAACCGGCCGCCTGCCTTCCCAGCATCCGCCACGCTCGCGCCCGGCTCGCATAGAGTGGCGAGCCCATGTCCGACACCCCGTCCCGCCCCACGCAAGAGCAGCTCGACCGCTACGCGGACCAGTTCAACCAGAGCGGCCCCATGCGCTTCATTGGCGTGCGAGTCTCCTTCCCCGAGGGTCGCAAGGTCCTTGTCACCCTCCCCGAGGTCCTCCCCCATCACCGCGGCGGCCTGGGCACCGCCTCGGCGATCAACGGCGGCATCATCGCGGCCCTCTTCGACCTGGTGCTCGGCTGCACGCCAGCCCTGCTGGATCCGACCCGGCGCTGCGCCACCCTGCAGCTCTCCATGAGCTTCCAGCGGCCGCTGACGGGAGACACTGTGACCGCCGAGGCGGAGATCGACTCGTACGGCAAGAACACCCTCTTCGCTTCGGCCCGAGTCCTGGACAGCCAGGGCAACGTCTGTGCTCGGGCTCAGGGTGTAGTTCGGTTGTCTACACTCCCATGGGCCACGGGCGAGAGCCCCTCCATCGGCTAGCCAACCCACCTCAGCCTACATTCTCACCCACTCGGTGCGATATGCTGGGGCAGGCCGGACGTTTTCGGGGGCACCAGGGAGGAGGAGCGCCCGGGTAGACCACCGAAAACATAGGAAGACGCGATGGTGGGAGCGGCTGTGCAGGGCTTGCCGATGATAGGCCGACAGCGAGAGGACGCCGAACAATCCGCGGAGCGGACCCAGGCTGGGGAGGAGGATCTCTCTCAGCGGGCCCTCGCGGGGGACCGGCGGGCCTGGGATGCGCTCATCGCGCGTCACCACCGTCGCGTCGTGGTATCGCTGCTGGCGCGGGGCATCCGGGTGGACCGGGCCCATGAGCTGGCCCAGGAGGCCTGGACGCGGCTCATTCAACAACAGCAGCGAGGGCTGCTGACGGAGCTGCGCCTGCCGAACCTTGCGATCACCCAGGCGGCCTTCCTGGCCGCGGATGATGCCCGCCGCGCCCGGCGCGAAGCCATTGCGGGCAACGTGGAGGAGCTGCCCGAGCGCCAGCACCCGGTGGATCCCACTGTCTCTGCCGAGCGCCGCCTGTTGTCCGAGGAGCAGCTCGCCCAGGCCCACGAGGCCCTTGCCGGGTGCTCACCGAGCGCTCGGAATGTGTTTCTCCTGGCCTGTGATGGGCAGGAGCTTCCCCATGCCGAAGTCGCGGCGCGTGTCGGCCTGTCCGTCCAGCGTGTGCGACAGATCCTGTGCGAGGTCCGCAAGAAGCTGCGGTCCGCGCTCGAGGAGGAGAGCCATGACTGAACCGCACCTGACTCCGTCTGACACGGAGCAGTACATCCTGGGTGCGCTGGACCCGGAGCGCGAGCGCAAGCTCGAGGCCCACACGCTGGTATGCGAGGCGTGCGCCCGGTTGCTTCAGCAGGAGGCAATGCTGGAGGAGCAGCTGCGCGAGGTAGCCAGCATGGCGCCTCGCGAGGACCACGTGATCCGCCCGGCACGGTGGCGGGTGGCGCGCGTGGCGGCGTTGGCGGTGGGGCCGGTGCTGGCGGCGGCAGCGGCACTGGCGCTGATGGTGTCGCACACGGCACCTGTGTCCCAGCCGGAGCACGAGCCGACGGCGGCGCTCTCGTTGGACCTGCCGGTGGATCTGCCAAGCATGGTGGTGGCGTGCCCGGATCTCACCACGCAGGAGTCCTGCGCCGAGGCCGCAGCGGCGCGGGGGCTGCTCGTGCAGTACCCGCTCGGCATGAGTGAGGTTCCTCGCTACGAGGGGAGCACGGGAATTCCAGCGGGGGCGCTCTCTTCCCGGCCCGCGTCCCTGTGAGGAATGGCGTCATGACTTCCTGGACGAGACATCTCCGCGCGCTCCTGGCGCTGGCGGTCCTGAGCGTGGGAGTCGCGCGGGCGGACGCGCCGGTGTCGCCCAAGCTGGGTGGAGACTCCAAGTCCCTGCCCGTGGGGTGGTTCGTGACGCAGAGCGCGCCCCATCTCTATGAGGCGGGCGTGGACAGGAACTCGCCGTGCGAGGGCATCCGCAGCGCCTTCCTGCGTTCCCGGATGGACACCCCCACGGGCTACGGCACCTTCATGCAGGCCTTCGGGGCGAAGGATTTCCGCGGCAAGCGGCTGCGCTTCTCGGCCGCGGTGCGCGTCAAGGACGTGGCGGGCTGGGCGGGGCTGTGGATGCGGGTCGAGGGCGCTGACTCGAAGCAGCCGCTGGGCTTCGACAACATGCAGTCCCGCTCGCTGTCAGGCACCACGGCGTGCAAGCGGTACGACGTGGTGCTCGACGTACCGCAAGAGGCCGAGGCGGTCATGGCGGGGCTGCTGCTGAGTGGCACGGGGCAGGCGTGGCTGGACGGCGTGCGCTTCGAGGTGGTGGATCACTCCGTCCCGGTGACGGACCTGCTCGCCGCGCGCCGCGCCGTGCCGCAGGGAGGCCCTCACGGCTTGGAAGAGGTTGCGGCGGCAGCGGCAGTGACGCCGAGAGAGGAACAGCTTCCCACGGGCAAGGTGGGAGACATCTGGTTCAACCTGGGCCGTGTGAACATGGACAAGAGCTACACGCGGGGGGTGGATGGCATCTGGCGCAACATCCTCGACGAGGAAGTCACCGAGCATGGCAACGAGGTAAAGGGGACATTCCTCGCCAGGGCCATCTCCCTGAAGGTGACAACGGAGGGGACGCGGACGCTCATCGAGGGAACCTGGGGCAGCGATCCCGTGCGCATCCAGCTGGATCCGGAGCGGCTCACCATGAAGTCGGGCATCTACGAGCGCGAGATGTTCCGCGACACGGACTACAAGAAGGACCCGAACTGCTTCCGCTACCTGCGGGTCGAGGGACCACGCGTCACCGATCGGCTGGACATCTGTGGCGCGGCGCTCAGCACCAAGCCTCCGCCCGCGCAGCTGGCCCTGACCTTCCTGGGCAACGGCTTCCGGCGGGTCAAACCGCCTGGTGGGCTCCCGCCGCCACTGCCTCCCATGACGCCTCGGGACGCGATGCAGGCGGGGACGAACATCTCTCAGTAGGTGAAGTCGCGCTCCAGGGTCTCCCCTCCCGCCTGCACGGTGAGGTGAGCGGAGCGCGCGCCACCGCCATCAGCACCGAGATCAAAGGAGAGCCCCTCGGGCCCCTGAGTGGGCTTGATCGAGGGCTTGCCGGGCGAAAGGAACACTGCGGCGGTGACGGTACGGCCCAAGAGCGGCTGGACGAGGAGCTTCACGCGCTGGCGCTCGCGAACGAGGAGCACACGAAACTCGCGCCGCTCCTCCAGGACTTCACGGTGCTCGGGGTGACGGGCACCGGGCCGCCGAGAAGCGGGAGCACGGGAGGTGCGCACCGCGGGGCTGCTGGAACCCTCTGCCTCCATTTCCAAAGCCTCCTCGATGGCGGCGTCTCCTTCTTCGAGCGCGAGGACAGCCTGGGCACAGTCGGAGCACCGGGCCGTGTGCGCATCCATGCGGGCGCGCTCGTCGGTGGATAGGAGCCCCATATCGAAGCGCCAGAGCTCATCGGAACTCACGTGCCGGCGTGGAGGCTGATCGACGACCGCAGTCTCCGCGACATCCGCACGACATTCGGCACAGCTCTGAAGGTGGGGAGTGAGAGACCGGGGCTGCTGCGTCCAGGTGGCCACCAGGTCATCACAGTCGGCCCGGGCTGAGAACCACCAGGCCTGCACTCGCTCGCCTGCGTCGAGCATGTCGCGCTCCTCTCTGCGTTGCGGGTTCAAGGGGATGAACCAGCGAGCCCTCGGGTGGAGCGCTGCGTCAATGTTCCCGAGGGCCTGAAGAAAATCGGTCCTGCGTTGTGCCGCTTCCCCCGTGAGGGGCCCGTGGAGCGCTTCCCACTGTCCGAGGGCGCGGGCGGCGGAGGCGGCGCGATCTCGCGCACTCAATCCATCCATCGCTGAAGTGCGCCACAACTCGGCTTCCTCGCCACCCTCCCCC
This sequence comes from Hyalangium sp., assembly GCF_035629615.1. GTDB lineage: Bacteria > Myxococcota > Myxococcia > Myxococcales > Myxococcaceae > Hyalangium. Next base: position 150 of record NZ_DASPHO010000579.1, on the reverse strand, counting down.
AGCGCTACTTCCACGGCTTCCTCTGCGGCTTTGAGGAGCGTGGTCCTCTGCTCCGCGGGTTTCTGACTCTGGAGCCATGTCTCGATCTGCGATCGGGTCAGCGCACGCAGGGCTGGCTCCACACCTTCAGTTCCGACTCGCGAGCTGCGG
>NZ_DASPHO010000578.1:0-13097 GCF_035629615.1 Hyalangium sp. | reverse complement strand
CGAGCCGCTCAACACGATGGTGCTCTATGGCTCCCAGTGGGGTCGCGCCACGATCCACAACACCGGCGTCGGGCCGCTCCACATCAACAACCTGACCGCGTCTGGGCTCAGCATCCGGGGCATCACGCTTCCCGCGACCGTACAAGGTGTCCGGCTGGTACAAGGCCACGGCCGCCACCCGCCTCAAGGCCTACTACCGCGATGGCTCGGGGGCCTGGCAGTTCTGGGCGCAGAGGCCCCTGCTCCCCACGCGGAGCAGCTACGGCTTCACCGAGTGGAGCACTCCGGCTGCTCCCTCGGGCGCCACGGCCATCAGCGTGGGGCTGTCGCTCGACCGAGTCGGCACCACAACGATGGATGACTTCGCCCTGTCGGATGTCTCGCTAACTCCGTAGTCTCGGAGTGGGCCCGGGTGTCTCACCCCTGCCCCTCGCGCAGCAGCGCCTCGGGAATGTTTATGTGGCGCGAGCGGAGCCACTCGCCCAGCCCCTTGCCCTGCGGATCGAAGCGCGTGGACCTGCCGTGGTACCAACGGCCCGTGCCAAGATTGCTGGGCTTCTCGGAATGGGGGCGGCGGGAATCGAACTCGCTCCGGACGGTGCGAAACCCTCAGCAGAATCGCACCCTTACCTCAGCCCTTACCTCGTAACCGCCGGAATGCCTTGAAGTCGTTATCCCGCCGCGTCCCGTTTCGTCCCGCCCTGTCACAGCACATTCCGCAGGCTCCTGCGACATACGTGCAACATGGCGGACGTGCGGAGCGCTGGGCCTCGCGGTGCGTGCTGGGCTTCGTGGCCAGCGCTCCGCATGAGCTCACTTCTCCATCGCTTGCTCCTTGAGCTGCGCCGCCGCGAGGCAGGCTCGCGGGTGGCCGCTCGTGCAGCTCTTCTCGAACAAGGTGAGCGCTCGAGCCGGATCCCGGATCACCCCTTTGCCCCTCGCGTAGATGAGGCCGAGGGCAAAGCAGCCTTCGGCCTCACCGTTCGTGCAGACCTGCTCATACAGACGGATGGCTTGCTTGACATCCTGCGACAGGTACACTCCCCCAAGACCCTCCTCGTACATCACCCCCAGACTGAAGCAGCCCAGCTCCAGGCCTTGCTGGCATGACCGCTGGAAGAGCCCGACCGCGCGAGACAGGTTCGGGGAGGCCATGCCACGGCCTTGAAAGCTGAGCGTGGCGAGGTTGAAGCACCCGGAGGCGATCCCGCCCCCGCAGGCCTTCGCGAAGAAGCTGGGCGCGCGGGATTCGCTGGTGGCCACGCCCTCATCCAAGAGGAGGATGCCGCGCTTGAAGCAAGCCTCGGCGGCTCCGCGTTCGCAAGCCTGTTCCAGCTCTGCGGCCGACGCGGCCCAGGCGACGGTCTGCTTGCTCCGTCGCGAGGTCTTGGGGAGCGCCTCGATGGGTTGTTGCAGGAGACGGCCCAGCCTCTCTGGTCGCGGGGAGTCATCTGGCAGGGACTTCAGGTCCCACAACAGGAGGCTCCTGGCCGTCTGTGTCCAGTCCACGAGCGGGAAGCGCTGCTCGAAGAGCCGGGAATCCCTGGCCCATCGGTTTTCGATGATGAAGCTCGGTCCGCTGGCAGAGAGATTGACCGCAGAGCGGGCACCCGCGGAGGACTGGGCGGTGAATGAGATCGAGCCGAAATAGGTCACAGCTCCCTGCGTCACCTCGAAGGGGGAGTTGCTGAACTCCGAGGTTTCGAGCTTGAAGGGCGGGCTCCCGTCACCGCGGTTGCACTCGACGCGTGCCGAGAAGAGCGCGTATTTGCCTGCAGGCAGAGCAAACGCGAAGGTGTTCCCTGTCAGCCGCTTCGTGTTGAACAGCGTGTGAGCGGGCGTCTCCTGGGTGAGGGATTCCTTCCTGGGCGCTGACGGGTTACGGAGGCGGGCGTCCAACCACACGCAGGAGAGCTCTGCTTCATCCGTGGGCATCGTGACCGTGCCAACGAGGAGGCCCTCGTCCTCTGCCAATGTTGGGAGGACGGGATGAAGACGCGGGGCAGGCGTGGCCGCCAGGCGAAGCTCCTCCTGAACCGCGGTTGGCAGTGAGGCAGGAGGCACAGGGAGAGCTTCACTCCTGGAAGGAGTGTCCTCCTCGAAAGGATTCTCCTCCACAGTGTGTGCCCTGCATCCCATGAGGAGCAGGCACACCATGGCTACGAGAGGCATTCGGCGCACGGGGTCTCCTGTTGGAAGCTTGGCGAGCCCCATGCAGCATACTCTTGCCAGCGACCAGGTATCCCTGCCCCGGCGCCTTTACGCATGTGCTGATTCAATCTGTACTGGGAGTGCGGCCGCTGTGGAGGCAGGCGACAGCGGCCAGGGCGGGCATGTGCCCCAAGCCGGGCTCTATGTCTGTATGATTCTCCAAGTCACGGGCTCTGGAGGGTTGTGATCGGAGGAACTCAGGACCGCGATGAAAAAGAACCAGTCCGGCGCCAGCTGCGCCCTTCGTGCAAGTGTTGCTCCTCTCCATTCGGACAAGCACGCCTCCGCTCTTCGGTAGCGCTTTTTACTGGCCGCTCGTCGGCTCCAAGGCAGAGACATGCGACAGGTTCTCAGGTGGATGACAGTGGTAGTCCTGTGCTGCTCGGCAGGGGCAGTGGCCGGGGAGGACAGACCGGACGCGCGGCTGCAGGAGGCGCAGCAGGCCTCCAATGAGGCGCTAGCGCTCTACGAAGCGGGCAAGTACTCCGAGGCTATTGCGAAGGCCGAGCATTCGTTCGTGCTGCGGGAAGCGGCACTTGGAGGCACACATCTCGAGGTCGCCACTTCGCTCAACAACCTCGCCTTCCTCTACACGGAGCAGGGTTTGTATGACCGGGCCGAGCCGCTCTACCAGCGCGCGCTCGCCATTCGGGAAGCGGCCCTCGGCAAGAACCATCCTTCCGTCGCCGCTTCGCTCAACAACCTCGCCCTCCTTTACGCGGAGCAGGGGTTGTATGACCGGGCCGAGCCGCTCTACCAGCGCGCGCTCGCCATTCAGGAAGCGGCCCTCGGCAAGAACCATCGTTCCGTCGCCACGTCGCTCAACAACCTCGCCAGCCTCTACAAGGACCAGGGGTTGTATGGCCGAGCCGAGCCGCTCTACCAGCGCGTGCTCGCCATTGATGAAGCCACCCTCGGCAAGAACCATCCCGACGTCGCTACTTCGCTCAACAACCTCGCCGGCCTCTACTTTGACCAGGGATTGTACGGCCGGGCCGAGCCGCTCTATCAGCGCGCGCTTGCCATCTGGGAAGCCGCCCTCGGCAAGAACCATCCCGACGTCGCCCGAGTGCTCAACAACCTCGCCAGCCTCTACAAGGACCAGGGGTTGTACGGCCGGGCCGAGCCGCTCTATCAGCGCGCGCTCGCCATCTGGGAAGCGGCCCTCGGCAAGAACCATCCCGACGTCGCCACTTCGCTCAATAACCTCGCCTCCCTCTACACGGAGCAGGGGTTGTACGGCCGGGCCGAGCCTCTCTTCCAGCGCGCGCTCACCATTATTGAAGCGGCCCTTGGCAAGAACCATCCTTTCGTCGCCACTTCGCTCAACAACCTCGCCAGCCTCTACAGGAAGCAGGGGTTATACGGCCGGGCCGAGCCGCTCTTCCAGCGCGCGCTCGCCATTCGGGAAGCGACCCTCGGCAAGGACCATCCCCACGTCGCCACTTCGCTCAATGAGCTCGCCAGCCTCTACTATGACCAGGGTTTGTACGGCCAGGCCGAGCTGCTCTACCAGCGCGCGCTCGCCATTCGTGAAGCGGCCCTCGGCAAGGACCATCCCGACGTCGCCACTTCGCTCAACGACCTCGCCCTCCTCTACGCGGCGCAGGGTTCGTACGACCGGGCCGAGCCGCTCTACCAGCGCGCGCGCGCCATTTTGGAAGCGGCCCTTGGCAAGAACCATCTCGAGGTCGCCACTTCGCTCAACAACCTCGCCGGCCTCTACGCGGACCAGAGTTTGTATGGCCGGGCCGAGCCGCTCTACCAGCGCGCGCTCGCCATTCAGGAAGAGACCCTCGGTAAGGGTCATCCCACCGTCGCCGCTTTGCTCAACAACCTCGCCAGCCTCTACTATGACCAGGGTTTGTATGGCCGGGCCGAGTCGCTCTTCGAGCGCGCGCTCGCCATTCGGGAAGCGGTCCTCGGCAAGAACCATCCCGAGGTCGCCACCTCGCTCAACAACCTCGCCAGCCTCTACAAGAGTCAGGGGTTCTATGGCCGGGCTGAGCCGCTCTACCAGCGCACGCTCGCTATTCAGGAAGCGGCCCTCGGCAAGAATCATCCCGAGGTCGGCTTGTTACTCAACAACCTCGCCTCGCTCCGGTTGGCGCAGCATCGCCTCGGCGCTGCCATTCCGCTGCTCACACGCTCCTTCGCCATATCCGAGCAGCGCCTGCGCCAGGAGGCGCTCGGCTTCTCCGAGGCGCGCATGGCCAGCTTCCTCCAACTTCTGCGCACCAACGAGGAACGCCTCTATGCGCTGCTTCGTGCCCATCCAGATGACGCCCGCGTCAGACGTCTGGCATTGGGCGCCGCCCTGCTTCTCAAAGGCCGCTCGGTCGAGGAAATGGCCAACATCTCCCGGGCTGTCTACCGGAGCCTGGGAGCAGAGGAGCACGACACCTTCGAGCGGTTGCGCGGGCTGCGCACCCAACTGGCCAAGCTCTCGCTCCAAGGCCCTGGCGCACTGCCACTGACAACCTACAAACAACAGCTCAAAGAGCTCGCCGAGCAGGGTGATGCCCTCGATGCCGATCTCGCCAAGCGCTCCGCACCTCTGCGCGCGCTGGCCGCGCTGCCGTCTCCCGCTGACATTGTCGACCGTGTCGCTGCGGCCCTGCCCAAGGACGGCGCCGTCGTTGAGTTCATCACCTATGAGGACAGCCCGCGCGTGCCCAAACATGGCACGCGTGCGTCACGGCGCTCCCGCCAACTGCGCTACCTGGCGCTGGTGCTCTTGCCTGACGCCACCATTCGCGCTCGCGATCTAGGACCCGCCGAGCCCATCGACTCGGCCGCCGCACGCCTGCGCGACGCCCTGGCCAACCGCGACGCCTCCTTCCAACCCCAGGCCCAGGCGCTCTACCAGCTCGCCTTCCGACCTCTGCTTTCACTGTTGGGGAAAACGCATCGCCTCTTCCTCTCACCGGATGGCCAGCTGGCCCTGGTGCCCTTCGCGGCCCTGCACGATGGCCACCAATTCCTCGTGGATACCTTCGACTTCACCTACCTCACCTCCGGCAAGGATCTGCTGCCTCGCCTCGAGGAGACAGCCCCCGCCTCCTCCGTGATCGTCCTCGCAGACCCGGACTTCGGCGCCTCGCTCCCAGCACCCGCTCCCTCCCGGGGAGACGCTTCTGCGCGGGCCGAGCGCTCCTCCGCCATCGAGCGCTTCTTCTCCTCACTGCGCGAGGACCCGGTGCACCGAGCCTGGGCCCTCACCCCATTGCCAGGCACCCGCCAGGAGGCCAAGGCCATCCAGCGCCTGCTTCCCCAGGCCCAGCTCTTCCTCGGTCCGGAGGCCACCAAGGAGCGACTGCTGCACCTGCCGACCCCTGGCATCCTCCACCTTGCCACCCACGGCTTCTTCTTGGGGGACGTCCCCGCTCCTACAGACTCCCGTGCCGTCGCCCACTTCGGTGCCCTGGGCGAGGAGCCTCTTGCCTCGCGCCCGCCGGATCCCCTGCTGCGCTCCGGGCTGCTCCTGGCTGGGTCAAGCGCTCCAGCACCTGACGCCTCCAGCCCCACCCAGCCCCCGCCCGAGAGCACCCTGGCGACGGCCCTGGAGCTGGCCAGCCTCAACCTGTGGGGCACTCAACTGGTTGTCCTGTCCGCGTGCGACACGGGCCGAGGCGAGGTCAAACTCGGGCAGGGTGTCTACGGGCTGCGCCGGGCCTTCGTGGTGGCGGGAGCAGAGACGGTGGTGATGAGCCTGTGGAAGGTGAACGACGAGACCACTCGACAGCTCATGGAGGATTACTACCGCAACCTGCTCGCGGGGCAGGGGCGAGCCACCGCCCTGCGCGAGGCCATGCGCGAGCTGCGAGCCCTCCAGCCTCATCCCCACTACTGGGCACCCTTCATCGTCGTGGGCAGCGATGCCCCGCTGCGCACACCGGCTCCCAACCCCCAAGAGCCACCGAAGTGGTGGCAGCAGGCGGTGAGCAAGAACGCGGAGGTGGTACCGAATGACCTGGGAAGCACGGACGGTCCCGTGACCCCGGATGTGGCAAATGTGGTGGAGAAGTCTCAGGGCACCTTCCAGGGGTGCGTGGAGACGGAACTGCGCAGGAACCCGTCCTTCAGGGGTGGGAGAGTGCTCCTGGTGGCTACTGTAGCGACCTCAGGCATCGTGAAGAGCACAAAGCTGGACCGTAAGGATCTGGATACCTCGCCGGTGGGTAAATGCATCAAGAAGACCGCCATGCAGATGGTCTTCCCGGCCTTCAAGGAAGAGGTAGCTGTGGAGATCCCGCTGATCCTCTCCTCTGGGACAATGTAATGGGTCCTGACGGCAGGCCGCTGCCGCGAGGAGCAGCAGCGAGGCCAGCGCGCCGCGTGCAGACAGAAGCCCACCAGCAAGGCGCACCGGGGCTGCTTTCTGGAGGAGGCGGAAGGTCGTTGGCAAGCCTTCTGTACAAGTGGCGCCTCGCCGTCATCAACGGTGAGGGCTGCACGGTGGAGCTTATCTAGAGGCCCCAGAGGAGTAGAGTCGGCGAGAGGCGCGGTGCCGCTCGGGTTCGTCGGCGCCTGCTGCGAAGGTCCGCTCTCGCTCGCCCTCTCGCCGAGTCTCACCCACCGTCCGTTTCCTCCACGCTGCTCATCGAATCGGACGTGCAGTTTTCCTGCAGCGACGCTGCGCCGGCCTTCTCGCTGGACACATGGCCTTCCCTGTATGTGCGTCATTTTGCTACCTCGCGGCTCTTCCCTGACCGGCCTTCCCCAAGACAGTCAACCCACCCCGAGGTCCCGCTGGCGTCACACCACCGGGGTCTCGACTCTGTTAAGCATGAAAATGCTCCCTGGCAACACACTCCGAGCGGGATGGGGCACCGGCATCCTGCTCGTGTTGGCAGCTTCCTCGCAGGCGCTCGCGGCGATCGCGTATCAACCCATTCCGCCGCTTGCGCCGCTGCACCACACCTACAACCCGGGCATTACCGACAACTTCTACACCCTCAACTACCAGGAGTCCTTCAACTCGACCCAGAACGGCTACGTCTCCCGGGGCATCCTCGCCTATGTCGAGCGCTACTCTCAGCCCACCGCCTCACCCTTCCGGCGCTACTGGAAGGGCCCGCCCCAGCTCGAGCACGTGTACCTGACCGACAACTACCCCGACGAGCTCAGCTACGTGCTCAACAACGGCTACGTCCCGGAAGGCAGTGAAGGCCACCTCCACACGCAGCAGGTGCCTGGCTCCATGGCCCTCTACCGGCTGTCGAAGTTCAACGCCAACACCGGGGATCTGGTCCACACCTATACGGCCTCCGCCGCGGAGGCCCAGAACCTGATGGCGCAGGGCTGGGGGTACGATCACATCGCCGGCTACGTGCAGCACACCTCGACCCTCTCGGGGATTCCCGGCAGCGGACTCGACGGGTACCCCGTCATCCCCGGGGGCCACTACCTTGCGCGGCGCTGTGGCAACAACGCCACGTGCCAGAGCGAACCCGGCTTCCGGAACTACTACGTCGGCTATCGCAGCGTGATGAGCACGCCCAAGCCGACAGGCACGCACCGTCAGACCCTGAGCTTCGACGTGTGGTCACCGGACTACTTCTCGCCGGCCCAGCACGAGCACATCGCCATCGGGATTCATGGGGACTTTCCCCTCAACTTCTCGAACATCGAGGCAAGCACAGCCCATGACGGGCTGGGCATCCTCCTCGGCGAGTCCGGCTGCGGCCAGGGAGCGACCTCGGTGATGATCGAAGCCTTCTCGCCCACATTCAGCACGGTCACCGGCCACTGCACACCCAACGTGCTGAGGAACAACGTCACCTACTCCTTCCGCATCACCGTCTCGGATACAGCCGAGATCAGCTATACGGTCCGGGAGAAGCTCACCAACAGGCTCGTCTCCAGCGACAGCCTCAACGCCGCGGGGCTGTGGGCCAATCAGAAGCTCCCGTTCCCTGCCAACAAGACCGGCTACTTCTTCATCCCGGCGACGCTCGGGAGCCAGGACTACACGCTCTACCTCACCAACCTCAATGTCTCGTGGCAGCCCTGAGCCGAGCATGAGACTGCCCCAGTTCAGTTCCGTGGACACCTGCTGCTTTTAGCTCAACCCAAGCCCTTGGCGCCCCCGTGCAGGACCGCTGCGCCGTTCTCAGGGCCAGAGAAGTTCCCGCTCCCACGGGCCCTCCGCTCTCTGCCGATAGCGCAGACGCGTGTGCATCCGATGAGGGTGGCCCTGCCAGAACTCCACGCGATCCGCCTGCACCGTGTACACGGTCCACACGGGTGCCACACGGCCAGGCTCCTCTGCGACATGCCGCTGCGCCTCGGCGAGCGCATCCTCCAGCACCTGGCGAGAGGGAAGCGGCTGGCTCTGGCGTCCGCTGAACACGGCCGCGCGCGCGGCAGGATGACGGGCGAGAAAATCCGCCGCGTTCTGCTCTGCCGAGCCTGTGATGACAGGCCCTCGCACGCGCACCTGCCGCCCCTGCAGAGGCCAATAGAACGTGAGCGCGGCCCAGGGTGTCTGCGCGAGGTCAGAGCCCTTGGCGGACTCCCTCGACGAGGCGAAGGCCCAACCCTCCGCGCTCACGTCCTTGAGGATGAGGACGCGTGCGGCCGGGTGGCCCTCCTCATCCACCGTGGACACTGTCATCGCGTGGGGCTCAGGCACGCCGGCCGCAATCGCCTCGGCGAGCCACTGCTCGAAGAGTGCCACGGGCTCTGCTGGAGCCGTGTCCGTGTCAAAGCGGGGCAAAGGGCCCTGGAGGACCGGCAGTTCCCGCAGCCTCTTGCGCTGACTCAACCCATCCTCCTATTCCGAGCCTGACTGCCCGCAGACGATAGCTGGCGTGACGGGCTCAGTCTGCCCTCGTTGACTCAGGGCGGGATGGAGGCGGCGGGAATCGAACCCGCAGCAACCGCAAGAGGCGAGCCCCGCGCCCACCAGCACCGTGATTCAAGGATTGCCGGTCCCGCTCCTCTTCGTCGAGCAGCCGAAGTCGCTTAGTCGCTGCGCAACGACACGATCGGATCGACGCTGCTCGCCCGCCGCGCGGGCATGTAGCTCGCGAGCATCCCGATGGCGATCATCATGACCGACATCAGCGCGAACACGACCGGGTCCAGCGACTTGACCTCGTAGAGCAGCGCGCCGAGGAAGCGCGTGGACGCGAGGGCCACGGCGACGCCGATGACCACGCCGATGAGAACGACCTTCGTCCCCTGCGACACCACCTGTCTGCGCACGCTCCCCGGCGTCGCGCCGAGGGCCATGCGCACGCCGATCTCACGGGTCCGCGCGGCAACGACGTACGACAGCACACCGTAGAGTCCCACCGCGCCGAGGATCAACGCGAGCGCGGACATCACACCGAGCGTCAACATCGTGAACGACAACTCCAGCGTGGACCGTCGCGCCAGGAACTCCATCGTGTACTCGCGGTACACCGGAGCCTCGGGGGCAATCTGGCGTACCAGCTCGCGCACCTCGCGCTGCAGCGTCTCGGCGCGCGACGACTTGAGGACGTACGCCGGCGAGCTCATCCTCCACGAACTCGGAGTCGGACCGGTGAGCGGGAAGTAGACGACCGCCTCACCGGCATCGCGCCAATCATCCTGCTTCACGTCCTCCACCACACCGACGACTGTCAAGGGTACAGCGGTGTTGTCGCCGGTGATGCGACGGATACGCTGGCCCAGCGGACTCCCGTTGGGCCAGAGCCTGGTGGCCACCGAACGGCTGACGATGACGTTGTTGTTCGGCGTGAACGCTTCGTCATCCGTGAACGCACGCCCTTGCAGCAACTCGATCCCCATCACGCGAAAGTAGTCCCCCGCGGTGAAGTTCTGGTAGAGCAGCGCGCCGCCTCCCTCATCGGACATGGCGTCGGAGAGAAATCGCCCAGCGGCCGTTCCTTCGTCGAGCGGAATGTTATTGACGAGACCGACCGCCGTCACACCTGGGAGCGCGCGCAGCTGCTCCATGAAGGTGACGTGCAGCCGCCCCCAGGCGGGTCCGTCGGTGAGGTGCTGCTGGTCGGGCGCGAACTGGAAGGTGTAGATGTCGTCGGTTTCGTAGCCGGGGTCCACGTTGCGCAGTCGCTGGAAGCTCTGAACCAGCAGAGCGGAGCAGATGAGGAGTACCAGCGCGAGCGCGGTTTGCCCGACCACCAGCATGTTGCGAACCCAGTAACGGCGGCCTGTGGTTCCCCGGCCCCCGTCACGCATGCTCGTGAGGTCGGGAGACGCTGCGCGCAGCGCGGGGACGGCGCCAGATATCAGCACGGCGAGCAAGACGAGCCCGAACGTGGCCGCGACCGTCGCGAGCTCCAGGCCTGCGGCGGCGTCGAGCCGCGGAATCCCCTGCGGCGCCGCGCGAAGGAAGAGCGGCAGTGTCACCGCGCTGAGAAACACGGCGAAGACGCCCGCAGGTACCGCCACCATCAACGCCTCCGCGATCTGGAGCCGGACGAGCTGCGCCCGCGACGCGCCGAGGGCTCGGCGGACTGCCATGTCGCGGCCGCGGCCCTCGGCCCGCACGAGGAACAGGTTGGCGACGTTGGCGCAGGCGATGAGGAGCACGATGAAGACTGCGCCCAGCAGCATCCACAGCGAGGTGCGCGCCGTGCGACCCACCATGCGGTCCAGCAACGGCTCCACCACCGCGCGGTGCTTTTCGATCAGACGGGCGTAGCTGGGTGGGCCGCCGAAGCGCGCGGGGAGCTCCTGGGAGAGTCTGGTCAGCTCCAGGGCGAGCTGCTCCCGTGTCACTCCTTCCTTCATGCGGGCAAGGACGAGTGCGCCGAACTGGCCGGGACGAACCTGCTCGACCCGAATGGGGGTGGAGACCCAGAGCATCGTTTCATCGCTCGGGAAGCGGAACTCCGGGGGCATGACACCAATGACCTGCTTCATGCCGTCCGAGACAAAGTACGACTTCCCGATGACCGATGGATCGCGTCCGAACCAACTGCTCCACAGCTGGTCGCTGATGAGCACGACGTCGTCATCATCCTCCGGGACGGGAAGGCGCCCCAGCTGCGGGCGCAGGCCGAGCAGCGGGTAGAGGTCGTTGGTCGGCCACGCCATCGGAATGCGCTCGACGCGGCTGTCCGTGCGCAGCGTCGATGTGCCCGCGCCGACCATGCAGAGGCCATCGATGAGCGTCGAGTGCTCCTTGTAATGAAGGTAGAACTCCATCCCGAGGTCGAAGCGCTCAGGGAGATCCGATCCCGGAGCGGAGCCGGCGACGGCGACCAGCCGGTCCGGGTTGTGGAAGGGGAGCGGTTGCAGCAGGACCGTGTTGACGACGTTGAACATCCCGGCGACCGCGCCGATCGCGAGAGCGAGGGTGCCAACGGCGGTGACGAGGAAACCCGGTGTGCGCAGCAACGCCCGACGCGCGTGGCTCAGGTCGCGACCGAAGCCCTGGACCCCCGCGAATGGCTGCGCGTCGCGGAACCGATCCTCCACGTTGCCGACGTTGCCGAAATTGCGTCGCGCGACGCTCTCGGCATCCTGGGGTGAAAGACCCTGCGCGCGCAGCCGCTCCGTTTCGAGCTCGAGGTGAGCGCGGATCTCGTCTTCGAAGTCGCGCTGGGATCGGCGTCCGAACATCAGGCTTTCTCCGGCGTGCTGTTCGGTTCCATGACACGGGCGATGGACTCCACGAGGCGGTTCCAACGCCCCCTCTCAACGGCGAACTGTCGCCGGCCAGCGGCCGTGAGGGAGTAGAAGCGCGCGCGGCGGCCGTTGTCCGAGATTCCCCAGGCGCCGCTGATCCACCCGCGGCTCTCGAGGCGCTGCAGGGCGGGATAGAGCGACCCGTGGTCGACCAGGAGCGTGTCACCGGACCGCGCCTGGATCGCCATCGCAATGCCGTGCCCGTGGTGAGACCCCAGGGCCAGGATGCGGAGGATGAGGAGATCAAGCGTTCCCTGGAGCAGGGAACCTCGGGGCGGTGGGACGTTTATGGTCGACATTCTACCTGAGTGTCGTGTGCCTCTGGTAGATTGTCAACCCGTGGCGCGGTGCGCTGCCAGGGTTCTTCGGGCGACGCGCGGAGGCGCCGCTGGAGCTCGACCTGCCCGCGCATCTGGACACGCTCATGCATGCCTATGAGCGCTTCCCGGAGCTTGGCGGGCGCGCGACTCAGCGCTGAGTAAGGCGGCGGGTTGTCTCAGGGCTCGCTTCTCGAGCCTGCACACTGGATGGGGAAGAGGAGGTCTGGCATCCTTGGGGAATGGCTCCTCTGGCTCGTTGGTATCGACTCACGATCGTGTCGCTGGTCCTGGCGGGGACGGTGGGCTGCGACCAGGCCACCAAGCAGCTGGCCATCTCGCAGCTCCGCGACGAGCCGGCCCAGACGTTCCTGGGCGGGTTCCTGCGGCTCGACTTCGCCGAGAATCCCGGCGCGTTCCTGGGCCTTGGCGGCAGCCTTCCTCGCCCGGTGCAGTTCTGGCTGCTCACGGCGGGAGTGGGCCTGCTCCTCCTCTACATGCTGTTCTACCTCGTGACGAGCCGCTGGCTCGGGCGTCTCCACGCCGTGGCGCTCGCGCTGATTGCTGGCGGTGGAGTGGGCAACTGGATCGACCGCCTGATGAACGATGGACGCGTCGTGGACTTCTTGAACCTCGGCATCGGCTCACTGCGCACGGGCATCTTCAACGTGGCGGACGTGGCCATCATGCTCGGCGGCGGACTGCTGCTCCTGGCCGTGCGAAGGTCGAACAGCCCTGGAGCACAAGACGGGGACTCTGGCCCGGGCGGCTCCCTGGCTTGAGGCGCTCTTGCGGCCGGTGGCGGCGAGAATGACGACAGGAGACAGGCGCCAGGCGTCCCTCCGGGCCGCAAGCAGTGAGGGCCCGGAGTGAAGCCTCGCGGGGCTACTTGCGGTTGCCGCGCATCCTCGGCGGCGGATT
>NZ_DASPHO010000577.1:0-11134 GCF_035629615.1 Hyalangium sp. | reverse complement strand
GCCGCCGGTCGACGAGATCTGGAAGGAGTTGAAGCCAAAGCCGAAGAACTGGCTGCTGCTGGAGCGCGTGCGGAGGGCGTAGATGCCATCGGGAGACAGCCGCGAGAGCGTGCTCTGGTCGCAGGCAGACAGGTCGAAGGTCTCCGGGCTGCCGCAGGGCAGCGGCATGCCCGCGTCATTCACGGTGAAGCTGGAGCACGCGGCGAAGGGGCCGGTGTCGATGTTGTCGCCCTTCTCCTCGAGCGGGGTGTAGGTGCCATCCCACTCGTAGCCGGCATCCGGCGTCCCACCGTCCGGCCCGCCTGGCGGGGGATCGTCATTGCAGCCCAGCACCGCTATCGACAGCGCCAGGACTGCGAGTGCGCATCGCGTCAAGTTCGTCATATCGGGAAGAGTTCCCCTCGTGAGATGGGAACCCCGGCCGGTTCCCTGCATTCACAGGGGGGAAGAGGCTGATGAACGCAGGGCGAGCGCAGACATATCGATCTTTGTCTTCGGGAGGGAGGGGTGGGCCTCAGCCCTTCTTGGACTTGGAGGCGCTGGCGTTCTTCTTCTTCTCGCGGGCCGCCTTGGCCTGCTCCAACTTCGCCACGGTCTTCTGGAGCGAGTCCGCCTTCGAGCCGCACCCGGAGGCAACGGCCTTGGGCGTGGTGGCCTTGCCTCCCACCTGGATGGGGCTCTTCTCGAGCTCGGGGGCCTTGGCGATCAGCTGCTTCGCAGTCTCGCCGCAGCGCTGGAAGCGCGCTCGCGCGTCCGTGTAGAGCGTCAGCTGAATGTCCAGGTTCTTCTCTGCCTTGGCCTTCTTCTCCAGCTCCTCTGCCTCCTGGCGGGCGGTGGCAGGGCCGGAGACGAAGTCGAGCACCTGCTGCGTGCTCTTGGCCTGCGCCAGGGCCTGGTCCAGGCGCTGCTCGGTGCGCCGCACGGAGGCTCCGTAGTCTTCGCTCTTCGCCTCGAGCGTCTTTCCCTCCTTCAGCCGCTCACGGGCACGCGTGACGGCATCGGTCACGGCCTTGACCTGCACGGGGCCGGCGTCCTTGCGCTCGAGCGCCTCGAGCGCGGTGGTGACGTCGCTCATGGCCTGGACGATGTTGTCGCGCTGCTTGTCCACGGCGGCTTCGAGCTCCTTGCGTGCCTTCTCCTCGCGGGCGGGACCGACGCGGGCCTTGAGCTCCGCGTGCCGGGATTGCAGCATCTCGGCCTCGGGGGCCAGCTCGATGTCCGGGTGGGTCAGCAGCTTGTGAGCGTCCTCGAGCTGCTCTTCGGCGCGATCCGCGTCCAGTCTGGCCAGAGCCTTCTCCGCGTCATCGAGCAGCGTGGAGGACTTGTCGGTCAGCTTCTCTCCGTGACGGGTGCGCTCCTGCAGGTTCTTGGGGCCGCAGGCAGCCAGGAGCACGCTGAGGAGGAGGGGGACGAGCCATGAAGAGAGGACGGAGGGGACTGGGCGCATGGGGCTCCTTGCTGGCTTGAGCCCGCAGCATAGGCGCGAAATGAGCTCCAGCAGGAACGCTCAGCACTCAACTTCCGAGGAGAGCCTCTGTCCACCATCCGCCTGGCTGCCTGTGAGTGCGTTGCCATTCACGCCCGGTGGCCTCCCTATTGGCCTCACCAGATTCGCGGGAGGCAACGGCGCATGTCCTTCTCAACGCTCGAAGTCCGTGGTCGAAGCACGAGGGGAGGGAAGGGCCGTCCCCTTCAGGCGCTGGCATGGGCGATGGTCCTCACGGTGTCCGGCTGTACCGGCTCGCGTGCGCCCGGACAGCCAGGCGGCCCAGCGCTCTGGACGCCAGCGAACAAGGTGGGGTTCGGCACCGCGAGGAGTGAGACGAGCCGGGTCTGGTACACGCTCGGCTCCGGCGAGCTGACGGAGGTCTACTACCCGACCCTGGGCTCCCCAAGCGTGCGGGACCTGCGGTTCGTCGTCTCCGATGGCCGGACGTTCGCCGAGCCGGAGATCGAGGCCACTGAGCACCAGATCGAGCTCGCCGACCCACGTAGCCTCACCTACCAGCAGGTGAACACCGCCAGATCCGGCAAGTACCGCCTCACCAAGACGTACGTGACCGATCCGGAGCGGAACACGCTCCTCATCGACATCAGCCTCGAGTCACTCTCGGGAGAGCCTTACGCGCTCTATGCCGTGTACGACCCCGCTCTCGCCAACGATGGGATGGACGACTCGGGGATGAGCGAAGGGGACGCGCTGCTTGCGCGGGATGGAACGGCCGCGAGCGCCCTGCTTGCCCAGCCACCCTTCGAGAAGACGTCGAGCGGCTACCTGGACGCGAGCGACGGCTGGAGCGATCTGCGCGGCGACTTCAAGATGGACTGGAGCTATCAGTCCGCGCCGGAGGGCAACGTGGTGCAGACGGGGAAGCTGCCGGTGAACGGGCTTGCCAGCCGGCAGCACGTGACGATCGCGCTCGGCTTCGGCGCCAGCACCCGGGAGGCCTTGGAGGCCGCTCGCAGCTCCCTGCGGACCGGCTTCGAGCAGGTGGCACAGCGCTACGCCGAGGGCTGGCACGGCTGGCTGGACTCGCTGACGCCGGCTCCGGCGAGCGCTCAGCCCTGGCAGATCACCTATGACGTCTCGGCCATGGTGCTGGCGGCCTCGGAGGACAAGCTGAACCGTGGCGCCTTCATCGCCTCGCCCAGCATGCCGTGGGCCTGGGGGCTCGGGCTGGAGAAGCCCTCCGGTGCCTATCACCTCGTGTGGTCGCGCGACCTGTACCAGATCGCCACCGCGCTCCTGGCCATGGGCGATCGGGCCGGAGCGGAGCGCGCGCTCGATCACCTCTTCAACGTCCAGCAGAAGCCGGATGGCTCGTTCCCGCAGAACGCGACGGTGGAGGGCATCCCGCACTGGACCCACCTCCAGCTGGATGAAGTCGCCCTGCCCATCGTCCTCGCATGGCAGCTGGGTCGCGCCGATCGAGAGACGTACACCGGCCACATCCAGAAGGCGGCGGACTTCCTCCTCGCTCACGGCCCTGCCTCCCCGCAGGAGCGCTGGGAGAACCAGAGTGGCTACTCGCCGGGGACGATCGCGGCGGAGATCGCCGGGCTCATCTGTGCCGCGGATCTCGCGCGCCGCAACGGGGACACGGCCTCCGCGGAGCGCTACGAGACGACCGCGGACTCCTGGCAGCGGCAGGTAGAGGCCTGGACGGTCACCACGAATGGACCGCTGGCGTCGCACCCGTACTACCTGCGGCTGACGAAGGATGGGAACCCCAACGCCGGGACGACGTACTCGCTGGGCGATGGAGGCCCGGCCGCCATGGACCAGCGCCGGGTGGTGGATCCGAGCTTCCTGGAGCTCGTGCGGTTGGGGGTGAAGCCCGCCAGCCATCCGGTCATCGCGCAGTCGCTGGCGGTCATCGATGCGCAGCTCAAGGCCGACACCCCAAACGGCTCCTTCTGGCGCCGCTACGACTTCGATGGGTACGGAGAGACGCGCGAGGGAGGCCCGTGGGAGATCAGCGAGCCGGACACCGGGCGGACGCTCGGCCGGGCCTGGCCGATCTTCGCGGGCGAGCGGGGCGAGTACGCGCTCTCCGTGGGCCAGCCGGCGGACACCTGGCTCGCGGCGATGGCTCGCTCCGGCAACGACGGGTACATGATGCCCGAGCAGGTCTGGGAGGGACGGCCTCCGTCCGGTCAGCCCGGCTTCGTGGCAGGGGAGGGCACCTTCTCGGCCACACCCCTCACATGGTCCCATGCCCAGTTCATCCGGCTGGCCTGGTCCATCCAGGCGGGCCACCCCATCGAGCAACCCGCTGTGGTCGCGTGCCGGTACACCCCCACCTGCCGCAGGTGACGAGTGTCCGCTCCCGGATATGCTTCCAGCGCAACATTGCAGGGGGCGTGAAACGTTCCTGGGTGTGACGCCGTCCCGCTATGCTGGCTTCTCGGGATCGTCGGGGTCCCGTGTCACGACATCGCGGCCGGAAGGGAGAGCCATGGGCTCCGCTCAGTACAGCGTGAGGAACGAACCTTCGGAGCGGACCCTTTATCTGCACATGGCGGGGTTCTTCGAGGAGGGCGAGATGAAGGAATTCATCCGGCTCTTGTTCGAGGCATCCGCGAGCTATGGGGGCAAGCCCCACCTGGTGCTGGCGGACATGCGCGAGCTGCAGATCTCCAGCCTCGACGTGTCGAAGCTGCTGGGAGAGGCCATCGGCCAGGTGCGGAAGCAGGGGGTGACGTGCTGTGCACACCTGACCTCGGCCACCGTGGTGAAGATGCAGATGGGGCGGCTGGCCCGAGAGCACTCGCATGGCGAGGACGTGACGGTGAACGTCGGCTCGCTCGAGGAGGCGAACAAGGTGCTCGCAGAGGCGCGGCTCTGGATGGGGGTGGACCCCCCGAGCGCGGCCCCTGGGCCTGAGAGCCCCAAGGCTCCATAGCCCCGAGTAGAAGGTCCGCCAGGTGCCTCTCCGGCAAGAGAGTCACGGCCCGGGCGGCGGACGGGGATGTGGCGCCTGGCTTGCGTGGGGCGCATCCGCTCCCAGGGCGTGAACTCCCAATGGGGAAGAACCGTTTCAGCCCCGGGCGCGAAGAAAGTCCCGTGAGCCGCCTGTGGGAACTCACGGGGGATGGCTCTCGCGACCGTGTAAGATGTTGAATTTGCTAATAATTGATTCGCGAAGCAACTTAGTGAGGGCATGTACGACAATAACCTTCGAACGGTTTGGTTATTTTCGGGAGCCCTCACATGTCGACCATCCACACCATCAACTCGGGTGAAACGCTCAGCAGCATCGCGCGCCGGTACAACTCGTCCGTCGACGCGATCGCCAAAGCCAACAACATCCAGAACCCGAACCTGATCATCACGGGTCGGCAGCTCACCATTCCGGATGGCTTCGACGCAAAGCCCCGGCCCTCCTCGGGCCCCCAGGCGGGTGACGGCTTCGAGTCGCGCCCGGCGCCGGCGCCGGCTCCGGGCAGCATCCCGTCGGCGGCCAGCGGCCAGTTCGACGGCACCCGCGCGGCGCCCGGCACCACGAACACGAACGCATGGATCCCCGTGGACGCCCCGCTGCAGGGCAGCCCGTCCGATCGCAACGCGGCCACGTACGCGGATGTCATCGACCAGTTCGGCGTGGGCAGCAACCCGCGCTACCAGCCGCGCGATGGCAACACCTACTGCAACATCTTCGCGTGGGATGTGACGAAGGCGATGGGCGCGGAGATCCCGCACTGGGTGGACGGCGCGGGCAACCCCACGGGCGTGGGCCAGGGCCGCGAGCTGGACGCCAACGGCGGACACCTGTGGCTGCAGAACCAGGGCCCCGCGCACGGCTGGCGCGAGGTGAGCGCCGAGGAGGCCCAGCAGATGGCCAACCAGGGCCACCCCACGGTGGCGAGCTGGCACAACCCGGGTGGCATCGGCCACATCGGGGTGGTGCGACCCGGTGAGATCAACGAGCGCGGCCCTGCTCTCGCCCAGGCCGGCGCGCGCAACTTCAACGATGGCCACGTGAAGGACTCCTTCGGCAACGCGAACGTGAAGTACTTCGTGAACGATCGCGGCACGGCCACGCAGGGCCCCGGTGAGCCGGCGCCCTCCACCCCGACCGAGCCGGGTGCGCCCGAGCCGGGTGCGCCCACCGAGGCGGCGCGCTTCAGCGTCCCGCAGAACGATCTGCAGCGCGGCAACCAGGGTGAGGAGGTGCGGCAGCTCCAGTCGGCGCTGGTGGATCTGGGGTACATGACGCAGGCGCAGATGGACACGGGCCCGGGGACGTTCGGTCCGCAGACGGAGGCCTCGCTCAAGCGCTTCCAGGCGGACCACGGCGTGCCGAGCACGGGGTACTACGGGCCGCTGACGCGTGAGGCGCTGACGGCCAAGGCGGGCGGCAGCTCGGGCCCCACGGGGCCGGGGCCTGTGACGGGGCCGGGCAACGAGCCGGGCCCGGCGGGCGGGGTGAGCATGCAGCAGCTGCGGTCCATCATGCCGAACCTGAGCGAGGCGCGGGCGCAGCAGATGCTGCCGCACCTGAACGCGGCGATGCAGGAGGCGGGCATCAACACGCCGAAGCGGCAGGCGGCGTTCCTGGCTCAGCTGGCGCACGAGAGCGGCGAGTTCCGCTACATGGAGGAGATCGCCTCGGGTGCGGATTACGAGGGCCGGACGGATCTGGGCAACACGGAGCCGGGAGACGGCATGCGGTTCAAGGGGCGAGGGCCCATCCAGCTGACGGGCCGCTCCAACTACCGGGCGGCGGGCCAGGCGCTGGGCATCGATCTGGAGAACAACCCGACGCGCGCGGCGGATCCAGACGTGGGCTTCCGCACGGCGGCCTGGTACTGGAACAACCGCAACCTGAACCAGTACGCGGACGCGGGCAACTTCGACGCGATCACCTACCGGGTGAACGGCGGGTACAACGGCAAGGCGTCGCGTGACGAGTACTACGCGCGGGCCCTGCAGGTGCTCGGCGGGTAGTCCTCACAACCTCGGGCGGGGTGCCGGCTTCATGGCCGGTGCCCCTCCGTGAGCGTCGTCAGGGCTGTGGAGGTGCCAGCAGCCCGGCCTGGGCCCGTGTAGACTCCCGCGCGGTTGCGAGAGCGGGAGGAGTGTCTTGCCGTACCGGGGCCGGTGGGTGGCCATCCTGGGGGGACTGCTGGCATGTGTGGCGGGAGCCGCCGAGAAGGCACCGCCTCCTCATGACATCGCCCTCACCATCAGCGGTGGTGTGAGCCTCGGCGCCTATGAGGCCGGGCTGACGTGGGGCACCGTGCGCTTCCTTCGGCTCGCCCGCGCCGAGCCCATCCAGGGGCCCACGTTTCGCCCCAACCTCATCGGCGTCACGGGCGCCAGCGCTGGCAGCATCAACGCCCTGCTCGCCGCCGCGCTCTGGTGCGAAGCCCCCGACTCCTCCGCGGACGACAGCGTCGACTCCAACCTGCTGAGGGACACATGGCTCCCCGTGGGCCTGGACGATCTGCTGCCCGAGGATGCCAGCGCCTACAGGCCTGACGATGGGCTCCTCTCGCGGCGGGCCCTGGAGCGGGCGCTCGCGCAGCTGCGAGCCCAGGTCTTCACCCCCAACCCCACGCGCCGCTTCCAGCCCGGGTGCAGCGTGCCCCTGGGCTTCAGTGTGACTCGCGTCAAACCCGAGGTGAGCCACATCGCGGGGCTGCCAGCGATGACCCAGCGCTTCGTCGTGCCGCTGGCGCTCGAAGTCACTCCCAGTGGCCGGGTGCGCCTGCATCACCAGCCCCTGCCTGGCAACGGAGAGCTGGCCTCCAGCGCGCTCATGCTAGGCGAGAGCCCCGATCCCGAGCCGCCCGGACACGCTCTCGACTCGGATCAGGTGAGCCAGGCGGTGCTGGCTTCGGCCGCCTTCCCCGTGGCCTTCAGCCCGCGTGAGCTGTGCGACTGCACGGCCTCCTGCCCGCTCGAGCAGCGTGTGCCGCAGGGCTCCTGCCCAGGGCCCGACGCCGAGCGCCCCCTCACGGGCCTCACCTGCACCGCTCGCTCCACGCCGGGGCAGGAGCTGATGCTGTGCCGCCGGCCCTACGTGGACGGGGGTGTCTTCGACAACGCCCCCGTGGGCCTGGCCATCGAGCTCGTGGAGTCGAGGCGGGGACCCAGTCTGTGGAATCCCGTCACCTACGTCTTCGTGGATCCCGACTTCCGTCGCTTCGAGTCCCGTGCCGCCTCCGCCTCTGTCCAGGGCACGCCGGCCGGGGCGAGCCTCGCCAGCAGTCTCGAGTTCTTCAGTGGGCTGGTGGCCACCGCGCGCAACTCGGAGCTGGGGCGCACGGCGCGGGCCATGCACTGGAACCGCACGACGCGCACCCTGCTCATGGGCGCGGCGGACGCGGGTCGGCGGTATGCCGGCATTCACGGCGTGCTGGCCTCGCTCGTGAACGGGCGCGTCACCGAGGCGCGGCTGCCCGAGCTCCCCGCGCGTGGCTCGCTGTCCGTGTCCGAGCGGCTGCGGCGTGGACGGGTGTTGCTCTCCTGCGTCCAGAGGTTGTCGGGGCAGGACGGCGGTACCGCCATTCCAGGGCTGCTCGGGAGCTGTGCCAGGGCGCTGCACGGAGAGCCGGGGGTGGATCCGCTCCAGGCGGATGCGGTCCAGGCCGCGAAGGTGGGCGAGCGCCTGTCCGTGGAGGAGCTGGTGTCGCTCGGCACGTCGCTGGCGAGGCTGCTCGAGGCTCGCGGCCAGTTCCGCCGCTATGTGGACGAGCCACTGGCGCAGGCCGAGGATCCAGGGCCGCGTGCCCAGGCCGCGTTCCGGGATGGCATGGAGCTGAGCTCATCGGTCATCGAGTTCTTCGCGGGCGAGCTGGATCTGCTCTCGCGCAGCGAGATCTCCGAGGCGCAGCAGTGGCAGTTGCGCGAGGCCTTCCTGAGCACTCTGAGCAACAGCCAGGGACTGGGTGCGGCCACGCACCAGCTCGCCAACACCGTGCTGGACGAGCAGCTCCGGTGGCTCGAGGTGATGCCGGAGCCTCGGCTCTCCGGGCTGGCGCGCGAGGCCCGTTCGCGGCTGCACGAGCTGCCGAAGGGGAGCCTCTTTGATCCAGAGCCCGTCCAGCGTCTCCTCGGCGCCGCGTCCGAGGTGCTGCTCCGGCCCGAAGTCGCCGCGGAGCAACGGGAGTTCGACGGCAGCGAGCATGCCGGAGAGCTCCGCCTGCTGGCCTGGCGGGTGCGCGTGATTCGTGTCCTGACGGGGCTGGTGCCGACGCTGCGGCAGCTCCTGGCGTCGCTGGAGTCCCTGTCCGAGCAGGCCCTGGCGCTTCAGCAGGGCCGTGCTCCCGAGCGCCGCCTGTTCGTCACCACGCGCTTCGCGCCCCTGGCCGGCTCGCAGCTCGGCAACTTCGCGGGCTTCATGGATCGCCCTCTGCGCGAGCTGGACTATTACGCCGGGGTATACGACGCGGTGCACTCGCTCTCAGTGCAGGGCTGTGCCGCGCAGGATCCCTACTTCACCGGCCGGCCCGCGCCCGCGCGACTTCCGGGCCCCTCGGACGAGCTGGACCTGGGAGATCCCCAGACCCAGCGCTGTGTGGGAATGTTGATGCGAGCCAACGCGCAGTGGATGGGGCTGTTGGCCTCGAAGCGGGCCCGCCACGTCCTCACCGCGCTCGCGCGAGAGGAGCTGGCGATCGCCCTGGGCAGCCGTCAGCAGGTCCAGGAGCTGCTGCGTGAGCCGGCCTGGGCCTGGGTGGAGGAGGGCCCCTGGCTGCCAGAGGACGACCCTCTCGCCGCGGCGCTCGCGGCGCTCCGCTCACACCGCCGGCCGTGCAAGGCGGGAGACACGGAGCAGCTGTGTCTGGCGGACCCGGGCTTCGACGAGTTCCTCACGGGCCTGCGCAAGCACGGCTTCCAAGGGCAGGAGGCGAACATGCGCCTGGCGCTCCAGGATCCGGCGCGCTGGTGGGGCACGACGATCCGCAGGGCCATGGATCGCGCCACAGTGGTGGAGCTGCAGCAGGAGCTTCCGGAGGGTGCCACGGCCTCCACCGCGCGGCAGGGCGTGCGGCTGGGGCTCGCGGCAGGGCAGCTCCTGGCGCGCCGGGATGTGAGCATTTCACCCACCCCCCGCTTCGAGCTCGATCCCTCCAGCCTGCCGGCGGCACCTCCTCCGGGCGCCAGCGCATGGAAGCTGCGGCTGATGCGGCTGATGCCCTACCGGGTGGCCTTCGATGCGGCGCACGGCGGAGTGGCGCTGGCCTGGGTCGAGCCCGCGCTCAGGCTCTCGCCGCGGCTGTCCCTGCTGTCCCAGGTGGAGCCGCTCGACTACGAGAGCCAGAACGATCGGCTCTCGAGCACGCTGGGGCTGCGGCCCACGCTGCACCTGGGAGGAGTCTCCCTGGGCGCGGGGCCTCGAGCCTCGCTGCACTGGAGCGGCGAGCGCCGGTTCGACTGGGGACTGGAGGTGCATGGCTCGGTGCTGCAGGACCGGGTGGGCGTGAGCGTGGGTGTTCGCGAGTCGCCCTTCACCGGGGCGCCGCTCCGGAGCCTCTCGGTGTCGCTGTCGCTCGGAGACTTGAACGGACTGGCCTATTGGTTGACGCTGTGAGCCCTCGCCAGGCGCTTCGCTAGACGTGGGCTCGGTTCCGGCTGAGCAGCAGCACCCCGAACACCGCCACGAGTGCCCCAATGAAGCAGCCAATGATGCTGGGAAGCGCGAGGGTCATCTTCTCCATCCCCGGCTGGAGGCTCCCCCCCACCAGGCCTCCGAAGAGGCCTCCCACCATGCCGATGAGGGGCATGCGGAACCCCCCCATGCGTGGGGGGGTGGGCACGATGAAGCGGCAGAGCAGGCCGGTGACCAACCCGATGACCATGAACGCAATCTGCTGCTCCATGCTTGTTGCTCCGTGGGATCAGGTGCCTGCCCTCAGCGGCCGGCACGGGAAACCTTCCACTCAGGGCATTGCCCTCCCGGTAGAGATGTGCAGCCCGGACCAGATACCAAGCGCAGCCAGAATCCGGGAGGATGGTTGCTTGCCCAGCAATACGGCGAGCAGGCGCCACGCGGGCTTGAGTAGAATGGCCGTGGAATGACCCTGCAACCTGGAACGCGGTTCGGGCGGTACGAGCTGGTCTCCCGGCTCGGTTACGGCGGCATGGCCGAGACCTGGCTCGCCCGGCTCCTCGGGGAGGCGGGCTTCGCCAAGACGGTGCTCATCAAGAAGGTCCTCCCCGAGTACGCCGACGACTACGCCTTCACCAGCATGTTGATCAGCGAGGCGCGCATCTGCGCCACGCTCTCCCACGACAACATCGCCCAGGTGTTCGACTTCGGCCGGGTGGAGAATGAGTACTTCGTGGGCATGGAGTACGTGGACGGCCAGCCGCTCAACAGCGTCGTGCAGCACGCGGTTCGCGCGGGAGGCTCGGTCCCCGTTCCTCCCGCGGTCTTCATTGGCGTCCAGATCTGCCGCGGCCTCCAGTACGCCCACACCCGCAAGGACGATGGGGGCAAGCCGCTGAGCATCGTCCACCGCGACATCTCGCCTGAGAACGTGCTCATCAGCTTCGAGGGGCAGGTCAAGATCGTCGACTTCGGGCTGGCCAAGGCGCGGGAGCTGCGCGACCTCAACACCGAGCCGGGAGTGGTGAAGGGCAAGTACCTGTTCTTCTCGCCGGAGCAGGCGCGAGGCCAGG
>NZ_DASPHO010000576.1:0-10185 GCF_035629615.1 Hyalangium sp. | reverse complement strand
GGGGGCGCTCGTTCCGGCCGGATCGGCGCGGGTGGCAGCACCACGTCTACTTCTACGAGCGGAACCTCGCGGACGCCAGCGCTCGGGCCGGCCTCACCCCGGTCAAGGCGGGCAAGGACATCTTCCGGAGCCGGCTCGCGCGCGGGCCTCGCGCCGCCTACGAGTATGCGCGGTATGCGTTCCTGCTGGGCTGGGTCCACGCCTGCCGGGTGACGCACCTGCGCCGGGAGCTGCAGCTCATCTGCGTCAAGCCGGGCGTAGCCCAGGCGCTGCCGCCGCCACAGGCTGAGCCCCGGGCCGCGGTGGGCTGAGCCCGGTGCTCGTGGGGCCTCAGTGCAGCAGCATGCGGGCGTGCGGGGAGAGCCGCTCGTAGCGCGTCCTGAACAGCGACAGCTCCGCCGGCTGCCCGAGATTCCGACGGATGTCCGCGCCCCGGATGGGATGGCCGAAGAGCGGCCCGAGCAGGCACAGATCCAGTGCTCCCGCCATGAGCGGCCCCAGCCCTGCCACCGCAACCACCGCGCCACGGGAAGAGCCCGCCGCGAGCCCTCCCAGGACCATGCCGGCCCCCGCCAGGATGCGGAGCCATCGTCCCGTCCGCGACGCCATGAAGCCTGCGAGCATGCGTCACCTCCAGGCGGAAGATGGGCACGCGCCCGAGCCACACCAGCGAGCTCCCGAAGTGAAACAGGTGCCTGGAAGGCTGCTCACCCTCCAGGCGTGCGTGGCCCGAGGGTGCGAGAGGCTCGAGCACCGCACTGGCTCCCCAGGGCACCCAAGGGCCAACTTTCCACCAGGGCCGAGGGGCCAAAGGCGGCCTGGGGAGCAGCGCGTATGTTCGAGCGATCGGAGATCCACAAAGGGATGACGGTGCGCAGCAATGACGGGCACAAGCTGGGGCGCATCGTGGAGATCCAAGGCGATGACCTCATCGTGGAGAAGGGCTGGCTGTGGCGGAAGGACTTCGCCGTGCGTCTGTCGGACGTGCGCGAGGTGGCGCATGGCGAGGTGCTGCTCAACCATGGCCCGGACAGCCTCTTCGCCGCGCCACGAGAGGTGCAACCTCCTTCACACACCCACGGCGGGCGGCCGCCGGTCTCGCATCCGTCCTCCCCTCAGGGGGGGTGAGGGAGACAGCACCTCAAGCGCTGAAGTCCACCCGGCGCATGTCCTCATCTCCCTGCGCCGCCTGGTAGACGTGCCAGGCGGCCGCCAGATCCTGGAAGGGCAGCCCCACCGTGCAGAAGAGGGTGACCTGCTCGGGTGAGGTCCGCCCCGTGCGCATCCCCGCGATGATCTCGCCCAGCTCCGCGTGGATGGAGGACTCGGTCAGCCCGGCGCTCCCACCCACGCCCCCGGACAGCGCCAGCCCCCGGTGATCACACACGAAGGTGGCGCGGGCGATCAGCTCCGGGGACAGCTCCACCTTGTCCTGCTCGTCCACGGCCAGCGCGGTGATGTGCATCCCCGGGCGGACGAGCTCCGGAGAGAGCGCGGCCTGTCCCCCCGCGCCCGACGCCACGACGATGTCGGCCGTCTCCACCGCCTCCGCCACCGAGTCCACCGCCCGGACGGGCAGCGACATCTCCTGGTACATGCGCGCGGCGAGCGCGGCGGCCCGCTCGAAGTCCGCGTCGTAGATGAAGGCCCGGGACAGCGTCCGCACCAGCCTCAGGAGCTTGAGCTGGAGCACGGCGCGATCGCCCGCACCGAGCAGGGCCACGCGACTCGCGTCCGGCCGGGCGAGCACCTCCGTCCCCACCGCTCCCACCACCCCCGTGCGCACCGCCGTCAGCTGCGTCGAGTCCATCACCGCGAGCAGCGCACCCGTGGCCAGATCATGGAGCTGCAGCACACTCTGGAGAGGGGGCACGCTCGAGGGGAAGCGGGCGCTCGCCTTGATCGAGTAGGCGGGTATCCCCGGGAGGCTGCCAGGAAAGAGCACCATGGTCGTACCTTGGGCATGCAGGGGGACGCGCGTCCGCTGGGGTGCCACCGTTCGCGCCAGCGCATCCACGCGGAACGCCTCGCGCATGTCCTCCAGCAAGGTGACGGCCTGCAGGTTTCGAGACACTTCGGAGCGGGACAGGAGAAGGGTGCTCATCTTCCACGCAACCTAGCCGAGCGCACGGGAAGTCCCCATCTCCTTGTCACAGCTGTGTCCGGGGTCCTCGGTTGTTGGAATAGGACGAAGCCACTGTCTCACCATTCAGGCGGGCAGGCATGGGAGGCATCCCACCAAGGGTCTCGGGGGTCTCAGCCATTCCGGCCCAGGGTCGCCTGCCCGGGAATACCAACGTGAGCGAGGGTGTCGCATCATGCTCAGAGTGGAGCCGAGCGGGTGCCAGAGGTCGTCCCGGAGGTCACGATGCTGGAGCAGGAACCACGTCCCCACGGTTGGGAGCCTACCCGGGACCCGGAGGAACCCCACCGGCTGGCGGCCTTCCTCCGCGCGCATCGGGAGCACCTCCTCGAAGACTGGAAGCGGTCCGCCCACGAGCTGCACTCCCGCCACGCGGGGTGCGAAACCCTCATGGAGCCCCTGCCCGCCCTGCTGGACGGCATCACCGAGGCGCTGGCGCACGAGACTCACGGCATTCCGCTGCAGCTCCCTGGCGTCCTCTCCGATGTGCACGCCCTGGCGCGGCTGAGCCAGGGCTTCGGCCTCCACGAGCTCACCCAGGAGTATGCGCTGCTGCGCAGCTGCATCTTCCGCCGCCTCCAGGCCTCCGCCATCCACCCCGCCCCGGGCACGCTGGGGCTGCTGGACGAGCTCATTGATCAGGCAGTGACACGCGCCGCGCAGAGCTACGCGCGCCTGAAGGAGCGCACGCTCAATGCCTTCGATGGCATGATGCAGGCAGCGCTGGGCAGCCCGGACGAGGACACGCTGCTCCAGCGGCTGCTCACCCTCTTGATGGAGTCCGCCCTGCGGGTGGACGCGGCCATCATCCTGCTGCGAGAGAATGGAACGCTGCGAGTCCGCGCGGCCATGGGGCTGGAGGCGGAGAAGCTCGTGGGCCTGCGGACGCGCGTGGGCGAGGGCTTCGCGGGCCAGGTCGCCGCCGAGCGCCGTCCGCTCGCGGTGCGCTCGGCCTCCACGGATCCGCTGCTGAAAGAGGAGGCGCTCGCCCACCTGGGCCTGCATGCGCTGTACGGCCTTCCGCTGATGGATGGAGAGCAGCTCTTCGGCGTGGCGTACATGGGCTCGCGGACGGCGTATGCCTTCTCCGAGGCGGACACCTTGCTGTTTCGCATCATGGCCAGCCGGGCCACCGCCCTCATCGTCCAGGCGCAGCTGCGCGCCCGCGAGCAGGCCGCGCGCGAGGAGGCGCAGCGCTCACTGGCCATGGTCGACACGCTGCTGGCCACCTCGCCCGTGGGCATCGCCTTCCTGGACCCGGAGCTGCGCTACCTGCGCATCAACCAGACCCTGGCCGGCATCAACAACCACCCCGCGGAGCAGCACCTGGGCCGCACCATCCATGAGATGATGCCTCCCTCGGTGCTCCCGCTCATCGAACCCCTCCTCCGCCGCGTGCTGGAGACGGGGAAGCCGTCCAGGAGCTTCGAGCTCACCATGCCGCCCGGGGTGGACCGGCTCCAGGGACGCACCTGGGTTACCAACTTCTACCCCGTGCGCACCCAGCCCGGGGAGATGCTGGGCGTCGGGTGCGTGGTGCTGGACATCACCGCGCACAAGCAGGCGGAGCAGGCGCTCGAGCGGGCTCTCTCCTTCCGGGAGCAGCTGCTGGCCGTGCTGGGACATGATCTGCGCAACCCGCTCGGTGCCATCAGCGCCTCCGCCTTCCTGCTCTCGCGCACGGAGGGGCTGGGCGAGCGCGAGCTCCAGGCCGTGGAGCGCATCCTCCGCAGCGGTTCGCGGATGGCGAAGCTGATCGACGACATCCTCGACTTCGCGCGCAGCCGACTGGGCGGGGGCATCCCCGTGACGCCTCAGCGCATGAACATGGGGGAGGTGTGCAGGACGGCGCTCGAGGAGCTGCAGGTGACGTTCCCCGAGCGCCAGATCCTCTTCGAGGTCCAGGGAGACACCTGGGGAGAGTGGGATCCGGATCGGGTGGCGCAGGTGCTGAGCAACCTGGTGTTCAACGCCCTCCAGCACGGGCGGGAGGACGCACCGGTGCGCACCACGCTGTCCGACGCAGGCACCCACGTGCTGCTGGAGGTCCACAACCAGGGCGTGCCCATCCCGGAGGAGCTGCTGCCGCGCATCTTCGATCCGTTCAAGCGCCGCCCGGAGGATCAGCGCCCTCACGAGGGCAAGAGCGGCGCGCGGAGCCTGGGGTTGGGGCTGCACATCGTCCAGCAGATTGCCCTGTCGCACCAGGGGCAGGTGGAGGTGCGCTCCAGCGCCCAGGAGGGCACGCGCTTCACGGTCCGCTGGCCCCGGCTGGCGCACTGAGCGGCGCGCGGCCCCGCGCACGCCGGGCTCACTTCGCGTTGGGCGAGAGCGCCAGGGCGTGGATGGCCTCCGCGATCATCTGGGTGCTGAGGCCCAGGTGCTCCAGGGAGATGGACTCGTCGGGCGCGTGGCCGGTGTAGGGCCCCAGCTCCTTCAGGGAGGGCCCGAAGTCCACCCCCCGCGGGAAGAGGCGAGCATAGGTGCCACCGCGGATGGAGATGGGGGCAATCTCTTCGCGGATGCCCCGGTGGCGCCGGTAGATGTCCACCAGCGTGGCGACGAGCGGGCCATTGACGTCCGCCATGTGCGGGTCACCCACGTAGCGCCCGGGTCCCTCGACGACCCGGCCATCCGTCTCCTGGGTGATGAGGGCGATGGCGTGGTCGAGCGCCTGGTGGAAGTCGTCGTTGCCCTCCTCGGAGCGGGGCCGGCGCAGGTTGATGCCGAGCGACACCTTCCCCTCTTTCACGCGCAGCACGGTGGGCGCGGCGATCATCGGCCCCATCAGTAGATCCTTCTCGGTGAACCCCAGGCGCTCGCCGTGGTGATCCCCGTCGAAGCGACGCCTCACCGTGCGGAGCATCGCCGTGAGGCCGTTGTCCGCCAGCGGCAGCTTCTCGGCAATGGCGGCCAGATCCCAGAGCGCGTTGCGCCCCTCCTCGGGGATGGAGGCGTGGACGGCCTGGCCCTGAGTGGAGAGGACGATGCGTGAGGTGCTCCCGCCGGCCCCTGCCGCGGGTACGGTCTTCACCTCGGCCTTGAGCCCGGGCCGCTCCTTGCGGAGGGCCTCCACGGCCGTCTTCACGACGGCCAGCCCCTGCTCCACGGACTTGCCGGCAAAGGGCGCCAGGCTCAGCGAGGCCGCCCCGGGCACCTGAGTGAGAAACTCCCCCGCGCTGGCGTCCACGGGCAGCAGCACGCTCCTGTCCGCCGCGTCCGCCGTGCCCAGAGGGGCCTCCAGGCTCACGGCAACGAAGCCAGACTGCGCCACCACCACGGGGTACGCCGAGTCCACGGAGATGATGTGCGTGGGGAGCTGCTCGGTGCGGGCATACTCCTGCATGCCCTCCCATGAGCTCTCCTCGTCGTTGCCGATGATGACGAGCACCTTGCCCTTCTGCGGCGAGAGCCCCATCTCCTGGGCCATCGCCAGAGAGACAAGCGCCGTGGCCAGGGGCCCCTTGTCGTCCATGACGCCGCGGCCGTAGAGCCGGCCGTTCACCACCTTGGGCTCGAAGGGCTTGTACTTCCACTCGTGAGGAGGGGCGGGGACGACGTCGCCGTGGAAGACGAGCCCCAGGTGGGGAGCACCCTCGCCCCAGGACAGCTCGAACACGTCGTTGCGGCCCGCCACCCGGAAGCCGAAGCCGCGCGCCTTCCCCCACTGCTGGAGGAACTTGCCCATGGCGATGATCTCCGGGTTCTTCGCTGGCGGCAGCTCGCCGTTCATCGTCTTGAAGCGCACGAGCTGCTGCGTCAGCCTCACCACGTCTTCGAGCCCGCACGCGCCCACGTACAGGGCATAGCGATCGGCGAGGGGTATGCCGGGGAGCGCCTCCTCGGAGAACTGGGCAGCGCGCCTTGCAGCTGGGAGCTTGCAGTTGGCCGGCTTGGGCTCGGGCTCCTTCTCCTCCTTGCCCTTCTGCGCCTTGATGCGCTGGACGGCGGCCTTCTGGGCTCTCTCGTAGAGGATCCGGGCCTGGCGCTCGAGCTCCCGGAGCTGCACCGGGGTGGGCCTGGGTGTGGACTGGGCGAGCGCCACCGTGGGGGCGAGCAGACAGCACATGAGACACAGCGAGCTGAGGCGCATGACGTCCTTACCCTACCTTACCCGGCACCAGGCGGGGGCTGCTCCAAGGAGGTGAAAACCGGCGGCGAGATGGCTAAACACCCAGGTATGTTCCTCCTCTCTCCCAAGAAGCTGAAGCTCCCCACGCCGGACGAGGCGCTGAAGGGCCGCTCCGAGCCGATGCCCATCCCCGACAAGCACTTCGTGCTGGGCACCCCGCTGAAGGAGCCCTTCCCCGCCGGCTTGCAGCAAGCGGTGTTCGGGCTGGGGTGCTTCTGGGGCGCGGAGAAGAAGTTCTGGCAGACGCCGGGCGTGTACAGCACGCAGGTGGGCTACGCGGCGGGGCTGACCCCCAACCCCACCTACCATGAGGTGTGCTCGGGGCAGACGGGCCACAACGAGGTGGTGCGTGTCGTGTTCGACCCGGCCAAGGTGAGCTACGACACGCTGCTGCGCGTCTTCTGGGAGAACCACGACCCGACGCAGGGCATGCGCCAGGGCAACGATATGGGCACGCAGTACCGCTCGGGCATCTACTGCTTCGACGAGGCCCAGAAGCACGCGGCCGAGCAGAGCCGGGACGCCTACCAGAAGGCCCTCAGCGCGGCGGGCTACGAGCCCATCACCACGGAGATCCTCCCGGCGCCGGCCTTCTACTACGCCGAGGACTACCACCAGCAGTACCTGGCGAAGAACCCGGACGGGTACTGTGGGCTGGGAGGCACGGGCGTCAGCTGCCCGGTGGGCGTGGGAGTCTCCAGCCGCTAGGCCGCTCACCGGAACGAGTCAACGACGAAGACCCCTGCGGTCGAGAATTCAAGGATGGCGGTTCCCGGCTTGGACTCCGGGCGCTTCTTCATTTGGCCGCGAGCAGCCCGGGCGACCGCGCAAATGGGGATCTTGGCCCTGTTCGGTGGATGTGCCTCGTAATACCGGATGGCCACCTGCGGCCCCCCAGCCCACACGCGCCCATAGAGCCGCGTGGCTGGAGGGAGCGGACCGAGGCGGGTGTTCAAGTCGCTTTCAATGGGGCCTTCATAGAGCGTAATCGGACTTTCGTCGGCTTGGTTCACGTCGAGTTCTACGCTCCCCCCGTCACCTACCCCCAGACCGAGTATCTGCATCGCCTGCAGAGCCTCCGCTGGGCACTCCTCAGGTCCGGGACTTCCATCGGGGCGTAGGGAGACGCCACCGGCAGTTGTGCAGCCTACAGAGGTGCCGAGCAGCAAGACCGAGCAGAGGCGGAGCACTTGAGTCGTGGTCATGGGTAGCGGATCTACTTTCGCACGCGCATCTCTTCCAGAGTGACGTAAGCCACCATCAGCCCGTCCGAACGGAACAGTTGGAGGACGAGTTTTTCGGCACCTCTCTTGAAGTCGAAGGCGCTCACGTCTGCTACAACCGCGATGGTGCCAGAAGAACCAGGGCCAATCTCCGCCCGATCCATGCGTATTGCAAACGGCCATTCCGCGCCTGTGGATTCGCTCAAGAGGCGTGCTTCCATGAGCTTCCAGGGCTTATCGGGCTCCTGGTTCTTGACGCGGAACACGAGCGCCGTCTTGCTTCCCTCTCTGCTGGTGAAATTACGAACTTCAAGCTGTATTCCTTCGCAAGGAAGTCTCCAGGTACGCTGGTGGATAAACGGCGTCATCTCGACTGCGCCGCTCACCAAGAGCGCGGCAAGGGAATGGTCGATTGAGATTTCCTCTTTGCGATAGCGCTCGTTCTCCTCGCGAAGAAGACGTTCCCTCCTTTGGGTATCGGTCAGGCGTGAACGAATTGCGTCTTGGGTTTCGCGGTCAGAAAATACGTTCACCTGCTGATCAACCCGCCCGCTCGCCCTCGCCGTCACGGTGAAGGGCCGCTCCGTCTTATCCGCGAGTGTGACCAGCAGCAGGAAACGGTCCTCTGGTGGGAGTTGCTGGCGCGGCACCAAGACTACGGACTTGCCGCCCGCCAGCAAGGGCTCGAACCACCCTTCCACCCAAGTAGCTTCGTCCGCGCCGGATCGACGTCCTGCTCGAAGCTGAGGATGGTGGCAATGCGCCCGCCGACGTAGATCCGAGGAGCGGCGTCTCGCGGGTCCTCCGAGAGGTAGAGATTCCGCACTCGGGGTTCGCGATCTTGGGCTACAGCAACGGAGGCCACGAGAGCGAGAAGCAGGACAGACCGGCGGAGAAGAAAGATTCGCATAGCTCGTCTAACCTACCAGGATGGGCAGCCGACGCACAACCTGAGAGGGTGTTGCGCAGGGGCAAGGATACAGGCGTCCTGCCCCTGCATCGTGCACTGAGCCGTTTGCAGAAGAGTCGAGCCAGGTCCCAGCAGGAGCGGACGGGATCGTCGCGCGCGGCTGGCGTCTCCCCTCTTCAGAATCCTGCGGCAGGGGCCACTGGCGCCACTGGCGTGCGTGACTGTTCGGAAATGTCGGGACTTTTCGTGCCCAAAACCCCCGACATTTCCGAACAGTTCCCCATGGGGAATGCTCCACCCGCCAGGCCTGAAAGTGGCTTTTTCTTTTGAGTGGGCCAGCGAATCGGTCCGGCCGACGGGGCTTCGTCGCACGGGGGCCGGCAACAGGTCGGGGCAGCCATCAGTGCACCTGGGTAGGGTTCCCGGCGGTCGGGTGCCTACCCCATGGGAAAGTGCCTATTCCAGCACGCTCATGGAGGATGACATCAGATCAGAAACGCGCACAGGCTGCGGGAGAAGTGCGCTCCTAATGCGGACCTCAGATCAGAAGCCCTTGGGAAACCTCTCAACCCGCAGTTCTCCCAGGGCCATCAGCGCGAGGGGGCCACCTGAACCGTGCTCCCGGGCCCCCTCGAACGAGCGGCCTCTGCGCGCTCCAGGTGGGGGCCAAGCTGGCCCACGGCCATCAGCGCCAGCATCCGGAAGTCGGAGATGAAGGACCAGAGTGGGTATTTGAAGGTGGCGGGCCGGTTCTTCTCGATGCCGAAGTGGCCGACCCAGGCCAGGCCATAGGCGGCGACGAGGGCCGCGGGGATCAGCGACGCCCGGCCCTGCATGATGGCGGTGACGGCAATCCCCAGGCCCAGCGACGTCCCAACGAAGTGCAGCCAGCGCGTGGCGGCTCGGGAGTGTTCACGGAGATAGAAAGGCCAGAACTCGGCATAGGTGCGGAGGCGGTCGGACATGGAATAGTTATCGCTCATGGCGGACTGGACTCCCAAGCCCAACCTTACGGTGGACCTCAAGCGCCTATCCCTCACCGCGGAGGAAGGCTTCGTCCTCTCGCGCCTGGACGGGCACACCTCCGCGAACCACCTCCCCGCCCTGACGGGATTTCCCCCAGAGCGCATCCAGGCCATCCTCGCGCGGCTCGTCGCGCAAGGCGCCCTCCACCCAGCCCAGGCAGCCCCGAGTGCACCGCCCCGGGCGGCGGCGCCTCCTGCTTCCCGGGCCACTGATGCCGTTCCTCCGGAGGTCCCCACACTCGAGGCCATGCCCGAAGAAGTCGAGGGCGGAACCTCCGTCCCGGAGCCGGCGGAAGGAGCCTCCCCAGAGCCCTCCGATTCCCAGGAGTCCGAGCCCCTCGACGACGAGCCCGAGGAGGCCCTGGGCAACTACCGCCAGCTCTTCGAGACTCGGCTCCATCCGCTCACCGAGGACGAGCGCAAGGCCCGCGCCCGGAGCGCGGAGGATCCGGAGCTGTCCGCCTTCTGCTTCGATCCGGTGCCCGCCGTCATCAAGTCTGTGATGGAGAACCCGCGCACGGGCTTGGCGCACGCGCGGCTCATTGTCCGCCACCACCGCAACCCCGTGGGACTGGAGGCGGTGTGCGCGCGCGCGGCCTTCGCGGTGGACGGCGGTGTGCGGCGCTGGCTGGTGCGCAACCCTCAGCTTCCCTCGGGCCTGTTCCGGCGCCTGTGGAGCGGCCGACGGCTGATGGAGCTGCACAAGGCAACGATCGACCGGGACATCCCCGAGGGCATTCGGCGCACTGCTC
>NZ_DASPHO010000575.1:0-2581 GCF_035629615.1 Hyalangium sp. | reverse complement strand
CAGCAGGTGTTCCCCCAAGCCCGCGTGGGGCTGCTCCATGGGCGCATGAAGCCGGAGGAGAAGGACGCGGTGATGGCGGACTTCCGCGAGCGGCGGATCCACGTCCTCGTGTGCACCACCGTGGTGGAGGTGGGCGTGGACGTGCCCAACGCCTCCGTCATGGTCATCGAGTCCGCCGAGCGCTTCGGCCTCTCGCAGCTCCACCAGCTGCGGGGCCGGGTGGGGCGCGGCGCGGCCGTGAGCCACTGCTACCTGGTGGCCAGCCCCGCCCGCTCCTGGGAGTCCACCGAGCGGCTGGCGGTGATGGAGCACAGCAACGATGGCTTCGTCATCGCCGAGAAGGATCTGGAGATCCGCGGGCCCGGCGAGTTCCTCGGGACGCGGCAGAGCGGCCTGCCGGAGCTCGCCGTCGCCAACCTGGCGCGGGATGGGGATCTGCTCTCGCTGGCCCAGGCCGAGGCCCGGCGCATCCTCGAGCAGGATCCGGATCTGCGAGCCCCCGAGCACCAGGGCCTGGTGAAGGCCCTCGAGGAGCGGTGGGAGGGCCGATTGGCGCTTGCTCGGGTGGGGTAGGGGCGATCCGAACCCTCCCTCGGGCCGCGGGGGATGCGTAAGCTTCCGGAGAGGGGTGCAGCCATGGGAGATCAGGCGCTGGCAGACTTCCTGGAGCGGGAAGGGATCCGTGATCAGCGGGTGCTCGACGCGATCGAGCGTCTGAATCGCGCGGACTTCGTCCCGGAGCAGGCCCGCGCCGCTGCGACCCAGGACTCCCCGCTGCCGATCGGCCACGGGCAGACCATCAGCCAGCCCTATATCGTCGCCCTGATGACTCAGGCCCTCGAGCTCCAGGGGCACGAGCGGGTGCTGGAGATCGGCACCGGCTCCGGCTACCAGACGGCGGTCCTCGCCCTCTTGTGTCGTGAAGTGTACTCCATCGAGATCGTGCCCTCGCTGGCTCGCTCGTCCAGGCGGCTGCTGAGGGAGCTGGGCTTCGAGAACGTCTACCTGCGCGAGGGGGATGGCTCGCTGGGGTGGCCGGCGGCGGCCCCGTTCGACGCGGTGATAGGCACGGCGGCGCCGGAGTCCGTCCCGCCCAAGCTGCTGGGGCAGCTCAAGCTGGGAGGGCGCATGGTGATGCCGGTAGGGTCCCAGAGGGGCAACCAGGAGCTGCTGCGGATCACCCGCACCCGGGAGGGAGAGATCCCTCGGGTCGAGCACCTGCTGCCCGTGCGGTTCGTGCCCATGACGGGGGAGGCCTGGAACCCGGGCTGAAGCGTGCGTTGCCCCCGGGCGCCCTGGCCGATAACGTTCGTCCCATGATCATCTGCCCGGTGTGTGAACACCCGCAGGCCCAAGGGGACGAGTGCGACAACTGTGGCAAGAAGCTCCAGGTGGCGAAGATCGCCGCCGCCGTGGCTGTGCCAACCCTGGCTGAGCTGGAGCAGACCCACCACATGGGCGGCCGTGTGGCGGTAGACGCTCCCGTGATGGCTGAGCTGGACCACACCCGCCAGCAGGCTGGCCCGGATCTGCCAGCCCAGTCGGTGCAGGATCTGGAAGTCACTCGCATGGCGCCGGTCGACAAGGTCAGCGTCGAGGCGGTGCCGGAGCTGGACACGGGCCGCGCGGTGGATGACGGGGTGCGCACGGCGGCGCCCACGGGTGCGGTCGTCTGTCGCTACTGCCGCAACGTCCAGGCCGAGGGCATGGTGTGCGACAAGTGCGGCATGCGGCTGCCCCGTGTGAGGCCCACCGCGGCGGCGAAGGGCCCTGGGGGTGTCTCGGAGGAGGATCTGACCTGGCTGCCGTGCAAGAAGTGCCGCACGCCAACCCGGCCGAACAAGATCTGCACGGTCTGTGGGACGCGCGTCGTGGCGGTCGACGCGTGAGCGCGCCGAACTCGAGCTTCCGCGCGGAGTACGTGTGCAGCGAGGGCTGCGGCTTCCGCGCGTCGCTGTGGGAGGTCATCTACCGCTGTCCCCAGTGCTCCTCGCTGCTGGAGGTGTCGCACGATCTGGAGGCGCTGCGCTCGGTGCCGGCGGCGGAGTGGAAGCGGCGCTTCGAGTCCCGCTTTGGCGCCTCGCGGCTGCCGAACGCCTCGGGGGTGTGGGGCAAGCACGAGTGGGTGTGCCCGGAGCTGCCCGCGGGAGACATCGTCTCGCTGGGCGAGGGGCGGGTTCCGCTCATGCCGCTGCGGCGGATGGCGGCCGAGCTGGGGCTGGCGAGCCTGGAGCTCAAGGAGTGCGGCGTCTCGCCGACGGGGAGCTTCAAGGACTGGGGCATGACGGTGCTGGTGTCCGCGGTGAAGCACCTGCGGGCGCGGGGCGTGCCCATCCGCGCGGTGGCGTGTGCCTCCACGGGGGATACTTCTGCGGCGCTCTCCGCGTACGCGGCGGCGGCGGGGATCCCCTCGGTGGTGTTCCTGCCCAAGGACAAGGTGTCGCTGGCGCAGCTGGTGCAGCCCATTGCGAACGGGGCGCGGGTGCTGTCGCTGGACACGGACTTCGACGGGTGCATGCGGCTGGTGCAGCAGGTGACGGAGGATCGGGAGCTGTACCTGGCCAACTCGATGAACTCGCTG
>NZ_DASPHO010000574.1:0-5776 GCF_035629615.1 Hyalangium sp. | reverse complement strand
CCTTGGCCATGAACTGCGGATCCACCCACATGGCGCCCGGCTTCGGCGCGGTGGCGCGGGTGTAGCCGTACTTCGCCTTGAGATCGCCCTCCGCCTGGGCCAGCTCCTGCTTCACCTCGGCGTAGCGCGGGGACTTGGGGGACAGCATGTCCAGCTCGGTGCCCAGCGAGCGCACCTTGGCGAGCGTGTCCCGGAACCCCTGCGTCTGCGCCGTGAACTGCTTGGCCTCTCCGTCGCGGATCTTCTGCGGCACCACC
Organism: Hyalangium sp.; assembly: GCF_035629615.1. Lineage (GTDB taxonomy): Bacteria > Myxococcota > Myxococcia > Myxococcales > Myxococcaceae > Hyalangium. The sequence goes on along the minus strand of NZ_DASPHO010000574.1, from coordinate 5,519 downwards.
CGCTCGAGGACCTGGCGCAGCTTGCCCAGATCCACGTCCAGCAGCTTGTCGAGCGGGATCTGCAGCGGCTTGCCGGTGAGGGTGATGCCCTCCCACGGCTTCGCGCCCGCACCCGCCTGTCCAGGCAGGGAGGGCAGCTTCGCCTCGAACGTGTCGACGAGCCGGTTGACGTGCTTGTCGACTTGCTGCGCGACGCGCTGCAGGCCCTCGCCAAGCCTGGCTAGAGGGTTGGAGTGTTCTGACTTCTGTGTCTGTCCCGCAGGTGTCTCCTGGGTGGTTCGCCTTGGCGAACCGGGAGACGGCGGGTTGAGTTTGACGGACATGGGAATGCTCCGGTCCGGAATCGTTCGAAGTGGATCAGCTTGTCTCCATTATCCTCGAAAGTTGTCGGATGTTGTGTCCGCATGGTGGTTGACACACCTACATCCTCGGCAAGCAAATTGCTTGAGGGTCTCCCGGAACCTGGGCGGAGGTCTTTCCGTGGAGGTCGGCGTGGCCAAGTGCAGCAGTCGGAGTGAGTCCCTCATCTCTCGTGCGATCACCTTGTTTCCGAGCGATACCGTGCTGGCAGCGCTCCAGGTGATGGAACGTTACAGCCTGGCAGTACTGCCGGTGGTGGACGAAGAGCGTGGGGAGCTGATGGGCGAGGTGACGGAGGCAGAGCTTTGCCGCGTTGCGTCACGGCTTCCGTTGATCCCGATCGCTGAAGTTTTAACCGCCAAGGCACTCGGCTGGGAGGAAGGAATGACCGGCGGGGGGGAGTCACTCTTGGAGAGCCCGGGGGCCACCTCCACGGGCGGCGTGCGTTGGCTGCACTGAGCGTGAGTCGGGTGTGGGGCCGTCGGCCATATGCTGGCCCGTAGACGTAACACCGACGCTCGCCCACCTCCTATCGAACACCCTCAAGGTGGGAGTGACACCTTCCCAACGGGTCGCACTTCGGGGTGGGCTGCAATCTCCCGCGGAGGTACCAGCCTCATGGCGGTAGCCCCGCGATCCCGCGTGGGCCCTTGAGGAGGCGTAGTTATGAAGGCAGTGGCGATCATCCTCGCTGCGGGGGAGGCTCGGCGGATGGGCCACCCCAAGGCGCTCATCGAGCATGAGGGTGGGAGGAGCTTCCTCCAGTCGCTCGCATCCACCTTTGGCAAGGCAGGCTGCGCGGTGCTGGGAGTCGTCGGGAAGGACTCGGAGGCGGTGCGCGAGCAGCACCCCAACCTGATGCTGGTGGAGAGCACGCGCTGGCAGGACGGCCTCATGTCGTCCATCAAGGCGGGGCTGACGGCCGCCCTCGAGGAAGGCGCGGACCTGGTGCTGCTGCACCCGGTGGACATGCCCGCGGTGCGGGCCTCGACGCTCAAGTCGCTGCTCAAGGCGATGGGGGACTCGGACGAGGGGCTGCGGCCGGAGTTCGAGGCAGCGGCGGGCTTCCCGGTGCTGCTCTCCCGTGTGGCGGCCGAGCGGCTCATGGAGAGCGACACGACTCAGCTCGACGCGGCGCTCGGGGCCGTGAAGCTGCGGCGGGTATCCGTGAAGGATCCGGGCGTGGTGGTCAACATCAACACGCCGGAGACGTACGAGCGGCTCTTCGGGACGGCACCTCGGCTGGCGCCGCCGCCCAAGCGGCGCGTGAAGAAGGCCGCGACGGGGGCAGTGACGATGCCGTCCTCTGGGATGGAGCTGGGCGCCTCTCTCGATGAGTGAGGCGGGTGGGCACCCTCCCCCCCGGTAACGGGAGGGAGGCGTGCCAGGCTCGGCATGGGTCAGAAGAAGAGGCCAACGCCGAGGTACGGACCGTGGAAGACGTCCTTGTGGACCTCGCCGTCCACGAGGCCGGCATCGTCCAGCATGAGCGTCCGCCAACCAGCGCGAAGGACCCAGGGGTAGAGCTTCACGGCCAGGCCTGCCTGCGCGTCCATCTGCCGGTACGGGAAGGGCGTGCCCTGCAGGCGCAGCTCGAGGTCCAGAGAGCCTCCAAGCCGTGCGTCGAACGAAGTGCCAAGGCTGGGGCCAACGACGGTCAGATCCGGGGCGTGCGCCGAGCTGAAGCCCGCCTCCACGCGCCAGCGCACCCGCTCGTTTGCGAGCACGGCGTAGGTGAGGTTCACGCCAGTCACCGAGATGGTGTCGGTGCCCCCCGTGCCGTCATCGGTGGACAGTGACAGCCCCGTCAGGCGTCCCTCCAAGCCCATGTACTCGCCCTCGAAGGCGAGGAACAGGTTCGCCCGCGTGCCGCCGCTTGTGGGCCCTCCCTCCAGGCCCATGCGCAGCGCGCTGTGGATTGTGTCCTTCCGCGCGGTGTGGACCTCGGGGGCGGGCGAGGCGTAGTAGACCGGAGCTGGATACGCGGGCTCCACGTAGTACGTCGGCGGCGGGGCGGGCTCCACGACGATGACGCGCTCGGGAGGAGGCGGAGGAGGACGGCTGCTGCCCACGGGCGAGGCGTCATGCGTCCTGCGCGAGCTCACCGCAGAGGCCTCGTGGACCCTCTTCGGAGCGGGCTCGTCGCGCTCCTCCTTGTCCTTCTTCTTCTCTTCCTTCTTGTCGGAATCGCTCGAGCTGGAGCGCTTGCCGAAGCGGGCCTCCGCCTCGGAAGTGGAGAAGCCCAACCCGACGACAGCCACGGCTACCAGTACGTTTCGGAGAGACGACATGGTCCGCCTCCTGGAGAGGGTGCGCCTGAATGCGGCTCAGGCACACGGACGCAGGACGGACCGGAAGATTCACCGTGCTCGGATCAGAACGCGAAGCCAAGGCCGACGAATGGGCCTCCGAGGACTTCCTCGTGCACGACGTCGTCCACCAGGCCGTTGTCGCTCAGGTAGAGCCCGCGCCACCCGCCGCGCAGCACCAGGGCGTTGAGGTGGAGCGCAAGCCCGGCCTGCGCGTCGAGCTGCCGGTAGGGATACGGGGTGCCCTGGGCGCGCAGCTCCAGGTCGAGGTTGCCCACGAGGCACGCCTCGAACGAGAGGGCGATGCTGGGCCCGAGCGCAGTGAGATCCGGCGCATGCGCGCTGCTGATGCCACCCTCCACGCGCAGGCGCGCCCGCTCCTGGGAGAGCAGCGCATAGGTGAGGTGGAAGTTCATCAGCGTGATCTTGTCCGTCCCCCCCGTTCCATCATCGGTGGGCAGGATGAGCCCCAGCGCCCGCGCGTCCATGCCCGCCCGTATGCCCTCGACGCCCAGGAAGGCGCTCAGGCCGGCGGCGGTGGTCAAGGCTGCGCCATCCACGCCCAGGCGCGCGCTCAGGGGGGAGGGTTGAGCGGGAGTGGACCGCACCTCAGCAGATGCCACCGGCTCGGCTTGCACCGGCTCGGGGGGAGGCGCCACGTAGGCCGCCGCTGGGCGCGTATCGAGGATGAGGGCGAAGAGCACATCCAGCAGGAACGACGCCCCCGAGGAAGAGCCCGAGCGGCGGCGGCGCGGAGCGTCGTCATCGTCGTCGTCGTCGTCGTCACCCACCGCCGTGGCTTTGTGGGACTTGCTATCCGAGGAATCGCTCGAGCTGGAGTGCTTACCGAAGCGAGCCTCCGCGCTCGGGGCAGAGAACAAGATGCCGACGGCTAGCGCGGCACACAGCAGGTTGCGGATGGACGACACGGTCCAACTCCTGGGCAGGGGGGGCCGCCACGGCTCGGCCGGGCACGTGGACGGTGGCCTGCTGGGAAATATTTAAAGCGCAAAACCAGGGAGGCAGGCAAGCCACTCCCCGCACTGGTGATGCGCGCCCTCGGCAGATATGTCCACTGCATGGAAAGTGCGACCGCGGGTCCCACCCGCTCCGCCTTCGCGCACCGCGACTTCCGCCTGTACCAGGGCGCACGCCTCTTCATGACGCTCGGCGTGCAGATGCAATCCGTGGCTGTGGGATTGCACGTCTACAGCCTCACCCAGCGCCCGCTGGATTTGGGGTATGTGGGACTCGCACAGTTCCTCCCTGCCCTGGTGCTCTCGCTGGTGACGGGGGACACGGCGGATCGGCATGACCGGCGAGGCGTGCTCCTGTGCTGCTACGCCACCATGGTGACGTGCGCGCTGCTGCTCTTCGGGATGTCGCGGGCAGGCGTCAATGAGACGTGGCCGCTCTACATCGTGCTGGTGCTGATCGGCACCGCGCGCGCCTTCGCCGGCCCGGCGGGACAGTCGCTCGTGCCCCACCTCGTGCCCATCCAGCACCTGTCGACGGCTGTGGCGTGGAACTCGTCGGTGTTTCAGGTGGGCACCATTGTCGGTCCCGCGGTGGGCGGCGTGCTCTATAGCGCTGTCCACGCGACCGGGGTGTACCTCACCTGCGCGGTGATGATGGCGGTGGCCGCGACGATGCTGGCGCTGATGCGGGTGCGCACGGGGCGCATGGAGCAGGCTGCCACTTCGTGGCAGCGGCTGCTGGGGGGCATTCGCTACGTGTGGCGGCAGAAGGTCGTGTTGGGCGCCATCTCGCTGGATCTCTTCGCGGTGCTGCTCGGCGGCGCGACGGCGCTGCTGCCCATCTACGCTCAGGACATCCTCCATACCGGGCCCTGGGGCCTGGGCGTGCTGCGCAGTGCGCCGGCGGTGGGCGCGGCCCTCATCGCGTTGTCGCTCGTCATGTTCCCGCTGCGGCGCAACGCGGGGGTGGTGATGCTGGCATGCGTGGCGCTCTTCGGCGTGGCCACGGTCGTGTTCGGGGTCTCGAGCCACCTGGGGCTGTCGGTGGTTGCCCTGGTGGTGCTGGGCGCTGCGGACATGGTGAGCGTGGTGATCCGGCAGACGCTGGTGCAGCTGGCCACGCCGCCGGAGATGCGGGGACGGGTGAGCGCGGTGAACATGGTGTTCATCGGCGCTTCCAACGAGCTGGGCGAGTTCGAGTCCGGCGTCACCGCCGAGTGGTTCGGCGTGGTTCCCTCCGTGGTGCTGGGCGGAGTGGGCACCTGCGTGGTGGTGCTGCTGTGGGCAGGGCTCTTCCCGGAGCTGCGCCGCATTGCCCGCGCCGACGAAGTGAAGCCACTTACCTCCTGACGACCCGGTATGGCTGTCCAGGTCGGGTGAGAGGCTGCCTACGTAACAGGTTACATCCGGCCGGTCGTCGTGGTATGCGCAGACCATGCTCACGTGGCTCCGACGCCTCTTCGCGTCACGTCCGGAAGTGCCCGGCCTTCCCGAGGAGACAGTTCCTGATGAGACGCCTCCCGTCTGGGCTGCTGCGGTAGTAGACGCCCTCCAGAAGTCTTCCCGGGCCCAGGCACGTCTGAGCCTCCAGGTGGAGGACCTGGACCGCAAGCTGGAAGGCGGGCTTGCCGAGTTGAGGGATTCCCTCTCCTTGAGGAGGGGGGCTGCGCCCGGCGCCCTTGTGGCAGATCAACCTCGCTGGGACGCGCTGCTGGACGCGCTGGATCTGCTCGATGAGGCCGCTCGCCTGACGGACCCTGCTCTCGCTCCGGGCCTTGTAGGCGTGGTGGCCCGGCTCGAGAGCTTTCTGGCGCACTCGGGACTCAAGCGTCTGACGCCGCTCGGTCATCCACCCGATGGACGGTTGTTCCGC
>NZ_DASPHO010000573.1:0-4387 GCF_035629615.1 Hyalangium sp. | reverse complement strand
GCAGCTCCGTGCGGACAGGGACGAGCTGGTTCTCCTTCACCTTGCAGGTGGCCTGGGCCGGAATGATTCTCCAAACCGGCGAGAGCGTGCCCGCGCGCCCGAACTTGAGCGCGCTGGTGCCCACCATGAGCTCCTGCTTCTTGCCCGCATCGCTGTCGCTGTAGATGACCGTCAGCCCGCTCGGCTCCTTGGGGAGCTGGATCTTCAGGTGTGCGACCTTGTCCTCGCGCACGACTTCGACGGGGAGCGGCTCCTGGGAATCCCCGTACGCTGGGAACACCTTGCCATCGGCGATGCGGATGCCCCACTGGAGGAGCCCGGTCTGCTCTTCATCATCATCGCAGGGGTTGAAGGAAGTTGGGTCCGAGCCGAACAGCCAGAGCTCCACGTGGTCATCCGTGAGCCACTTCGCCCCCGGCCCCGTCCAGGTGTCGTCCATCACTTCCACCAGGAGCACGTTCCCCTGGGCGAGCACGGCGCGGATCCGGGCGTCCTCCTTCCCCTGCGCCTTCCCGAGTAGGGCGTAGGAGCCGTCCACCGAGCAGCGCCCGAGCGACATGCGCTTCCATCCCTCGCTGAGGAAGTTCGCGGGCACCTCGACTGCGGGGACGAGCTGCGCCGTGACCTCCTCGCAGCCGTCGGGCCTCCAGGTCCAGCGGCCCTCGAAGGTGGTGTAGTCGAAGCGCGCCCTCTTCATCTTGTCGGTGTCCAGGGCGTCGTAGCTGACTTGTTCGCCGCTGGCCCACGTCAGGGGCACCAGCTGCAACTCCTTCACTCTCTCCCACCGCGTGCGTGCGCCGCCCGTGACCACGTGGATGAAGCGATTCTTTTTCACGATCACCTCGTCCTCGCCGATACCGCGGTCTTCGGGGCAGGAGTCGAGCAGCTTGACCACGGACTTGTCGGGCCTGCGCAGCCACCACTCCTTCTGCTCGCACTTGGAGTCTTCGCCCTCCTCACTCTCCTTTCCCAGTGACAGCTCGACCACCTCGTGGCCCTTGGGCGCGCGCTGGGTGCCCTTCACGATGCACTGGGGACGGTCTCCACAGACGTCCTTCGCCCCCTGCGCCATGGCTGGCACTGCCAGCAACAGCCCGAGCACTAGGGTTCGTCTCCTCAGATGCGCTTGCGTCACGGGGGTCTCCTCCAGGCTCAGGCAGCAACCGGTGTACGGAGTCTACCCGGTCCACCCGCTCTACCAGATGCGTGGACCGGGTGAGGAGATGGGTGGCGTCGCCGCCCTCTCCTTGCTTCTCCACTCGCCTGGCGCACTGCTCGGGCGGCCCCCGTCAGCGGCCCTCCTCGGCCTCTCCGCTCCCGTCCGCCACCTCTCAACAGGCCTTCAATCCTTCCTATGCTTTGCGTGTCATCCGCCCTGTCTGACATGTCAGTGGCCCTGTCTGACATGTCATCCGCCCTGTCTGACATGTCAGCCGCCCTGCCTGACAGAGCCAGAGCTCAGCGAGATGAAGCATTCCCCAGAGCGAAGTGAGCGCCAGCGGCCCCGTGATGAACTCGCGCGGATCTCATTGGCACTTCATTTGCTATGTAGTGTGCAGTACCCAGATCAGACACCGCATCCATGACGACTCAAGGGCAATCCGTCACAATCAATCAATCCACAAGGATTTGATGACATCAAGGAATGTAAAGATGAAGAACACGCTTCGAACGATCAGCACCTGCGCCTGTGCGCTGGCGATAGCCACGACACTCGCCTCATGCATGAAAACCATGCCCCCCGGAAACACCCCCCCGAGTTTCCCGGGAGGGGACTCCATCACACCGGACGAGTTGAACGGGGTGGCCGTTCTACCCGCTCCGCCACCGGCTTACGACGGCAGCATCACTCGCGAGCAATATGCCCGCTTTGCCTGGCGGCAGTTCTTCTATTTGAATACCCCCGCCAAGCTGTCCGCGAATTATGATCTTGGCAATGGGTTTCTTCCAGTGCTGCGGGGCACTGCCTCTGACGATAAGGGGTACAACTTTCTCACCGCTGGCAGTCCAACCTTCTTCGCGGACGGCACTCATGACGGGAATTCTCTGGGCACCCGTCACCTGCTCTGGGAAACCTTTGCTCACCGATCCGAGTTGTTCCCCGCGAATGCGCCTCCCACGGGCGAGCTGAAGGCCCTGTACCCTCAGTACAACTTCGCGAATGTCACGTTCACTAACAACAACAAGAACCTGATCCGGTTCAACAACCTCGACGAAACCACTCAGATCGGTCAAAACCAGATCTTCTTCCCGAAAAGCGGCGGCACGCCGTCAGCCAATCCATATGACGATCACCTGATCTTGTTCGAGGCCAAGGTGAATGGTGCGGAGTATGACTATGTCAAGAACACCATTGCCTCTGTCCAGAATCTCAAGGCGGGTACCTACCCCCTCATCGCTGACGTCCACCAAGCCATTCCACACATTGAATTTCCTCCCAACACGGGCAATCCCGATTTGCCTGCCGCCGCGCAGAGCGATGATGAGTCTATCGAAGTCAAGGCGGCCTGGCGGGAGATGACGCCTGAATTGATCAGCTCAGGCCGCTACCACACAGCCGAGGCCACGTACTACGTCAAGGGTGTGAACGGTCCTGAGCCGCAGGTGGGCACTTTCGGTCTGGTCGGCCTGCACATTCTGCGCAAGATGAAGAACTACCCCGCCTTTGTTTATACCACCTTCGAGCAGGTGGATAGCTTGCAGGGAAAAGATGGTCCCTCTGCCTGCAATGTCAACCCTCTCGGCACCAAGGGTTGTTCCGGCCTGTATGTCGTTACCCTTTATGACAAAATGGGTTACCGTCCGACGATCGCCAATCCGCAGGCCATGGTCAATACGGGGACTGGCCAGTTCCAGTCGGTACCGCTGCCCCTGGAAGGCCAGGTGGACGCAGCCCACGGCTATCCAATCATCCCCTCATCCGAGGTGCAGGCGCCCTATGCAGGCCCGATACCGGTCCAGCCGTCACTGGCAGTGACAGATGCCGTCACGAAGGTCAATGCCGAAGTCAATCAAGCCATAGCTGAGGCCCTAGCTCAGAGTAGCAGGGGCCAGTCCAACCCAAACGTGTGGCTGTATTATCGTCTCGCGGGAATTCAGATTCTACCCGTGAATGAGAACAGCACCTCCCCAAACACGGGTGCGCCCGATCCTCTGACCGAGGACTTCTACCTGGCAAACACGGTGATCGAGAGCAGCCGGCCGGGTATCCAGTTGTTTAAAGGCGCGGTCTCGGATCCTGGCGTTCGCCACGCAGCGCCGGACCAATTGCTCAACGAGCGCAGCAGGCCGAATATCCTGAACGTGCGGGGATTGCCCAATGACAACACCGTGGTGATGGGTGGCTGTATGGGTTGCCATGGCAATGCACAATACCCCAGGGCGCTCGTCCCCAGGGAGCCCGGGGGAGAGCTGGGCTATCAGGGGACCGGTCCAACCATCTTCAACTTCCTGACCAATGAGGGCACCTTGTCGGGCGCGGGCTTTGAAGTCGATGTGCGGCCTACAGGGGTTGGGCCGCAGAGGGCAAGCACTCGCGTGTATATTCCATGATCGATAGGGGGGCACGCCCCCCGGCGGAGGCCGGTGCTCCCGCAGCGGTGGAGGTTCCGCGGGAAACGGCTCGTAGGCCCACGGATGCTCCGCGAGGATCCCCATCTCCTCGCGGAGCTCCCCCACGCAGGTGCGGAGAAGGCGAGCGCGGGGATTGGGGCAGCGGCCAGGAAGGAGCCGATGAGATTGGCCCGGTTCGGTGGACAGAACAGAGCCAGCTGAGTCTCCTGGCGCGTTTTGAAGGTGGAGAGGTAGACGAGCTCCTGCTTGAGCGTGGAGAAGAAGCTCTCCACCACCGCGGTGTCCCAGCAGTTGCCCTGACGAGACATGCTGCAGGTGATGCCACGCTGCTCACACCAGGCCGTGCTCCTCGAGCTTGTTGTAGAGCGTGCGGCGGCTGATGCCCAGCAGCCGCGCCGCCAGCGTGCGGTTGTCTCCGGCCCGCTTCAGCGCGTCCTCCAGCGCCTGCCGCTCCGTCTGCCGGCGCTGGGAGTCCAGCGTCTTCGGCTCGCTCCCCGTAGGTAGGGCCACCGGGGCGGCCGCGCTCATGGGCACCGCCGGCGGACTCGTGGGCATCAGCCCCGGCTGCCGCGTCAGCTCGCGCGCCACGTCCGCTCCAGTGAGGTTCGGGCCGTCCGAGAGCACCACGAGCCGCTCCATGAAGTTCTGCAGCTGGCGCACGTTGCCCGGCCACGGCTGGGCCTGCAGCGTCTGGAGCGCGTCCGGCGCCAGCGTGAAGGGCTGCCGCCCGTTGGTCTTGGCATGCACCTCCAGGAAGTGCCGGGCCAGCGGCTCGATGTCCTCCGGCCGCGCCCTCAGCGGCGGCAGCCAGACC
>NZ_DASPHO010000572.1:0-20911 GCF_035629615.1 Hyalangium sp. | reverse complement strand
GTAGTGGTGCGTCGTGTGCAGCCGGGTCAGCAGCTCATTGAAGCCGAGCTTCGGCGAGTCCTCGGCGAGCCTGCCATTCATGCGGCCCGAGCCCAGGTTGTACGTCACGTTCCATACCCGCTGCTTCGAGTCGGCCATCCGGAACCGGACCTCGGGTGCGCCGCGAGGGCTTGCCCGGAGGGGCGTCTTCGCCTGGATGTCCAGCTTCGTCAGGAGCGGGGCCACCTGGGACTCGATCACGGCCATGGAGTGGTCCGCCAAGGGGACGCTGGCCCCCGCGAAGGGGGCCGTCTCCCGAGGCTGCGGTGACGCAGTGCTGCGCGTGGCCAGCTCCGCGGTGCCATCGCTCAGATCCACGATCAGGATGTGGTTCACCCCCGCGCCCGGCGCCGTCAGGACCGTGAAGCCTGAGAACTGGCTCTCGAAGCCGGGATCGAGCCAATACGTCTCGCCAGCGCCGCCCCCCTGTGCGTTCAGCTGCGAGACGACCTCGGTGGCGATCGCGCTGGCCTCCCTGGGCTCCAGCCCCGTGAGCGCGTGGAGCTGCTCTCGGGGAAGCTCCCGAATCGTCACCTCTTCGCCGAGGTTGGGGTGGTTGAAGAGCATGCCGCTGATCCCGAAGACCATCAGCCAGGGAAAGAGCAGCAGCCCCAGGTACATGTGCACCCGGCGGACGACCTTCATCACCATGGGGTAGCGCTTCGGGGCGCGGGCCGCAGTAGCGGGCTGCGGCGAGAGGCCTTCGAGATCGTTGGACATGGGCGTGGAGAGACCTGGAGGGTCAGCGAACCTGCAGGTAGGAGAAAGCCATGCCTGGCATGGAGGCCGTCACCTTTCCGCTGCGATCGGTCAGCTCGCGCAGGTTCGTTGTCGAGGAGCCGTTGGTGAACTCCGTGAAGAGGGTCCGATTGCCCACCTCGAAGAGGAAGCTGCTGCCCGAGGTCGACGGGAGCCCGTCGACGGGAGTGGCCGTCAGGGTGTCGAGCCGGAGCTGCCACCACTTCCACGCGGACGCGCTCGCCAGCACCCGGGGGTGCGTGTCCTGCTTCACTTCGAATTGGCTCTCATCGAGGACGCGCAGATAGGCCGTGCCCTGGGGGCCAGGGAGCAGCGAGCCAGCGGTCCCACCGTTGACGAGCGCGCTGAGCTCCCGGAAGAACGAAGAATCAAAGGCACGGGTCTGAGGATTCAACCGGAGCAGGCAGGGCACCGGCGTGTCGCCCCCCGCGACCCGGCGCACCGCCGAGCCGTAGACCTCCGTCGCCAGGTAGACCTGCCCATCCGGTCCCAGGACGCCATCTCGCACGTAACCGCACCGATCGTCCTTCGCGATCGTCGCCGTATCGGTCTTCGTGTCGACGATGACAACGGCCGCCTGCTTCGTGATGCCGATGCCCGCGGACGGGCGCCAGCCCACGGGCATGAGGATCAGGTCGCCGACACGGAACGGCAGCGTGGCAAAGGTCAGGCGCGCCCCTTGAATGACGAGCCCGCTGAGATCGATGCTCCCCGTGACCGTCATGTCGGTGGGGTTCCAGATGACGGCCTTCGCCGATGTCCCATCGAAGTAGTACGCCTTGGTCTCCGACACGAACTGGAACTGGTGCTGATACTCGCCGATCGAGGACGCGCCCTGGTTCTGGAAGCTCACGGTGCCCACCTTCTCCAGGCTTCCCTTCGTCGTCAGGTTGTAGCGGGTGACCGTGGGAGCCGATGTACTCCCAACGAAGAGCGCGCCCGACTTCGCAACACCGACCCCGAGCGCGCCCCCCGGGATCTCGATGGCGCCATCCAGCTTCAGCGCCTCGGAAGAGTCCACCGTGTCCGTCAGGATGACGTAGCTCTGCGTCGCGTCGCCCGTGCTCACGCGCGTGGTGATGGCATACAGCGCCGTCGCGGGCGGGGGATCGACCGGCCCGGGATCGTCCTCCCCGCAGCCTGCCATGAGTGGGAGGGCGAGCGCCGTGGCGATAAAGCGCAGTGAGCGAAGGGGGGCTGCGAGCTTCATGCGAGGTTCCTTTCGGGTGTTCATGTGTCCTGTTTCTGGTGCGTGTCGTGCTGCCGTCTCGGGGTCGTGTCTCGGGTGCTCCGGACTCATGGGCTGTCCTCGCCCAGGAGATCCACCGTGAGCTTGGCGAAGATGCTGCGCCCGGGGCGCTGGACGCCGAAGAAGTCGAACGCGCGTGCATCGGTCAGGTTCTGCACGTCGACCGTCCAGCTCAGCGTGGTCTGAGAGGGCCGGGTGACGTAGGTGAGCGCCACCGACTGCAGGAACTGGGTCGGCACCACCTGCTTGGAGTCCTTCTGTCCCAGCCCTTCCCAGGCCCGGAAGAAGGAGTGGACATAGCGCGCATGCCACGTGAGCGAGAGCTCGTCTCGTGAGCTCATCAGGCGGCCCAGCTGGAAGCGGGCGCTGCCGTTGGCTTGCAGGTAGGGACGGTTCGGGATCCGCTGCCCATCGAAGGCTCCGAACTGGCCCTGATCGGAGATGTTGCGGAAGTCCTGCCAGGTGACATTGCCGTCGATGGCGAAGTGCTGTCCCGGGGAGGTCCACCCGACGGCGCCAGTGCCCCCCAGGGAGCGAGCCGCGAAGACATTCAGGTGGGTGAAGTAGCTCTCCCGGCCAATGAGGACGATGAGCTGGTCCGCGAGCCGTCCGAACCCCAGTACGCTGGCGCGGAACGTCCCGCGCGCTGTCTCGGGGGTGTCGAGCGTGAGCCCCAGGTTGAGGTTGTGGCTGTTCTCAGGCTGGATCTCGAGGTTCTCGCTGATGAGGATCCCATCGCCGAAGATCTCGTCCGGCCGTGGCAGGCGCGCGGCCCACTCGTAGGAGGCCTTGGCGTAGATCTCCGGGGACAGGCGGTACCGAAGGCTGTCGCCGATGCCTGCCCTGCGAGCGTCCAATCCCACCCCTGCAAAGCTCCCCGCTGGCAGGAGCTTCTCCGAGCGAGCCCGCTGCACGTAGACTTTGGCGAAGGCGATGTTCTCGAGCCGGTCATCCGGGCTGTCGAACTCGAACTCGAGACCGCCGACCCACGAGAACATGTTGCGGTCACCCAGGAGCGGATCGGGCATCTGAAGGGCGCGCAAGCTGCGATCCTCGCCGGTCCGGCTCACGAACGTCGGCGCGAGCGAGAGGCGGAAGATCCCGGGACCTGCGATGTCCCATCCCAGGTGGAGCCGCGCGAAGCCGACGTGCTGCCCCACGAACCGATCGATGGCACGGGCCTCGGTCTCGCCGGGCTGCGGGAGCTGCGCGACGCAGCGGCCGAACCAGTCGTAGGCGCACGTGCCCAGGTCCGTGAAGCTCGTCCTGCGCCATGTGTACCCGGCGACCGCGTCGACCGACACCCCCCGGGAGTAGCTCTGCTCGAAGCGAAGGGTGGCGCCCGCCGACATCTCCGCGGAGCTCACCTCGCCGTACGGCACATCCATGGTGACGCTGTGCTGGATGTCCTTGTCGTACTGGCTCATGAACGCCCGAACGAGCAGGAGGCTGGCCCAGGGCCGATCGATCACGCCCGCCTCGATCCCGCCACCCACCGCCCGGTAACCGTCATGGAAGCGATTGACACGAGCGGGCGTGACGCGTCCCTGCTCGTCAGCAGCCTCGACATCCACGGAGTAGTCGTTCACCGTGCGATCGAAGAAGCCATTGGCCCGGACAAGGAGCCTCATGGGCTCGTGGAAGTACTTGCCGCCCGCCGTGAGGCGATGCGTGCCGTAGGATCCGAACTCGTAGGAAGCGGAGAGCCCCTTTTTGCGAGGATCCTGGTCGGTGACGAGCTGGACCGCGCCTCCCAGCGCATCCGCCCCGAAGCGGCTCGGCACGACACCTTGGTAGATCTCGACCCGATCGATCAGGTTGACGGGGACGTTGGCGATGCCGAGCCCGAAGCCCGCCAGCTCCAATGGAATGCCGTCCAGGAAGAAACGGATCTGCTCATCCGTGAATCCGCCGAGCGAGAAGCTCGCGCGGCTGCCGAGCCCTCCTGAACGGCGCACCCCGACCCCTTCCGTGCGAGCCAGGACCGTGCCCATGTCGGCGGCCTCGCGCTGGCTCTGCTCGGTCTCGACGACCTGCACCGACTCGGCGGACTGGCGGATGTGCTCCGCCTCGGACTTGCCTTGGACGGTGACCTCGATGGTCTCCTCGAAGTCAGGCTCCTCGGCAGGCTCCTCGGCAGGCTCCTTGGCAGGCGCGCTCTCAGAGTCCGCCTTCGTCTCCGCCTGCGATGCCCCTGGCTGGCCCTCTTGCGCGTGGGACAGGCCGGCTCCCAGCAGCCCCGCAGCCAGGGCTGCGACACACAGGCTACGAGCGCTCCGGCTGGCACGGTGCCAGGAGGAAAAAACGATTATGAAAATGGTTATCATTTTCATTTGCGCCTTGCTACAGGGGCTCGGCCGGTCCTGTCAAGAAGGCTTCGGGATCAGGCGGCTCGGGCCTCGGGCGTTCGCAGCGCCTGGAGCTTCTCCGCGACGAGGAAGGCGAGTTGGAGCGCCTGGTCTGCGTTGAGGCGTGGATCGCAGTGGGTGTGGTAGCGGCTGGAGAGGTCATCCTCTGTGACGGCCTGAGCACCGCCCAGGCACTCGGTGACGTTCTGTCCGGTCATCTCGAGGTGGAGGCCTCCCGGATGGACGCCCTCCGCAGCGGCCACCTGGATGAAGGCCTTCACCTCCAACAGGATGCGATCGAAGGGGCGGGTCTTGTAGCCGTTGCTCGCCTTGAGCGTGTTGCCGTGCATCGGATCGATCGACCAGATCACGGGGCGGCCGTCGCGCCGGGTGGCGGCCATGAGCCTGGGCAGACACTCAGCGGCCTTGTCCGCTCCGAAGCGGCCGATGAGCGTCAGCCGGCCGGGGATGCCCTCGGGGTTCAGCACGTCGATCAGCCGCAGCAGCTCGTCCGGCTCCAGGGTAGGACCGCACTTGAGGCCGATGGGATTCTGGATTCCACGCATGAACTCCACGTGGCCTCCGTCGAGCTGGCGCGTGCGCTCGCCGATCCACAGCGTGTGGGCAGAGGTGTCGTACCAGTGGCCCGAGGCCGGGTCGGTCCGTGTCATGGCTTCTTCGACGTTCAGGAGCAGGGCCTCATGGCTGGTAAAGAAGTCGACCTGGCTCAGGCCGGCCTGCGGATCGGGGTTGATGCTGAGGGCGCGCAAGAAGCCCAGGGACTCGATGATCTTGTCCGCCAGCCTGCGGTAGCGATCGCCCTGCGGGCTGCCCCCGATGAAGCCGAGGGTCCACTGGTGGATGTTGCAGAGGTCCGCGTAGCCTCCCTGCGAGAGGGCGCGCAGGAGGTTCAGCGTGGCCGACGACTGGTGATAGGCCCGGAGCAGCCGCTTCGGATCGGGCGTGCGCTCGAGGGGATTGAAGTCCATGCCGTTGATGATGTCGCCGCGATAGGCCGGCAGAGTGACTCCGCCGAGCGTCTCCACGGGGCTGGAGCGCGGCTTGGCGAACTGGCCGGCGATGCGGCCGACCTTCACCACCGGACGGCCGCCCGCGAAGGTCAGCACCACCGCCATCTGGAGGATGAGCCGGAAGGCGTCGCGGATGTTGTCAATCGTGAACTCCTTGAAGCTCTCGGCGCAGTCCCCTCCTTGCAGCAGGAACGCCTTGCCTTCAGCCACCTGGCCGAGCGCGGTCGTCAGGCGACAGACCTCGGCCGGGAACACCAGCGGAGGCAGCCGCGACAGCTCGTGCTCAGCGCGGGCGAGCGCGCGAGGATCCGGATAGTCGTCCGGAAGCTGTTGGACAGGCCTGACTCGCCAGGAACGGGGGGTCCAATCTCGGATCATCGCGGCACGCCATTTCAAGGTGAGGACTCGGAGTCGTCCTGTGGGTCTTTCCTGCTCTCAGAGGGCCTCGGAAGGAGTCCCTGCTCCACGCAGTAGTCCAGGTAGCGGTACAGCAGCCGGCGATCGGTTGGCGGGCAGGAGATCCCGCTGTCGGCCAGCGCCTGCTTCAGCCGCTCACAGCGGATGGGGCCCAGGCCAAAGGCGGGCTCGGCCGAGCCCTTGCGCAGATCGAAGAACGCCAGCGTGGTGCGCTTGTCCGCGCTGCCCTCCCCTGCCGCCACGCGAGCGCGCCACTCGGGGACCGGGTACAGCTCGACCGGGTAGCCGTAGTCACGCACCCAGCCGAAGAGCTGGGGCAGCCTCACCTCCGGTGTGGGCGTGACGTTGAAGACCGCGCCGGGCTGTGGCGCCAGTGAGAGCCGCACGAGCGCCCGCGCCACGAAGTCCACCGGCGTCCAGACCTCGCCCACGTCGAGCTGGGGCAGCGCGCCCACGGGGATCCCGGCCAGCAGGATGCGCCAGACCAGATCCTGCGGGTTGACGATGCCGCTGTCAGGAGCACCCACGACCCGGCCCAGCCTGTAGACCGCCACTGGCAGCCCGCGCTCAGCCGCCTGCTGGACCAGCCTCTCTGCCACCCACTTGCTCTGCTGATATCCGTCGCGCAGCCCCGCGTGAGGCACAACGAAGTCCTCGGGCACCTCGGGGCTGAGGTTCGCCTGCGGTGCCACCGCCAGCGTCGAGACGTAGTGCAGGGGCTTGGGGTGCACGGCGGCGGACAGTCGCAGGAGCTCTCGGGTCCCGCGGACGTTGACCGCCTGCAGGCTGCCGTACTCGCGCACGACGCTGACCACCGCGGCGTTGTGGTAGATCGCGTCGCACTCGGCGGCCAGCCCATGGAACCGAGCGGTACTCAGTCCCAGCGACGGCTGCGCCAGGTCGGCCGGGAGTGCCAGCACGCGCTCAGCGAGGCCCTCGGTGGGCAGACGCTGGGCCACCAGGGCCGCGCGAATCCGCTCCATCGCATGCGCCTCGTCCCGAGCGCGCACCGGGCAGACAACCCGTGTCCCGGTCTGCCTCAGAAGCTGGCCGAGCAGGTGCGCGCCGACGAATCCCGTGGCACCGGTCAACAGAACCTGACGCAGCGGAGTGGGCGTCCCGTGGCTCGTGGCGCGAGGTCCATGGGACTCCAGAGCCTGACCGTCCGCCTTGGGGCGTGGGACCACTTCTTCGGGCAGCTCGGCATCAGAGAGCATGGTGGGGGTGAGCCCTCCACTCCCCGCCCCTGCCTCCACGCCACGCTCCAGTGCCTGCGCCAGCCCGGCGGCCGTGGGGTGCCGGAAGACCATGGCGACGGGGACCTCTCGGCCTAGCGCGACGCTCAGCCTGTTGGCCACCTGGATGGTCTGGAGTGACTGCCCGCCCAGCTCGAAGAAGTCGTCCTGCGCCGACATGACGCTCATTCCCAGAACCTGCTCCCACACTTGGAGCACCATCCGCTCGAGCTCGGTGGAGGCCGCAGCGGCCGGGGCAGCTTCTCCTTCGGGGAGTGCACGGCGCAGCTCGGTCCGATCAATCTTGCCGGAGCTGGTCCGTGGCAGGCGCTCGGAGAAGACGAAGACGCCAGGCACCATGGCCGCCGGCAGCTCTGTCAGCAGGTAGCGGCGGAGCTCCGCCGCCGATGGAACGGGCGTCTCGGCGACGACGTGCGCGCACAGCCGCCGAGCTCCGCCTGGCAGCACTTGTCCGACCACAGCAGCCTCGCGCACACCCGCATGGCCCAGCAGCACGGTCTCGACCTCGGCCGGGTCAATCCGATGGCCGCTGATCTTGAACTCGTCATCGACGCGGCCGACGAACACCAGCTGTCCATCCTCACGCAGCCGGACCTTGTCACCCGTGCGGTAGGCGCGGGGACGGTTGGGCAGCTGCTCGAGCATGATGAAGCGCGCCGCGTCTAGCTCCGGACGCCCCAGGTAGCCTCGAGCGAGGCCGCCACCCACCAGGCACAGCTCGCCCTCGAGCCCCGGAGCAGCGAGCCCCCCGCGCTCGTCCATGAGCACCGCACCCACTCCTGGAAGCGGACGGCCGATGGGCACCTCCTCATCAGCGGACCCGGTCTCTTCCTCACCACTGAGGGTGGCGACGGTGGCGACCACGGTCGCTTCGGTGGGGCCGTAGGTGTTGAGCAGCTGCACCTCAGGCCCAACGGTGGCCCGCCAACGCGCGACCCGCTCAGGCAGCGCGGCTTCCCCTCCGATGATCACGGTACGAACAGAGGAAGGCAGGCGGGCCGCGCCAGTCGAGACGCTATAGGCCAGCTCGTGCCAGAACGCCGTGGGCAGATCCAGCACGGTGATGCCACGCTCGGCGCAGGCCTCGAGCAGCCGCGGCACTGACTGGAGCATCTCATCGGTCCGCACCACCAGCCTCGCGCCAGCGCACAGGGTCAGGAAGATCTCCTCGACACTGGCGTCGAAGTGGAGCGGCGCGAACTGCAACACCCGGTCCTCGCGGCGAAGGCCGTAGCGCTGCGTCGCCCCTGCCACGAAGTGGGCCAGCGCGCCCCGGGAGATCTGCACGCCATTGGGCTGGCCGGTCGATCCAGAAGTGTAGATGACATATGCCAGGTGCTCATCCGCCGTCCGCGCGGCCCGAGACATGAGGTCTGGAGCCTCGGCTCGTGCGGCTGACACCTCCGGCACGGTGCGCTCGCTCCTCCCCACGATCAGGTGCCCCGGCTCCCCCGGAGGGGCGTTGGCTGTGGAGGAGATGATGAGCGCGGGCGCTGCGTCGTCGAGGATCGCCGTGTTCCTGGTAGAGGGGCCGAGTGGATCCAGCGGCAAGTACCCAGCTCCGGAGAACAGCACTCCCAGGCTTGCCACGATCGCGTCGACGCCCCGCGGCACCATTACCGCCACGACAGTATCGGGCTGCACGCCCTCAGCGATGAGCCGGTCCGCCAGCGTGCGTGCGGCCTGGATCAACTCGCGGTAGGTCAGACAGTGAGAGGCGTGCTCCACCGCGATCGCCTCTGGCTGCTCGGCAACGCGCTCGGTGAGCAGCTCCAACACCGGGCGCACTGGAATGGGCAGTGGCCCCCCGTTGAGGATGGGTGACGGGTGATGGAAGGTGGCGGCCCGGCGAATCGCCTGCTCGGGAGCACTGACCAGCGACTCCATGAGCTGGAGGAAGTCGCGCTGGAGGGTGTCCAGCGCATCGGCGCGGTAGCAGGCCGGATTCGCATCGAAGTCAATCCGCAGGCCGCCGCCATCGGACCTGGCGTACAGGCCGATCGAGAGATCCTCGACCGGCCCTGCGGAGATGTTGTGCGCGATGGCCGGCATGCCAGCGAAGCGCAGCGCGTAGTCGAAGGGCATGATGTTGACCACCGGGCCAAACAACCGGCGCTGCCCACCGACCAACCGCAGATCACGGCGGAGCTGCTCATAGCGGTAGCGCAAATGAGGGCGGATGGCTCGAAGCTCTGAGGCGATCCCCCGGCCCAGCTCGAACAGCCCGGCATCTGGCGGCACCTGCACGCGCAGCGGCACGATGTTCATCGCCATGCACGGCACCCGCAGCGCGGCCGAGCCGAGCCGGGACATCACCGGAAGGCCGAGCACCACCTCTGACGCATGAGTCTGCCGGTGCAGCCACGCGGCCGTGGCCGCCAGCACGAGGTCAGGCCAGCTCAGGTGGGCTTGGCGCGCGCTCGCCGTCAGTCGCTCCACGTCATCGGGAGGCAGGAAGCTTGTGTGACGAACGAAGCTGGCCGACATGGGTGCAGGTTCCGCCAGGGTCACCGGCGTAGGACGGTCCGCGAAGCGCTCCAGCCAGAAGGCTCGGTCGAGCGCAGAGTGCTCCCCAGCCTGGTAGGCCGCATCCTCGGCCAGCACAGAGCGCAGCGGGCCGAACCCGCCCGTGGTCGGCCGCCCGGAGGCCAGCGCGGTGTAGTGCTCTGCCACGCGCCGCGCCAGGAGCGAGAAGCCATACCCATCCAGGGCGATATGGTGGACACGCTGGTACCAAAAGAAGCGCTCGGGAGCGGCCTTGAACAGCGCCTCGGCGAAGAGCGGGCCTCGGCTGAGGTCGACCGTCCGAGCCAGATCCTCCCTCATCCACGCCTGCGCGGTCTCCCACGGATCGGGAGTCCCGCTAAGGTCGGCCACGTGCAGGGCCCAGTCCAGCTCCTGCCCTAGGAGCTGCTTGGGTCCGTCCGCGACGGACACGAAGCGCGCATGCAGCACCTCGGCCTCTCGGACGGCCTGCCGCACCGCAGCCTCGAACAGCGCCGGGTCGACGGCGCCGCGTATCTCGATGCACTCGCCAGCGTTGTACACCGGGCTCTGGAGATCGAGCTGCTGGCCCAGCCAGATTCCGTGCTGGGCTGCCGACAGCGGCCAGTAGGCATCCTGTGAATCGCTCATCGCTCGCACTACCTCAGGGGAAAAGTGCCCGGCGCGGAGGAGGCCCCGCGCTCTGCCGGCTACGACGAGGGGTGTGAATCACTCCGAGGCGCCGCCACCGCTCCCTCGGGTGGCCGTGCGCCCGAGAACAGCAGCACGTACCAATCGGTGAGTGTGGGACGCTCGGCCAGCTCCACGAAGGTGAGCTCCGCACCGGCGCTCCGCCAGCGCTCGACCAGGCTCATGAGCCTGATCGAGTCGAGCCCTCTCTCGAGCAGGTTGTCGTCATCGCCGATGGCCGATGGAGGCTCGAGCAGCACCTCGGCGACATCGGCGCGGAGCTGCTGGCGGCTCAGGCTCCCCTGTGCTGTTCGTGGCCGCAGCTCATCGATGATCTGCTGCGCCGTGGTGGTGACCGCGCACAGCTGCGCCGCGTAGTTCAGCGCCAGCTGGTGATGGTTCCACGAGAAGTCGCCCAGCGCATCGGCGACCAGGAAGGGTTGCACATCGTTCATGAAGGCATCGCTGGCAGTCTGAAGGCAGCCAATGTGGGCGTAGATCCCGCAGATGATCAGCTGGTCGCGCCCTTGATCGCGCAGGAAGTCCAGCAGCCCCGTCTTGCGAAACGCGCTGTAGCGCCACTTGGTGAGGAGGACGTCACCTGCCTCCGGAGTCAGCGCGTCGACAATCTGCTTCTGGTGCAGCCCCCCGTTGATGCCGGGCCCCCAGAAGTCCAGCAGAAGGCCTCGCTGCTCGGGTGTCTGCCCGCCGGGCTGGGCCGAGTACACCACCGGAATGCCCAGCGCGGAGCAGTGCTGCCGCAGCAGCCGGATGTTTGCCAGCAGCTCCGTCACGGGCGACTTGCCGCTCGTGAAGGCCTCCACGAAGTAGCGCTGCATGTCGTGAATGAGCAGCACCGCACGCCGAGGTTCGGGGAGCCACGACACCTTGTTCTTGGGAAGGTCGGCGGCGCCGGGCATGGGATAAGGGGCAATGGAGGGAAGCGCCATGGAGTGACTCCGTTCACCTCGAGGGTGTGACAGCAGCGTTGCGGGGAGGGGGCATGAGCGCCTCGCGCAGGGCCTTCTTGCTGACCTTGCCGACGGCGGTCTGGGGGAACGCGGTGACGAACTCGACCCGATCCGGGATCTTGTAGGCCGCGAGCCCCCGCTCACGAAGGAACGTGGTGAGCGTGGCCGGAGGCGGTGGCGCTCCGCGGGGGATGACGAACGCGCAGGTGCGCTCGCCGAGGAACGGATCCGGGAGGGCCACCACCGCTGCATCCTGGACGACAGGATGGGCCAGCAGGTGGTTCTCGATCTCCTCCGCCGCGACCTTGTCACCGCCGCGGTTGATCTGATCCTTCGCGCGCCCCTCCACCACCAGGTAGCCCTCTGGAGTCACCCGCACCAGATCGCCGGTGCAGTAGAACCCGTCGGGAGTGAAGGCCCGCGCGTTGTGAGCCTCGGCGTTGTAGTAGCCGCGGATGGTGTAGGGGCCTCGCGTCAGGAGCTGACCGATCTCCCCTGGGGCCACTTCGCGACCTTCCTCGTCGACCACGCGAAGCTCATCGTCGGGAGAGATGGGCCTGCCCTGAGTGGTGGCGATGAGCTCCTCGGGATCCCCGAACCGGGTGTAGTTGACCAGTCCCTCGGCCATTCCGTAGACCTGCTGGAGCGTGCAGCCCAGCGTCGGGCGCACCCGCCGGGCAATCTCTTCGCTGAGCCGGGCCCCTCCGACCTGCAGCACGCGCAGGCTCGACAGGTCGTGGCGCCGGGCCTTGGCGGCCTCCAGCCAGACCATCGCCAGCGGAGGCACCAGCGCGGTGATCGTGACGCGCTCTCGCTCGATCAACGGGAATGCCTCTTCAGGGCTGGGGTGCAGCGCCAGCACCGCCGTGCCACCCGCGTACAGGGTGCCCAGCACACCCGGCGAGCTGAGAGGGAAGTTGTGCGCGGCTGGCAAGGCGCACAGGTACACGCTCGTCCCATCAAGCTGGCAGATCTCGGCGCTCGCGCGAAGGCTGTAGAGGTAGTCGTCGTGGGTGCGCGGAATGAGCTTGGGAGCACCGGTGCTCCCGCCCGACAGCTGGAAGAAGGCCACGTCGCTTGCACGGGGTTCCGGCAGCGTCAGTGGAGCGGCGGCGTACAGCCCTTCCAGCGAGATAAATGGGCCAGCCTCGCCGACGACAATCACCTGCCGCAGGGTCGGCACCTTCTGGCGGACCTTCTCGGCCAGCGTGCGGTAATCGAAGCCAGCGTGCCTGCCAGGGATGATGTAGGCGACCGCCTCGGTGAACTCGCAGAAGTAGCCGATCTCCGCACTGCGGTGCGCTGGAAGCGCGAACACCGGCAGCGCTCCCAGCCGGAATAGGGCGAAGCACACCTCGAAGAAGGCGGCGATGTTGGGCAGCTGGACCACTACTCGATCCCGAGGCCTGATGCCCAGGGCCCAGAACCCAGCGGCCAGCCTGTCCACTCGCGCGTCCAGCTCGCGGTAGCTCCAGCGCTCTGCCCCGGCGACGAGCGCGGTGCGCTCACCGTGGCGCTCGGCCCGCTCGCGGAGCATCTGCCCGAAGGTCTCTCCCCGCCAGTAGCCGGCCTGCCGGTAGCGCGTGGCAAACGCCTCGGGCCAGGAGGGGCAGCCGGGCAGTGGGATCACTTCCTGCTGAAGGTCCGCAGCGCTCACGGCTGCACCTCCACGCCCTGGCCCAGCCCCATTGCCTGGAGCATGGTGCGGAACTTCGCCTCGGTCTCAGCAAGCTCGGACTCAGGCTTGGAGCCGATCACGATCCCCGCCCCCGCGAACAACCGCAGCGATCGCTCGAAGGCCTCGGCGCAGCGGATGGTCACGGCCCACTGGCCGTCGCCGTTCGCATCGCACCAGCCCACCGTGCCTGTGTAGAAGCCACGCTGAAATGACTCGATCGAGCCGATGGCCTCCTGGGCCAGCTCGGTCGGGTAGCCGCACACCGCGGGCGTGGGGTGCAGCGCGACGGCCAGCGCGAGCGATGTGATCGACGGGTCCGCCAGCTCGCCGGTGATCCGGCTCGACAGATGCCACAGGGTGGGCGTGCTGCCAAGCGACGGCCCAGGAGGGACCTCCAGTGTCTTGCAGTACGGACGCAGGGCCTTCACGACTGCCTCGATCACCACGGCGTGCTCGTGAAGATCCTTGGTCGACGTCAACAGAGCGGCGGCCCGTGCTTGATCTTCGATCGGATCGGCGCTGCGCGGCACCGAGCCCGCCAGGGGGTTGGCGAGCACCTGCAGCCCTGCTCGCGAGACCAGCAGCTCCGGGCTGGCCCCGATCAGGGTGCGCGTCCCGGCCCCACCCGCGGCGGTGGGCTGCGGAGGCAGATCCGCCGCGAAGGTGTAGCCGGTGGCGTTACGCCGAGCCAGGTTGCGCAGCAGCTCTCGCAGGTCGATCGGCGTGGCGGCGCTGAGATGCAGCGACCGGGACAGCACCACCTTGCGCAGCGGACCGCTTTGCATCAGCTTCAATGCCTGCACCACCCCGTGGAGATAGGCGGAGGGCTCGGGTACGGGCTGGACCGTGTACCGCGCCACCGGCGGGAGCTGAGCGGGAGCGGCCGTCTCGAACACCAGCGGCCCTGCCCGCTGGATCGTCATCGGCACCACCAGCTGGGCGGAGACCCTGCCGTCGAAGGGCACCGCCCCGACCGCCACGGGAATATCGTGGTCGGCGTCCCTCACCTTGCTGAGCACCTCCGCCACGCGCTGAGGCAGGCGCTCCAGCGAGTTCGCGCCTCCCGGGTGTGGAACGGTGGCGAACGTGCCGCGCGCCAACAACGTGCGCCGGGGCGAGGCAAAGAAGAATGATGAGCCGGCCTCGTAGCTCTCGAGCAGCTGCGCAGCCAGCCTCTGAGGCCCTACGGAATGTTCAGTCATGATCGCCGCCATTGATATTGACAATGATAATGGTTATCAATTAGCACCCAAGGTCGCGCCGCCGTCGACATACAGATCGTGCATGGTGATGTGGCGCGCCCGGTCGGAGACGAGGAAGGCCACGGCCTCGGCGACGTCCGCTGGAGTGGCCAGCCGGCGCAGCGGAATGCCCAGACGGAAGGACTCGGGCGAGCCTGCGATCACTGCCTGCGCCCCGTGCTCGTCGGCCCACAGCGCGCGCTGCATGGGGGTGTCGGTCGAGCCGGGAGACACCACGTTGCAGCGGATGTTGTCCTGGGCCAGCTCCAGCCCCAGGCACTTGGTGAACATGGTCGACGCGGCCTTGGAGGCAGAGTAGGCGGCCATCTGCATCCGCGGCACGCCCGCGGCGTTCGAGCCCACGGTGACGATGGCGCCGGACCGGCGCGGCACCATGCGTCTGGCGACAGCTCGGGAGACATGGAACACCCCCAGGGTGTTGACCGCGAAGGTGACCGTCCAGTCCTCGTCAGTGAGCGACACGGCTGGAGCGACTCGGAGCACACCGGCCACGTTGACCAGGATGTCGATCGGTCCCAGCTCTCGCTCGACTGCCTCGACGACCCTCTCGACCGAGGCGCTGTCGCTCACATCGGCTCGAAAGGCGGCGGCGCGGCCCCCACGCTCGCGCAGCTCCGCCACCAGTGAGGCCAACCCCTCCCCCTGGATGTCGAGCGCCGCGATCGACGCGCCTTCAGCCAGCACACGCGCCACGGCCGCTCCGATGCCCTGCGCGGCCCCTGTCACCAGGGCCACCTTCTGGGTCGTTCGCATCTGATCCCCCTCCGATCAGACCGTGCCGGCGGTCATGGCGAGCGTGCGCATCACTTCCTCGGCCATGTCGATCGTGTGATCGATCTGTTCCTCGGTATGGGGCGCGCAGATGAAGTTGAGGTCGCGGCGCAGCAGGACACCGCGGCGAGCCATGCCGCCCTGGAACGGCAGCATCAGCCGGACGTGGTCCGCGGGGTGCTTGGAGAAGCTGAAGAAGGGAATGGAATCGTAGCCGCTCACACGCAGCGAAGAGCCGACTCGCTCGGCCCTGGCGTTGATGCCAGTGCGGAGCCGCTGGCCCAGGGCCGTGATGTGCTGGATGTAGTTGCCCTTGCGGTACTCGGTGAGCACGGCCTCGCACACCGCCAGCGACAGCAGCTCCCCACCAAACGTGGTCGACACCTGCAGCTCAGCGAGCCTGCACAGGTGCTTGGCCGGCCCGGCCACTGCCGAGAGCGGCATCCCTGCGGCAAGGGCCTTGGACACGCAGACGAAGTCGGCCTTCACGCCGAAGAACTCCTGTGCGCCTCCCAAGGCCAGGCGGAAGCCCGTGACCACCTCGTCCAGCACCAGGAGCACCTCATGCGCGGTGCAGGTGGCGCGCAGCTGCTGCATGAACTCACGGCTCAGGCAGCGGTTGTAGGGCACCGACAGCAGCACCATCGCGAGCTGCCGGCCGTTCTGCTCGATGCTGGCCAGCAGCGCAGCCTCGTCCGGCTCGGTGAAGAGCGGCATGCGCAGCGTGTGCTGGGCCAGCGCGGCGGGGACGCCGGGTGTGTCGAACATGAAGTGATCGTGCCAACCGTTGTAGCCCACCGTGATGATGCGCTCCTTGCGGGTGATGTGGCGCGCCAGCCTCACCGCAGCCGAGGTGGCATCCGCTCCGGTCTTGAAGAAGCGCACCATCTCCGCGCCGGGGATGATGTCGACCAGCACCTGCGCGGCGCTGACCTCCACGGGCGTAGGCAGGGAGTGGAGGACGCCCTCCTCCAGGTGCTGGCGGATGGACTCCACGACCGCGGGATGATTGTGGCCGAGCATGTTGGCTCCGAGCCCGCAGATGAAGTCGATGTATTGCTGGCCATCGACATCGGCCACCAGCGCGCCCTGCCCCTTGGCGAGGAAGACCGGGAAGGCGCCGGGAGCGAACTGCTCCGGCCGCTTCATCATCGACTGGGTGACGCCGGGGACCAGCCTGCTGGCTTCGGCCAGCAGGTGGTTCGAGCGATCGAGCCTCATCTCTCCCTGGATGGGGATGGGCAGAGACGGGTGCTTCCTTGTCGGCGTATCCATCGTGCGTCCTTTGTCATCGATGACTGCGTTGCACCAAGAAGACGGAGAAGAGCGCTCAGGCCGGTGCGGCGCTCAGCCGGGCGGCGCTTCGCCCGAGCACCCACAGAGTCCAGAGCGCCAGGAGCGTGACCCCCACCGCGATCCAACCCACCTGGCCAAAGCCGATCAGCGCGCCATTCGGAGCGGCCGCGATCAGCATCCCGCTCGCCCACGCCGCGAGTCCGGAGGCGCCATCGCTCGCCGCCATGTTGACGGCCATGTAGCGCCCGCGCAGCGCTGGCGGCACTCGAGCCGCGATGAGGGCGATGGTGGGAATCTGCCGGCCGGAGGTCAGGGTCATGAACAGGACGAAGACCCCGGTCACCACGGGCAGTGGCGAGGGCGCCAGCCGCGTGAACACCAGATACGGGCCCACCGTGCCGACCAGCAGCCATGCCAGGACCCGGGCCGCCCCGTGACGGTCGGTCAGGTAGCCAATCCCGCGCGAGCTCAGCAGCGTCGCCGCGCCGCCGCACAGGTACACCCACGGGAGCTCGGCCATGCCCAGGCCTAGATTCCCCACCATGTAGGCGCTCAGGTACGGGATCAGCAGGAAACCGGAGAACACCACCCCAAAGGTCAGCAGCCAGCCCAACGCCAGGCCCGACGTCCAGACCGGCGCGAGCGAAGCACCGCCGCTGCCTCCTTGGGACTCAGCCCGGTGACGATCGACCGCAGGCATGGCTCTCAGCAGGCAGAGCCACACGGTGCCCGCGAGCACACAGATCGCCCAGAACGGCGCTCGCCAGCCCAGAACATTGGCGAGTCCCAGGCCCAGCGGCACTCCCGCCACCGCGGACAGACCGTACGCCGTCATCACGGTGCCGATGGCACGGCCACGGCGCTCAACGGGCACCACATCGCCGATGATGGCCATGACGACGGCCCCCATCAGCCCCGCGCAGGCGCCTGCCACCGCTCGGGCCAGGAGCAACCCCCCGTGAGTCCACGCCGCTCCGCACGCCAGCGTGGCGGCGATGAACCCCGCATAGAGCAGCAACAGCGCGCGCTTCCGATCGAACCGATCCAGCCAGAACCCGCCCAGCAGGCCCATCGCCGCCGAGGCCAGCGTGTACGCCGAGACCAGCGCCCCGAACTGCGCGGCCGAGAGGCCAAACCGCCGCATGAGCTCCGGCCCCAGCGGCATCACAATCATGAAGTCCAGGACGTGGCTGAACTGAACGGCGGCCAGGAGCCAGAGCAGAGAACGCTCGTGCCTCGGCAGGGAGGAGGTCGTCACGGCCCTCTCCTGCGGGCAGCGCGACCAAAGCGGCGGCACACCCCGACGTGCGCCAACGAATTGAGAATGGTTATCATTATCGTTCTCGGATCTGACATGCCCTGCGCGTCCTGTCAAGAGGAGGCCTCACGGGTTGTGCGAGCGGGCGAGAACCCGAGAGCGCCTCCGCGTGGGCCCCGCGGTGGTCGCGACTCCAAGAAAAACGCCCCCTGCCCTCTTCGGACAGGAGGCGTCTGCCTCACCGGGTTGGCGACGTGGAGGCCGCCGCGAGCTGGATTACTGGAGCGTGCCGGTGACGGAGATGCCTCGCTGCAGGACCGGAGCCGCGGGAGGACTGACCTTGTTCGAGGCCCTCACCACGAAGCGGTAGCGCCGCGAGGTGCTGGCCGGGTGATCCAGGGTGGTGTCACTCACGAGCCGGCTGCTGCCCGACACGATCGTGGACGAGAGCTCCCCGCCACCCACCCACGTCCACGTTCCATCCGCGTTGTTGCCGTAGGCGTCGACGCGGCCGAGGAGCCCGGTGCAGCTCCCCGTCCCGCAGGAGACCGAGGTGCGGAAGGCCCAGCGCTGCGCGGCCCCATGGAGCACCTCCAGCTCCCCCACGAAGTATGGGCAAGCCCCCGTCGTGAGAATGAGCCCCGTGTCGTCCACGCTCATGCTCGTCGCGGCCGGGTTGGAGTTCTGGAACGCCCGGTCCGGAGCATCCAGGAGGCAATCCAGCACCGACTTCACACCGCGCGCCAGGGTGCCGCCGTACGTATTCCGGGCCGTGGTCGTCTGCTCGAGCTGCAGCCCCCGCCCCGAGGTGGGCAGCTCATTGACGAAGTTGTCCTCGTCACGGCCCCCGTACTTCTTGTACTTGCAGCTCGCGTGGTTGGAGTTGGCATCGCAGTCGCGCAGATCCATGGCCAGCGCATCGAGGAAGGTGCCGTTGTGCCGCACGCGCACCTCGTGCTCGAGGACGCTCGCCACCGACTGACGGAACTCGAGCGCCTCAGCCCCGCCCACCAGCACCGGCTCGGGGATCTGCGAGTTGGTGAACCCGTGGAAGGACACGGCGTAGGTGTAGCTGTGGGCCCGCAGCCGCTGCAGCCCCTCGAAGCTGAACTCGGAGACATCACCCGCGGTGATGTGCCAGTGGTCGGCCGCACCATTGGGCTCCATGTCGCCGATCACCCCCCAGTACGCGTTGCGGGTGTCCGTCGCGCTGATGTTCAGAGCAGCGAGCTCCTCGTCCGTCCCCGGCTCGATCTCGCCGCCGTGGGGCGCGGCCCAGGCCACGGTCGGCACCGCGGGCGCCGCGGGGAGCCTCCAGTACTCGCCCAGTCCTACGCCGTTGGAGATGCGAGTGGCCAGCGGAGTGAGAGGCTCGGCGACGAAGCCCTCGGCGCTGGCGAGGGGGTGCTCGTTGGTGACCGACCCGCTCACCACCGTGCCCGCGGCGGCCTCCAGCGCGCCGGTGATGATGTCCTCGTGCACGAGCACCAGGCTGTCGTTGCCCGTGTGCTCCCCCTCATCCACGGTGCACAAGCCCGTGGTCTGGCTCGGCAGCGTCGAGCCCGTGTGGATGAGCACCTGGCGGCCCGCACCGAACGTGTCGCGACGGGCGGCGGTGAAGCGGCAGTGCTCTTTGGGGACGTTGCTCGATTCCTCGAAGCTGACGCTGCTGAAGGTCAGCGGCAAGGCCACCCCCGCCACGGGATGGGCGGAGGGGGTCTGGCCGGCTTCGGTGCAGGCGGACAGCCCACAGACGCCGAGGATGGAGAAGACCAAGATGTGGATCACGGTGCGAAAGCCAGACATGGCAGGTTCCTTTCAGCGTGCGAATGCACGAGCCCCCCGATGCCTCGACAGGAGTTCATCGAAGGCGCGCAAATGAATAGCGAGCGCCTCCCCAGCGCGAAACGCCAGGGGAGGCTATGGCTGCCATAGCTTTTGCCTATGTCAGCTGCGCCCGTGCAGCTCCGCTAGCGCCGCGCGGGGGGCGCTCCAGAGCTGGAGGGCGGCGGGGTGCTGGCAGAGGTGCTCAGCCGCGACGCCCCGAGCACCACGGAGAGCCCGGGCTCGTCCAGGTAGGTAGGCACTTGGACGAAGAACTGCTCGATGCGCTGCCGGAACAGCGGCATCCGGCACTGCTCGCCCACCAGCAGCACCTCGTCCACGTCGCCGGGGAACATCGACCTCTGCTCCAGCACCTGCTCGCACATCTTCAGGCCCGAGTCGATCAGGGGCTTGGCCAGCTCCTCCAGCTC
Organism: Hyalangium sp.; assembly: GCF_035629615.1. Classification (GTDB taxonomy): domain Bacteria; phylum Myxococcota; class Myxococcia; order Myxococcales; family Myxococcaceae; genus Hyalangium. Next base: position 1,147 of record NZ_DASPHO010000572.1, on the reverse strand, counting down.
TCTTCGGGTGAGGACCACGTCGAAGTCCCCGAGCTGGCTGCCTTGGGTGACGGCGAAGGGCACGCGCACGCGCGCCTCCGTCTGCTCGGAGAGCTGGATCTTCGCGAACTCGGCGGCGCCCGCCACGCGGTAGAGGGCCGCGGGGTTGTTCGCGTCCCCGGCCACCCTCACCCCCGAGGGCAGCTTGCGCATCAGCAGATCCAGCACGCGCTTGTCCAGCTCGGCGCCGCACAGGGCCACGTTGCCCTCCGAGCTGAGCACCTGGCACTGCCGCGCCGCATAGCGCACGAGCGAGGCCTGGAAGCTGCCTCCGCCCCAGGCGCACACCATGGCCGTACGCTCCGGCTTGCCCCGCCGCCGCGAGAAGGCCCCCAGCGCCACAGCCGTGGTCTCGGAGATGTTGCGCTCGACGTGCAGCCCGGCCAGCGCGGCCGCCGCGGTCATCGTCTGCGGCAGCGGGTCATCCTTCCGGAACGGCGGCAGGGTGAGCACCGCACGGTGGACGGGCTGGCGCAGGAAGTTCTGCGCCCGCTCGCGCGCCTCGATGAAGATCAGCGCCGCCAGCTGCTGCGCGGAGAAGGTCCGGTCCCCGAGCACCACCGCGGGCAGCCCATCGCTGCCTCGGACCACCTTGCAGCGGAGCTGGTCGTACAGCCACTTCACCTTCCGGTCGCCATAGGGCGCGGAGATCAGGCCCTTGATGCCCCACACCGCCAGCGCGGGGTTGGCGGCCTGCTGCCCGCGTGCAGGATGGCCCGTGAGGATCCGGCCTCCAGGCCCCAGGGCAACGACGGCCGGCGCCCCCTCCATGCGCTCCGAGGGGATGCAGACGGGATTTCCCTGGTGGATGGCGGCGACGCGGCAGTTCGTGGTGCCCAGATCGATGGCAATGACGGGTCCGACACTGCGCGTGGAGGGATCTGGAGGGCGGACACGATCGAGCGGACAGTCGGTGACGTGGGTCGGAGCCTGGGTCATCGCGGTGCCATCCTACTGGATTGTGGCCTCTGGCTGGCAGAACCCGAGCTGGCCCCGGTGCTGCATGAAGTCGCGCTCGATCTGCCCGCGCTTCCGCGTCAGCACGGACCAGTAGTAGTAGCGCGGAGGGAACAGGGTGTTCCTCCTGGCGAGCTGATTGCGGAGGATG
>NZ_DASPHO010000571.1:0-7574 GCF_035629615.1 Hyalangium sp. | reverse complement strand
CCTCGCTGACCCTCTCGCGCCAACCCGCGGAGCCGGAGAAGGCCACCCTCCTCGTGGAGGTGAAGGCCCCGGGGAACACACTCCCCACCCTGGGAGACGACGAGTCGTACACGCTCGAGGTGGACGGGAACCGGGCCACGCTCCGGGCCGCCCAGGTTGTCGGTGCCCTGCGAGGCATCGAGACCGTGCTGCAGCTCCTCCAGGGAGACCGTGACGGCTGGTACCTGCCCACCGTGGCTGTCTCCGATCGGCCGCGCTTTCCATGGCGGGGCCTGCTCATCGACGTCAGCCGCCACTGGATGCCGATGGAGGTGCTGAAGCGCAACCTCGACGGCATGGCGGCGGTGAAGCTCAACGTGCTCCACCTGCACCTCACCGACGATCAGGGCTTCCGCGTCGAGAGCCGCCGCTTCCCCCGGCTCCACGAGCACGGCTCGGACGGCCTCTACTTCACGCAGGAGCAGCTGCGCGAGCTCATCGCCTACGCCGCCGACCGAGGCATCCGCGTGGTCCCGGAGTTCGACATGCCCGGCCACGTCACGAGCTGGCTCGCGGGCCACTCGGAGCTGGCGAGCGTGCCAGGCCCCTACGTCATCGAGCGCAAGTGGGGGATCTTCGACCCGACGCTCGATCCCACTCGCGAGGAGGTGTACCAGTTCATCGACGGGTTCCTCGGAGAGATGGCGGGGATCTTCCCCGACGCCTGGATGCACATCGGCGGGGACGAGAACACCGGCAACCACTGGCGGGTGAACCCGGCCATCCAGTCCTTCATGGCGAAGAACGGCCTCGCCGATGCCCACGCGCTCCAGAGGTACTTCGATGACCGGGTCGCGAAGCTCCTCCAGAAGCACGGCAAGCGGATGATGGGGTGGGACGAGATCCTCCACTCCACGCTGCCCAAGGATGCGGTCGTCCAGACGTGGCGCGGGCCCAAGGCGCTCGCGGAGAGTGCTCAGCAGGGATACTGGGGCATCCTCTCGTGGGGCTACTACCTGGACCACATGCTGCCCGCGGGGCTCCACTACACCGTGGATCCTCTGCCCGCGGATGCAAACCGGATGGCCGAGGAGTCCAATCGCTGGATCCCGGCCTCCTGGTACCACCGCTTCAAGTTCAAGGCGCCGGAAGTGTCGGTCCGCGAGAAGGATGCCGCGAGGGTCCTGGGCGGCGAGGCCTGCATGTGGGCCGAGTTCGTGGATCCCGAGACGATCGACTCGCGCATCTGGCCCCGCCTGGCGGCCGTCGCCGAGCGGCTGTGGTCCCCGCGAGAGGTGTCGGATGTGAAGGACATGTACCGCCGGATGGCTCGCCTCAGCGTGCAGCTCGAGGAGCACGGGTTGCTGCACGAGCGCATCGGAGAGGTGCTGCTGCGCCGGCTGGCAGGCTCGAACGAGCTGGGTCCGCTGCGCGTACTTGCGGGGCTGGTGGAGCCCGTGAAGTTCTACGATCGGCCCGTGCAGTTCCAGGCCGCCACGCAGGGCATGCCATTGACCCGGTTGGTGGACGCGGCACGACCGGAGAGCCTGGAAGCTCGAGCGCTGGGGTCCTCTGTCGATGATCTGCTGGCCGACATGCCGCGCTTCGATCGGGGCGCGGAGTGGCTGACCCGGACGCTTCACCAGTGGCGAGAGGTCCACCCCGAGCTGGCACGGACGCTGGAGGGCTCACCCGCGCTGCACGAGGCCCGGCCGCTGGCAGAGGGGCTGCTCGTGATGGCGCAGACGGGACTGGAGGCGCTCTCGTACCTGAGGAGCGGCACGGCTCCACGTGCGGGCTGGCGTGAAGAGGCGCTCCAGCGGATCGACGAGGCCGCGCGTCCCCATGGACAGGTCGAGCTCGCCATCATCCAGCCGCTGCGGGAGCTGGTCCTCGCGGCGGTCCTCCAGCCGGAGGCCAGGGCTCTGGGTGCAGCCAGGTGGCAGGCCCGGGTCAAGGCGGAGGCCCTCGCCACGATCCCGAAGCCTCCCGAGAAGAAGAAGTGAGGGCCCCGCTTCCCTCCTCAAAGGAGCTCCAGCAAGTCCCCAGGTGAGCGCGGGAGCAGGTGGCGCAGGGACTCCAGAATGGCCTCCCACAGACGGGACTTCTCCTCTCGCGCCTGTCCACTCGAGTGCATGCTGAGCTCCAGGTTCGGGGCACACGGATCTCCTGCTCGCCCCGGGCACCACCAGACCCAGGCCAGGTGCTCGGTACCGTCCTCCTCCAGGTGGAGGATCAGCTCTTCCCCCTCGAAGCCAGCCACCTTCCGTGGACCCGCTCGGACGAGGGTGACCCTCCTGTCGCCGTGGAGCCCCATGGCCAGGGCTCGTTGGAGACGGGCCTTGGGTCCACCATGAGGGTCCACCGCAAGCGCGGGCCGGCTGCTCAGCTCCAGCCTCAGATCGAGCCAGGTGTCCGCGAACTGCACGATGACCTGCTCGTCTCCCAGCGGAGGGATGGTGACAAACCCTCGCTCCAGATGGAAGCAGCCCTCGGGCTGACGGTGGGCCTGCGTCTCCAGTGCGCGGTAGGAGCGCGCCACCGTCTCGATCCGGGACAGGGCCTGCTCTGGCACGCGCGGTTCCTGGGTGCACTCCAACCAGACTCCGTGGGTCCCAGCGTCCAACAGCGCGAACCAGGTCTGGAGGTTCGTGTCGTCGTCACTGTCATGGGCCAGCACCCCCTGACACCTGGGGGCGAGCTCACGCTGCTCGAGGATGAGCTCCCGCGTTTCCTGGGGAAGCCGCTGCTCGGCCAGCTTCTGGAGCCAGTCATTCCAGGCCTTCTTGTACCCATTGGAAGCGGTCCACTGCACCTCTCTGAAATGGACGGTCGAGAGGAGCATGTGCTCTTGCCAAGCTCGCCGCATGGCCGCGGGCAGAAAGAGGGAGAATCTGCCCACGCGGTGCTCGCTGAGAGTGGCTTCCTGCGGCGCTGTCGCCCTGTGAGAGGCTTCCGAACGAATCGGCGCCTCGCCTCCTCGATTGGCTGCTGTCATACGCAGCAGCGTATTGAGGGGGAGGCCCCAGGGATGTACCACCGAGGTGGTACGCCAGGCGGCCCTACCCAGTGCCCTTCAGGAACGCAGCGAGCTTCTCGTACGCGACTGCCAGCGCGGGGATGGGCGCGCTCTCGTTGGCCTGGTGCGCCTGCGCCGTCTCTCCCGGCCCATAGTTCACCGCGTCCACGCCCCACTCGCCGAAGCGCGCCACGTCCGTCCACGCCTGCTTCGACGCCGCGGGCAGCCCTGTGGCCGCCAGCAGCCGCTGGTACAGCGGGTTGTCCGCGCACACCCGGCCGCTCGGCGACAGATCCGTGAACGTCAGCTCCGCTCGCCCCGCCACCAGCGCCCGCACGTCCTCCTGCGCCTGCTCCAGCGACTTGCCCGGCGCGAACCGGTAGTTGAGGTTCAGCTCGAGCGTGTCTGGCACCACGTTCCGCGCCCGGCCGCCGTGCGCCAGCGTCACGCTCATCACCTCGAAGAAGGGGAAGCCCGCGTGCACCACCTCCACACGCTGGCGCGCCAGCAGCTCCGTCAACAATGGGCCCGCCTTGTGGATGGCATTCTCGCCCTGCCACGGCCGCGCCGAGTGCGCGCTGCGCCCGGTGAACTTCAGCGTCGCGTGCAGCGTCCCCACGCACCCCACCTGCACCAGCCCGTCCGTCGGCTCCATGGCGATGCCGAAGCGCACTCGCTTCAGCTCCGGCACCTTGTCGAACAGCGGCCCCAGCCCGGACTCCAGATAGGGGCCCTCCTCGCGCTCATAGAGGATGAGCGCCAGACTCACCGGCAGCTCGCGCAGCGGCAGGTCCTCGGCCAACGCCATCATCACCGCCAGCCCGCCCTTCATGTCCGAGGCGCCCAGCCCGAACACCCGCTCCCCATCAATGCGTGGCGGGCCGTCGTGCGGGTGCGCAGGCACCGTGTCCAGGTGTCCCACGAGCGCCACCGTAGGCCGCGGGTCATCCAGCCGCCCCACCACCAGCGAGTGCCCCACTCGGGACACGGCCTCGCGGGGGAAGCGTCCCAGCGCCCAGCGCTCCACGTGGTCCGCGATGGGTCCTTCGTGCCCGATGGGGCTGGAGATGCGGCACAGTTCAAGCGTGGACTGAGCGAGGCGTGCGGCGAGCTGAGACATGGAGGGCGCGCACCATAGACCGTCTGCCCGCCCCCGTCGAAGGCTCTACGGCAGCTCCTCGCCTCTCAACCCTGCGCAGCGAGACGCCATCAGGCTCGCGGCCGGAGGACGATGGACAGGGCTGCATGGAGCCAGCTCAAGCAGATCGCATAGGTGCCGAGCACATCGCTCGGCCAGTGCGCGCCCGGGACCACGCGCGCGGCCCCAGCCACGACCAGCAGCGCGACGCCCACGACGACAATCCCGGTGCGTATTGCTCCCCGCGCGGCCCTCAGGGCGACGAGCACCAGCGAGCCCACGGTGACGCTGTAGAGCGTGATGAACGTGGAGGGGAACGAGAAGCCCTTGGGCGTGCCCACCACCGCGACGAGCTCTCGCGAGGGCCTTGGGCGCTGGAAGATCGACTTGCTCTCCTCCCCCAGGAGCTGCTCGAGCACGATGGCGACGAGCACCACCGCCGCGGCCCGCACGCCGGCAAGCCGCCACGTCCCCAGCACGGCGATCGCCATCAGGATGAACTTCGCCGGCACGTACGCCGTGGAGACGAACACCGGCACCCAGTCCGTCCCCGGCGAGAGCGCCTGGATGGCCCGTGCCAGCACCACATCGCCCGGCAGGGAGGGTGTCATCGCCACAGCAACACCGACGACCAGCGTGCAGCCCACCGCAACCACGGCTGCACGGAGAGGGAAGCCTGGAGGCAGCATCGAACGTGACTCCAATCTGCTAGGAGGAGGGGCACGGCGCACCGAGCGGAGCGGCTCAGGGCACCAGGAAGACGTGAACCGTCACCTCGCTGGCCTTGATCGTCGTGACATCCTCCGTCGCGAGCAGCCGGCCATCCTTCATCACGGCCTCGAGGCGGAGGCTCAGCAGCCCCGGGCCCAAGCCCGTCGTCACCACGGCACTGCCCCCGCTCCCGTCAAGATGCTTCCCTGTGCCGAGGACCACCTTCCACTTGCCGTCCCGGAGCTTCTCGCTGCCCTCGACCATGACCTTGACGGCGCCGTAGGCCGCGGAGGGCCCGGCGGCCAGGGCCGTGCGCTGCGCCTCCGCCCGCTGCTCCAGCACCGCCAGGTGGCCCTTGAACTCGGCCATCCAATCCTGGGTCTCCTGCTTGATGATCTCGTTGACGCTGATGATGAAGCCCTGGAGCAGATCCATCAGCGAGGAGAGGCGCTGTTCCTTGGGCGTGCCCGCCTCTGCCAGCGCCAGCCGGGCCCACCCGAACTGCAGGGCCTCCAGCCGCGAGTTGATGTCCTGGTAGGCGGACACGTAGCGCATCCACCCCGAGGAGGCTCCGAAGTAGTTGTCCAGGCCCACGCACGTGGCGCCCAGCATCGCGAACACGGAGGCCAGCAGGCCCCACTTCTGGTAGGGCTGCTCGTTCGGGAGGAGCTGCACGAGGATGGGCGTGATGCTGGCCAGCGAGGTCAGCAGGATGGCCAGCATCCGCAGCCGCTGACCCCACAGCTTCCTGCCCTCCTTCTGCCGGGAGTACCACCCCATCGCCTCGCGGCCCTTGTCCACGATGATGCGGTAGAGCTCTAGAATCTCAGCCGGCTGCTCCGGCTGCGAGAGGATCGGAAGAACGAGCCCCTGGAGGTTCTTCTCCGGCAGCTGACTCGGACCTGAGCTCCCCGCTGGCTTCCCGTTTGCCATACCCCCTCCTTACGTCGAAAGGGGGAAACGCTCCAGCAAGTGGCCACAGCCAGGGCACGACTCAGGGGGACTCGAGCTCCTTGTCAAAGCTCGTCATCGAAGCTCGTCACCCCGTCGATAACGGCGGCGGCAATGCACGCCGGCCCCTCCAGCGCCACGAAGTGGTGTGTGCTGCCCGCCTCCTTCTCCAGCAGCTCGCCCGGCCAGGTCTCGTGCCCCGAGTCCTCGCGCAACCCACCCTCGAGCACCAGGTTCCACTCGTACCCGTGGTGGGTGTGCCGCGGGAAGCGCACGCCGGGCGACAGCCGGACGAAGGCCGCCATCATCCCCGCCTTGGCCGGCCCTGTCTCCACCGTCAGCAGCTCGAGGCCTTCCACGGGCCCCTGCATCCACGCCGCCGGGTCGCTCAGGGACTCCAGCACCTGTAGCGCCTTCTCCCGCGTGAGATCAAAAAACGCCGCCACCTTCTCGGCGAAGCGGGCAAAGCGCCTGGGCCCCTCCATCTCGGCCACCACGTGGGCGAGCACCCCGGGCGGAGGCTCTCCGTCCGCCACCAGGGCTGCCAGCCCGTCCACCCCCGGAGACAGCCGGGCCACCTCGGCACGGCACCGCTCACAGCGGGCCAGGTGCTGCTCGGCCGCCTGCCGGGCAGGCAGCTCCAGCGTCCCCAGCACCAGCTCCGGCAGGATGTCGTCCAGGTGGCTCATTTCACGTCACATGCCCTCGGTCGTCACTCCTTCTACGGATGGCGCCACCTGATGGATTTCCTCTCCGCGCCTACACCGGCACAGCAAAGTCCCTCAGCGCAGCGTTGAGGCTGGTCTTTTGGTCGGTGCTCTTTGTCCGCTCTCCGATAATCAACGCACAGGGCACGCCGAACTTCCCTGCAGGGAACTGCTTCTCGCGCATTCCTGGGATCACCACGCTGCGTGCGGGCACGCGGCCCTTGTAGACGCGCTCCTCAGAGCCGGTGACGTCAATGATCTGCGTGGACGCGGTGAGCACCACGTTGGCGCCGAGCACCGCCTCCTCCTCCACCACCACACCCTCGACGATGATGCAGCGGCTGCCGATGAAGGCCCCGTCCTCGATGATGACGGGCGAGGCGGTGGGCGGCTCGAGCACCCCGCCCAGGCCCACGCCGCCGGAGAGGTGGACGTTGCGGCCCACCTGGGCGCAGCTCCCCACGGTGGCCCACGTGTCCACCATCGTCCCCGAGCCTACGCGCGCGCCGATGTTCACGTACCCCGGCATCACCACCGCACCCTTTTCTACGAAGGCGCCGTAGCGCACCACGCCCGGCGGCACCACGCGCACGCCCGCAGCTTGCAGGCCCTTCTTCAGCGGCACCTTGTCGTGGAACTCGAAGGGGCCCACCTCCATCACCTGCATCTCCGACACGGCGAAGAACAGGAGGATGGCCTCCTTCACCCAGGCGTTGACGCGCCAGCCCTCGGGGCCCTTCTCGGCCACGCGCAGCTCGCCCGCGTCCAGCCGCGCCAGCGTCTCACGCACGGCAGCCACAGACTCCGCTTCCTTCAGCTTCGTCCGATCGGCGAACGCCGCGGACACCTTCTGGGACAGCGCTTCAAGGGAGGACATGGCCCTCCTTTGAACCACAAATCCGGCCTGCCCGCCGCAATCCCGTACGACTCAGTGGGTGGCATTTCCAGTGCTGGCGGACTCAGCCAGCGGGTAGACATGCGTGGGAATGTCGTGGAGCGGCCGGTCCCCCACGGGCTCGCGCAGCTCGGGGGGAGAGCCTTCCAGGTACACCGTGCCGCCAGTGACGCG
>NZ_DASPHO010000570.1:0-3100 GCF_035629615.1 Hyalangium sp. | reverse complement strand
CGACGTGCGAGCCCGGCGACGCGTTGATCGGCCTGCCCTCCTCGGGGCTGCACTCCAACGGCTACTCCCTGGCGCGCAAGGTGCTGCTGGAGGATGGGGAGCTGTCGCTGAAGGAGATGCCCGAGGGCCTGGAGTGTCCGCTGGCGGATGCGCTGCTGGAGCCCACGCGGATCTACGTGAAGGACGTGCTGGCGCTGATGCAGGCGGTGAAGGTGAAGGGGATGGCGCACATCACCGGGAGCGGCATTCCGGGGAACCTGCCGCGCTGCCTGCCGGACGGGACGCGGGCGGTGCTGAGCGAGCGGGCGTGGAGCCGGCCGCCGATCTTCGATCTGATTGCCCAGCTCGGCGGGGTGCAGCGCGAGGAGATGTTCTCCACCTTCAACATGGGGCTGGGGCTTATCGTGGTGGTGGCGAAGCAGGACGTGGCGCAGGCGCTGAGCGTGTTGAACGCGCGAGGCGTGAAGGCCACAGAGGTAGGGCGCGTAGAGCAGGGCCAGGGCGAGGCGACGGCGGTCATCGAGCCATGAGCATGGCGCGAGCCCGGGTCGGGGTGCTGATCTCCGGGAGTGGCAGCAACCTGCAGGCGCTGCTGGACGCGTGCGCTCAGGCGGACTCCCCCGCGGAGGTGGCCTGCGTGGTGTCCAACGTGGCCACGGCGTTTGGGCTGAAGCGGGCGCGCAAGGCGGGCGTGGCCGCGGTGGTGCTGGATCACAAGGCGTTTGGCGCTCGTGCGGACTTCGAGCGGGCGCTCGGGGAGGAGCTGCAGAAGGCGGGCGTGGAGTGGGTGTGCCTGGCGGGCTTCATGCGCCTGCTGAGCGCGGACTTCCTGGCGGGGTTTCCGGGGCGGGTGCTGAACATCCACCCCGCCCTGCTGCCGGCGTTCCCGGGGCTGCATGCACAGCGCCAGGCGCTGGAGCGAGGGGTGAAGATCGCCGGGTGCACGGTGCACTTCGTGGACGCGGGCACTGACACGGGGCCGATCATCGCTCAGGCGGCGGTGCCGGTGCTGCCGGGGGACGATGAGGAGAGCCTGAGCGCGCGGATCCTCGTGGAGGAGCACCGGCTCTACCCGCTGGCGTTGCGGCTGGCGGTGACGGGCAAGGTGACCCTGGAGGGGACACGGACGCGAGTCGACGCGCAGGCCACAGTGGGCGAGCTGAGCCTGCGCAGCCCGGGGGCGCCATGACGACGGAGCGGACGCGCGAGGAGCGGCTGGCGGCACTGCGCGAGGCGCGAGTGGTGCTGGTGAGCGCGTGCTTGCTGGGCGAGGCCTGCAGGTACGACGGGAAGTCGAAGGGCTCGACCCCTGTGATGCGGGCGCTGGAGGGCAAGGAGGTGGTGCCCGTGTGCCCGGAGACGGGCGCTGGACTGGGGATTCCAAGGCCCGCGGTGGAGCTGCGCGGAGGCACGGGAGAGGCGGTGCTGGCAGGCCGGGCGCGGGCGGTGGTGGCCGCGACGGGCGAGGATCGCACGGCAGAGTTCCGCTACGGCGCAGAGCTGGCGCTGGAGGCAGTGCGGCGCTTCGGGGTGACAGTGGCGGTGCTCAAGGAGCGCAGCCCCTCCTGCGGCAGCCATGGAACGCATGTGGACGGCGCGGTGGTCCAGGGCCGAGGCGTCACGGCCGCCCTGCTCCACTCTGCTGGAGTCATCATCCTCAGCGACGAGGAGCTGTGACTTCCGGATCCCATCCCGGCGCCAGACGCGGTAATGCAGGGGGCATGATCGCGCCCACACCTCTGCACGCCGCCATCTTCGACATGGATGGCACCCTCGTCGACAACATGCGCTACCACTCCGAAGCGTGGGTGGCCCTCTCCCAGCGCCTCGGGCTGGAGGCCACCGCCGAGCGGTTCGAGCGCGAGTTCGCGGGCAAGAAGAACGAGGAGATCCTTCCGATCCTGCTCGGCCGTCATGTCCCTGCAGATGAACTGGCTCGGCTGGCCGAGGAGAAGGAGACCCACTACCGCAAGCTCTACGCGCCGCACCTGGCGCTCATGCGAGGTGCCGAGGCCTTCATCGCCCGTCTGAGGGGCACTGGGGTCCGCCTGGCCATCGCCACCGCCGCTCCCACCGGGAATCGCACGATGGTGCTGGATGGACTCGGAATCCGCTCACTCTTCGCGCGCGTCGTCGGCGCCGAAGAGGTAACCCGAGGTAAGCCCGCGCCAGACATCTTCCTCGCCGCGGCAAAGGCCCTTGAGGTGGAACCCTCCACCTGCGTCGTCTTCGAGGACGCCGTGAACGGCATCATCGCGGCACGCGCGGCGGGCATGGTCGCGGTGGGCATTACCACCACGACTCCCCCCGAAGTGCTTCGGGAGGCGGGGGCCCAATGGGTGGCACCGGACTTCGCCACGCTCCCACCCGATCTAGAGGCCCGACTCCTCATCACTTCCTCCTGACCCGACCCAAGGGTCCTCCCCGCGGCGCGCTCTGGCCGAACCTGTAGGGTTGTCTGACAGGTTTGCCCAACCCGCCTCCGGCCCCTCCCCTCTGATGGAACTCCGCACCGAACGCCTGCTGTTCCGCCCGTTCCGCCCGGAGGACGAGGAGGCTCTCTTCCGCCTCTGGAACGACCCTCAGGTGCGCCGCTACCTCTGGGACGACCAGCCCGTGGCCCGAGAGGTGGTGCGAGAGCAGATCGCCCTCACCCAACAGGACTTCCGTGAGCGCGGCTTCGGCCTGTTCGCCCTGTTCCTGGTAGAGCAACCAGGAGAGCTCATCGGCTTTTGTGGGCTCCGACGCATCGACGGGGGCGCGGACATCGAGGTGCTCTATGGCCTCCTGCCCGGCTTCTGGAAGCGAGGACTGGCGACGGAGGCCGCCCAGGCCGTGCTCCGCTTCGGCTTCGAGCAGGTAGGACTGGAGGAGATCCTCGCCGGGGCCGACTTCGACAACGCCGCCTCCCTGCGCTGCATGCAGCGGCTGGGGATGTCGGATGCCGGAGAGCGGCGCGTTGGGCCCCAGCAGCTCCCGGCCCGGTACTACCGGCTCGCCCGACGGGACTTCGCCCCCCGTCCGGGCCCCTGAGGCTCTACCCGGACTCGCCGGGCACCCAACAGCTCCCTGAATCAGAAAGGCGCCAGAAACCGGGACG
>NZ_DASPHO010000569.1:0-7743 GCF_035629615.1 Hyalangium sp. | reverse complement strand
GGATGGCTGCAGCTCGCTCTCCTGCTCGGTGTCCGGCTTGCCACACGCAGTGAGGCCCATGAGTCCCAGCAAGGAACAGGTGGTCAGAAGCTTGACGATCTTCATGCACAGAGAGTGTGGGCGACGACCGCCTGTGACGGGCTGCACCACCCAAGCAGTGCGCGCTCGCCGCGACGCGCTCCCAGGAGCCAGAATCTTGCGTCAGCCTTCAAGCTCAGAAGAATCGGAGGCATGCGATCGATTGCTCTGAAGCCCTCTCGTCTCGTCGTCCTCGTCGCCCTCGTCTCTGGCTGCGGCCTCGTGGACAGCCTTCCTTCCCGGGATGCGCGGTGTGATCTGCGGCCCGCTCGGGACCAGTGCACGGATCTGCGGGACTTCAAGGGCCCCTCCTTCATCACCTTCCAGGGCGTCTGCAACACCCTGACCGCCTCCATCGGAGGAGGCACCTACGAAGAGGATGCCCGGTGCGACATGACGGGAGTCATCGCGGGCTGCCGCGCGAACAACGGCGATGGTTCCGAGCAGACCAACTGGTTCTACTCCGGCGAGGAGTACAAGTCCGAGGAGGACGTCAAGGAGGAGTGCGGGAGCGGGCAGGAAGTCCATCCTCCCGAGCCGTAGAACTCACGTGAGGGTGGGGTAGAGTTCTCCCATGCGATTCCAGCCGCCCTGGGGCGGGGCCTTTCGCCTCCAGACTGTCGTACACCGCAAGCCCGAGGCCTTGCCCGTCGAAACCGTGGAGGCCATCCGAACGACGATCCTCGGCTCTCCGTTGCTCGGCGAGAGCAACCTGTCGAGCCAGTTCACAGGCACCTACGGTTTCTCGATCGCGTTCCGGCGCGAGGCCGTGTCCCAGGTGACCTCTCGCTTCCCCGCGTTCGCTCCCTTCCTCGAGGCCGCGCTCCTGCCGGACTGTGATGCGTTCCTGCTCAACCCACTCCTGATCCAGGACGGGCGCGGCGTGGAAGCCCACATCGATCGGAGCCTGGAGTTCTACGGGGCTGGCACCGGCTGTCCGGTGGCCGTGAGCGTGCTCTACGTCCAGGTGCCGGAGAACCTCTCGGGGGGAGAGCTGCGGCTCTATCACCGCGGCAAGCGCGTGGCGGCGCTCGCGCCCATGCCGCGAGCGCTGGTGACGTTCCGTGGCGATGTCGTGCACGAGGTCGCCCCGGTCTCCGCCGGCGCCCCCGTGCTCTCGACCGCGCGCATCAGCCTGGTTGTCGAGCAATACCGGATGCCAGCGGCTCAGAAGGCGTGGGTTCCTCTCTTCGATGTGCGGACCCGGACAGGAGCGCGGGCATGAGCGAGCTGGTGATGAAGGTGCGGATGGCCCAGACCCTGGAGCAGATCTCCGCGGCCTTCGAGGATCCTTTCCTGCTGCGGCGCTGGTACGGCGCCCCACCGGGTTGTCACCGCCTCGGGGGGGCCGGGAGCCTGGCGCCCGGCGAGGCGTTCCAGGTCCAGCTGATCGACGCGGAGGGGACGCCCTTCACGCAGCTCGGTCGTGTCCTCTCCGTCACTCCAGGCGAGGGCTTCGAGATGGAGCTGGGCTGGGAGGGCGGGCAGCTCGGTCGTGAGGTGACTCGCGCTTCCATGACGCTCCGAGCTGTCGAAGGCGTCACGTACCTCGAGCTTCGTCAGGGCCCGTTCTCGAGCCAGGAGGCGCTGGAAGCGCACCAGGCGTACTGGGAGGCCTGCCTGGGACGTCTGGCGCGCGTCGCCTCCGGGGAAGCCGTGCCCTGCTTCGAAGAGTTCTGGGAGGAGTCACACGGCTTCGTCGAGCCGCTCGGCATGGCGGCCTACACGGTGCTTGCCGGGCTGCGCGAGGCCGGGGCGGCGCCCGAGGTGATCGCCCAGGTCGAGGAAGCGCTCTACGCCCACCTGGCTCGAGTGCCCGAGGAGATCGCGGGGGTGCTGGGGGCGGTGCTTCGCGGGCGCCTGAAGGAGGCTGCTGCCTGAGCCTTCCCAGGTCCTCTTCTCCGTAAAAGAAATGCGCCGGCGGGGAAGGTCCTCGCTGGCGCATTCATTTCAACGGCTGGATTCCGAGGCGAGCGGGCGGAACGCGCTTCTCCACCCGCTCAACCCCGGGACGCCCGCTTCAGGCGCCCGGGGCTCGTGACAGCCCTCAGGCTGCCTTCGCCTCACGCCGCCGCCCCAGCATGTACCGCGCCAGGACGAGCAGGCCCAGGAAGATGCTGGCGTCGGTGCCGGAGGTGGCGCCGCAGCCGCAGCCACCGCTCGAGGCGATGATCGTCACCGGAGCAGAGGTCGCCACATTGCCCGCGCCATCGGTGATGACGGCGGTGAGGGTGTGCGAAGTCTCGCCCTCCACCTTGGAGCTGTCCCAGGCGCCAGTCAGCGTCGCGTCCGTGCCGCTGGCGATCACCACCCCATCCACGAGGATGGAGATCTGGGTCAGCGTGGTGCCCGGAGCCACCGCGCCCGCGGCGGTGATGTTGATCATGCCGGTGACGATGGTGCCACCCGCCGGATCCGTCACCGCCACCGTCGGCTGCGCGAACGCAGTGACGTTGAGCTGCGCCGTGCTGGTGAGGCTGTCCTTCTCCGTGTCCGTGAGGGTGATCGTGCGCAGACCCGGGGACTTGAACGTCACCTTGAAGCCCTGAAGCACGCCCTCCACGAACGTCGCGTTGGTGACGAAGGTGGCCGTCGTGTCCGAGCTGGTCACCTTGGCCGTGCCGCCGTAGTTGGAGGCCGCGTTGCCGTACGCATCCGCCGCCGTGGCCGAGAGGGTGGCCTCCTGGCCTGCCGCTACGCTCGGGGCCACAGACAGCGTGTAGCTGGCTGCAGCACCCGGCCTGACGGTGAAGGCCGTGCTCGTGGCGCCCGCGAACTCCTGAGCGGTGGCCACCAGCGTGTAGCCATTGCCGGCCTTGCGCAGGGACAGGGCGTCGAACTTCGCCACACCGTCCACCGCCGCCGCCGTCAGGCTGCCGAACAGCTGGGCACCCGTCGTGTTCTCACCCAGGCTCAGCGTCACGCTGGCCGAGCCGTCGGTGAACAGGTTGTCCAGCTCATCGCGCAGCTCCACGTCGATCGAGGGCAGCGCCTCGCCCGCGGTCGCCTGGTCCAGCGTGGTGCGGAAGACCAGCTTCGGAGCATTGCCCGGGGTGATGTCGAACGACGTGCTCGCCGCCGTGGAGAGGGCGCCCGCGCTCGCCTGGAGCGTGTAGCCCTTGCCGTTGCGGTTGATCGACAGATCCGAGAAGGTGGCCACGCCGTTGATGGCGTTCACCGTCCGGCCACCGGAGAGCGTGCCGTTGCGCGGGTTGCTGCCCAGCGCCACCGTGACGGCGTCCGTGGCCTGTGTGTCCACGTTGCCGTAGGCGTCCTGGATGGCGACTCGGACCGCCGGGCTGAGCGCCGTGCCCACCCGGGTGCTCCCCGGCTGCACGGTGAAGGCGAGCGCCGCCTTCGGCCCGGACGAGATGTCGAACATCGCGCTGGTGGCATTCGCCAGCCCGTTGGCCTGGGCCGTCAGCTGGTAACCCGTCGCCGCGCGGGCAATGGACAGATCGCTGAACGTCGCCTCGCCGTTGACGGAGGCCGCCGTCTTCGTGCCGCTCAGCGTGCCGCCCGAGGGGTGGTTGCCCAGCGCCAGCGTGACGCCGGAGCCGAACGCGCTCACCGTGTTGCCCTGGGCATCCAGCACCGCCACGCGGACCGGAGCGAAGGCCGCCCCCGCCGTGCCGTTGGCTGGCTGGGCGAGGAAGGCCAGCGCCGAGGCCGCGCCCGGGCTGACGCCGAAGGCCGCCGACGTCGCGGGAGTGATGCCCGTGGCATCCGCCTGCAGCGTGTAGCCCCCGCCCGCCTTGTCCACGGAGAGGCCCGAGAAGGTGGCCACGCCGTTGACGGTGTTCGCCACCGTCGTGCCGCTCAGGGTGGCGCCCGTCGCGTTGGTGAGCGACAGCGTCACCTGCGCGGGGGTACCGGTGATGAGGTTGCCGGCGGCATCCCGCACAGCCACGCGGGCGGTGAAAACCGAGCCAGAGCCGACAAAGCCCGAGGGCAGGCTGGTGAAGGCCAGCTGCGCCGGAGCACCCACGAGGACGTCGAAGCCCACGCTGGTGTCCGTGTAGAGGCCGCTGGCGCCCGCCACCAGGGTGTAGCTGGGGCCCGCGCGATCCACCGACAGGCTGTCGAAGGTGGCCACACCGCCCACTGCGTTGACGGTGGTGGTGCCGCTCAGCGTGCCGCCCGCCGGGTTGTTCCCGATCGACACCGATACGGCCGTCGTGGCCTGCGTCGCCATGTTGCCATACCGGTCGAAGATGGTGGCCTCGACCGGCGGGTTGATGGCGGCGCCAGCACCGACGTCGCTCGGCTGTTGGGTGAGGGTCACCCGGTACGGCGCACCCGCGGAGATGTCGAACTCGCTGGTCGTCGTGCCGGTGAGGCCTGGGGCGCTCGCGCCCAGCTCATAGCCCGTGCCGGCCTTGGCGATGTTCAGGTTGTTGAAGGTGGCCACGCCGCTGACGGCCGCGACTGTGACGGTGCCGAGCAGCGCGCCGCCCGCCGGGTTGGTGGCCAGAGAGACCGTGACGTTGGCCGTGGACGTGGTGGTGTTATCCAGTGCATCCAGGATGGCCACCTGCACCGCCGGGGTGATGGCCGCGCCCGCGGCGCTGTTCCCAGGCTGGGTGAGGATGGTCAGCTTCGCCGCCGCGCCCGGAGTGATCTTGAAGGCCGAGCTGGTCGCGTCGGTGAGGCCCGTGGAGGTGGTGACCAGCGTGTACCCGATCCCCGTCTTGTTGAGGGACAGGTTGCTGAACGTGGCCACGCCCGCGGTCATCGTCGCCGTGGTGGAGCCGCCCAGCGTGCCGTTGCCCGGGTTGTTGCCCAGCGCGAGCGTAACGCTGTTGGCGCCCGTGGTGACGGCGTTGCCGAACTGATCCACCAGGCCCACCTTCACGGCCGGGGCGATGGAGATACCCGCCGCTGCGTCGGAAGGCTGCACGGTGAAGGCCAGGCTGGCCGCGGGGCCGGCGCTGACGGTGGTGCTCCCGCTGCCGGTGATGGCCGGGTTCGCCGTGTCCGTCGCGGTGACGGACTGGGTGCCCAGGGTGCGGAAGGAGATGGCCACGTCGCTCGCCACGCCCGCGGTGAAGGTTGCGGGAGCCGGCAGCACGGCCTGCGCATCCGAGCTGGTGAAGGAGGCGCTACCGGCGTAGCTGGTGGCCGTCTGGCCCACAGCGTCCAGCGCGGTGACGGTGAACGTGGCCGTAGAGCCCGCCGGCGAAGGCGAGGGCAGGCCGGTCACCCGGTAGGCGACGGCCGGTCCCGGCGGAGGCATGTTGGTGGTGCAGCTCGCGTACGAGTCCGCGTTGATGCGGACGTCGTCCACGTAGAAGCCCTCCTGGTGGACGATGCCGTCCGAGGAGAAGCGGAACCCGAACCACACCGTCTGGCCTGCCAGCGCGTTGAGGTTGACGGTCACCGGCTTCAGCGAGCCATTGGCTCCAGCGTTCGGACCGGTCCAGATCCGGATGCTCGGGGTGCTGTTGAGCGTGTTGTCGTAGCCGCCAGCGGAGATGTACGGAAGCGTCGCGGACGGTGCATCGGGCACCTGGGTCCACGGGCCGGTCGCCGACGCTGTGCTGTACACCAGGTAGGCGCCGTCATACCGCGTCTCCATCGTGTACCAGATGTTGAACGTCATCTGGGGGCCAAGGGTGCTGGCCGGGATGGCGAAGCCGTTGATGCCGGCCGTCGTGCCGTTGCCACCGAGCGTCAGGGTCGCCGCCGTGCTGGCGGGGTAGGTGCCGGTGCAGCTGGCAGTGGTCGGGCCGAAGCGGTACGACTTGTTGGACGACTGGTAGTGGCAGTTGGTGACGATGTTCATCGTGCCCGAGGTGCCGCTCTGGGTCGTCGGGATCCAGTACGAGGCCGCGTTGGGCGGACGGGTGCCGTCCAGGTCATCGAAGTAGCGGACGCCCGGCGTCACCGCACCGGTGGGCGTGGCCGACCGCTGCACGGTGTTTGTCTCCTCGACGGTGGCGGCGCCCGTCTCGGTGGCGCGGACCACGTAGTAGTACTGGGTACCGCCCGTCAGGTTCAGGTCATCCGCGAAGCTGGTGCCGGAGATGCCGGTGGCGATGCGGTTGCCCACGGACGGGGTGAAGCCCGAGGTGGTGCTCCGGTAGACCGAGTAGCTCAGCGTCCCGCCGCAGATGGACGTGCCCGCGGACCAGGCCAGCGTGGTGCCGCAGGTGGCGGCGCCAGCGTTGTTCGCGCTGGTGATACCGGCGAAGGTAGGAGGCAGCGTGCACGAGCCCGAGGCCGTGGCAGACACCTCGAGGGAGCTCGCGGACTCGATGCAGTCCACCGCGCGCACCACGTAGTGGTAGGTGATGCCGCCCGAGACGCCCGTGTCCGAGTAGGACGGCGTCGTCACGGTGGCCACGCGGGTGTACGGGCCGCCCGCGGTAGTGGCGCGGTAGACGCTGTACGACACGGCGCCGCTGTCCGCCCACGCCAGGTCGATCGTGTTGGGCGCGCCGGCCGTGGCGCTCACGCCGGTGGGCACCGTGCCCGGAGTGGTGCAGGTGTTGTAGACGAGGAGGGCGAAGTCCTGGTCCAGCGCGGAGCTGTTGCCCGGCACGCCGTCCGAGTTGATGTTGGTCGCCGTCACCGTGAGGGTGTAGTGGGTCACCGTGCCGGGGGGCAGGAAGACGCTCTCCACGTTGTTGGAGAGGTCCGCGTTGCCGCCCGTCATCGAGCTGGCGCCCGTGAAGACGTTGCCCTTGTACGTGTTGCTGCCCGCGGTCACCGTCAGGTCCAGGTTGTTCTTCCAGGCGTTGCCGGTGGTGGAGCCCGGCGCATCCGTCCACGCCAGGGTGATGCGGAAGGGCTTGCTGGGGTCGGACACCACGCCGTCGAAGGTGAACGTCTGGCCGGTGGCGGTGAAGAGGTTGGCCGGGTTCTGGTCATCCAGCAGGCGCGAGACGCCGTCGAATGCCATGTCCAGGTTCATCAGGCCCATGCCCTGGCTGTTGGAGAAGAGGTTGTCGTTGGCGCCGGTGCCCGTCATGTAGCGGGCCGAGTTCATCAGGTACGCCTTCGTCATCGCCGCGCTGGGCGGAGGCACACCCTGGTTGAGGAAGTACTGGCGCACGAGCGCCGCGCCACCCGCGAGGGCCGGAGTCGAGTGGCTGGTACCGGAGGAGGCCGTGTACCACTCCTGGCCCGCCGGGTAGAAGTCGATGCCAGGGCCACCGCAGACGCCGCTGGCGTCGAAGCAGGACAGCGCATCCCCATTGGGGTTGGCCGGCGGGTTGGCGCGCTGGCCCGCGGTCTGCGCCACGCCACCAGAGATGTGCGTGCCAGGGCCCACGAGGTCCGGCTTCTTGCGGCCGTCCGAGGTAGGACCGCGGCTGGAGAAGCCGACGATGTCGTTGAGGCTGTCGGCGCTCGCGTCGTTGACGTTGCAGAGGTCCGGAGCGCCAAAGGCGCGGACGTTCTCGGAGGCGCCCACGGTGATGATGTTCTTGGCGGTGCCAGGCGTGCCCACCGAGTTCGCGCTGGGACCGGAGTTGCCCGCCGCGAAGAGGATGACCATCTCCTGGTTGCCCGCGGCCGCCACCGCGGAGCCCGTCGGCTGCGCGTCACGCACCAGCGCGTCGTAGCGCTGCGCATCCGCGTCGTAGCCGTTGAAGTTGGCGCCCCAGCTGTTGCTGCTGATGCGCATGCCGTCGCCGTACGCGCGCGACTGCAGGTCCTCGT
>NZ_DASPHO010000568.1:0-34136 GCF_035629615.1 Hyalangium sp. | reverse complement strand
GGCCTTCGCCAGCTCGCTCCACTGGAGCGCGTCGTCCCGCCGCTTCATGTTGGAGCTGATGGCGAACACGAGCGTGGACGCGGCGCGCGTCATCACCCCGTCGTCTCGCGAGGCGAGCGCGGTGCGGAAGGACTGGACCAGGTGCTGCTCCGCGACCTCGGGCTCACCCGCGCGCAGCTTCAGGAAGCCATGCCAGAGCAGCGCCTCTGCCTCCAGGGGCCGGTACCCCAGAGCGGTGGCCGCCTTCACCGCCTGCTCCCCTACCTCCAGGCCCTGCTTGTACCGGCCTGCATCAATCAGCGCCTTGAGCCGCGAGATCTGGCCGGAGATGCGCGCGATCTCCTCTTGGGCCTTGGGCGACTCGGGCCGGGGCTCCACCTGGGACAGGCTCGTCACATCGCCACAGCCCTGCAGCGAGGGCAGCAGGGCGATGGTGTCCACCGCCTTGGGCAGCAGTTCGGCGTCCACGGTGCTCAGCACGCCGGTGACGGCCTTCACGTCCTGCAGGCGCCGCTCCAGGCACACCACGCGCAGCGACAGCAGTGCCTCCGTCTGCTCCCCGCGGATTCGGGTAGCGCGGCACGCCTCCGTGCTCGCCTGCACCCAGCCGCGCGTGTAGTCGTCCAGCATCTGGGTGGCTCGCGAGGCCACCTCGGCGGCCTCGGGCTTGCCGGTGGCCAGCAGGGCTTCGGAGATCTCCTTGCGGACCGCGTCGTCCCACAGGCCCGCGAGCTTCTGCTCCGCGCCGGTGCAGAGCAGGGCCTGGTGCTGGGAGGCCTGGTGGGCCAGCCACGCGTAGCCGCCAACGCCCGCCACCAGCGCCAGGCTGGCCGCGGCTGCCACCAGCCGCATCCTCCGCGGCCTGTACTCGAGCCGCGACAGCAGGGCCTCCATGGAGGGGAAGCGCTCCTTGGGCTCCGGGGAGAGCCCGCGCATGATCGCCTGCCGGAGGAAGGCGGGCACCTTCGCGTCCTTGGGCGGCTCGAAAGCCCCGGTGGTGGGATCCACGGGGCGCGGATCGTTGGAGCGATTGCTGGGGCGAGAGGTGCCCTTATGGGAGGAGCCCGGGCCGGAGTCGGGGCCGCGCTGGGACGAGCGCTGCCTGTCAAAGGGCCAGGTGCCGTAGAGCGCCCAGTAGAGCGCCACGCAGAAGCTGAACTGGTCTGCGCGCGCGTCCGGCGCCTCCCCGCGGCGCTGCTCCGGGGACATGTACATGAGCGTGCCCACGGCATGGCCCTGCTGGGTGAGTTGGGCCAGCTCCGGCGTCTCGTCCATCGGCGCCCCCACGGGGAGCGTGACCGAGGACTGCTCTTCTCCCTCACCCGCCTCACGGGCCAGGCCGAAGTCGGTGACGCGCACCCGCCCGTCCTTGCCGATCAGCACATTGTCCGGCTTGAAGTCGCGGTGGACGAGCCCTGCCCCATGGGCGCCCGCCAGCCCGCGGCCCGCCGCCAGGAAAGTGTCGAGCACCTCGCTCCAGGCTCGCGACTTCTCCTTCACCCACTTCTTGAGCGTGGTGCCATCCACGAACTCCATGGCGACGAACACACCCTCGCCCAGGGTGCCCACGTCGTAGACGGAGATGACGTGCGGGTGGTTGAGGCGGGCCATGGCCTGGGCCTCGCGCTGCAGCCGGGCCTGCCCCACCGTGCGCCCCTCCGCGTGCGGCTTGTCGGTGCGCAGCAGCTTGATGGCCACGCGGCGGCCCAGCTCCGGATCCCACGCGGCATAGACGATGCCCATGCCGCCCTGACCCACGCGCTCCAGAATGAGGTAGCGGCCCACCTGCTCGCCGCGATCGGGCGGCCGCCCCTCCTGGATCCACCGGGGCTTCGCCGGCTCGCGCGGAGGCTCTACTGCGCGCGCCGGCGTCGCGAAGGCCGCACCGGTGGCATAGCTCACCTCCTCAGGAGGTGCCTCGGTGGCGCCCTGCGACTCGGACATGCGCTCCGCGCACGGCTGGCACGTGGCCAGGTGCCGGTTCACCTCGGCAGAGCGCTCGGGCGAGAGCTGGCCGCGGAGGAAGCGGGCGATTTCGGCGGGGTCCAGGTGCTCCATTGGAGGTTCTTCCTGCAAAAAGAGGAGGGCAGCTCCCCATTATCGGGACTCCAGGGTAAAAGACTTCTTGGGATCTGAAAACCCGAGGGGATCCAGCAGGTTGGACGAACCCCATCCATTTGGACGCAACTTTTTTTCTTGTGGCCTGAGAACTCTCCAGAGCGCTGTTCTCCTTCCTTTCGAAGATTGAGGCTTTCGCCCATGAGCCTGAAGATTGAATCCCCCCGTCCTCCGCAGGTGTCGCGCCCCGAGGTGAAGAGCCAGGTCGCTCCGAGCATCGCCAAGGGGGAGCCGGCGCCTTCCGCCCGGCCCAGCCCGGTTGCCGATCGCTTCGAGCGGGTGTCTGCCAGCGCGGGGAACAAAGTCCCCGGGGGCTCCCGGTTCGAAGGAGTGGGCTCGGTTCGTCCCCTGCCGAAGCGGCTGGAGGGGTCCACGGCCGTGGCGGACAAGGTGGTGAACTTCTTCGCCAAGGACGAAAAGCTCAGTGCGCTCGGAACCAGCGATCCGGGCAAGGCACGCGAGATCCTCCAGGCCTCCTTCGTTGCGGGAGGGTTGTCGAAGCGGGATGCCAAGATCCTGACCCAGCGGTACGCCGAGCCGCAGCTGAAGGATCTCCTGAAGAACTCCCCCGGAAGCACCATCCCAGGCGGTCTGAAGGGGGGCCAGACAAGCTCGGACAAGGCGGGCGGTTCGGGGGAGACGCCGCCGCCCACGCAGACCTTGGGGATTCGCTCCTCTGGAACGAGCCGCCCCACGGATCCCTTGGGTTACGTGTCTGCGGATACCCAGGGCAAGGCCAGCAGCCTGATCGACGCGCTCGACTTCAAGGATGTGAAGAGCTGGGGCGACATCCAGAAGATCTCCAAGGATCTCTCCGACAAGGTGGAGCTGACGGCGGACGAGTCGAAGGACGCCCTCGACGCCTACATCAACCTCAAGCTCGCCGAGCGCGTGGTCCTCGAGGGGATCGATCTCGGCAAGGACGTCGGCGGAAAGATCGGTCCTGGCAAGGATGACTTCGACGACATCAAGAACGGGGGCTTCGTCCCCGGCGAGCGGCTGGAGGAGCTGCCCAAGGCGCTGGAGCCGCACCGCGGGGCGCTGGAGAAGCTCACCGACAAGCTGCTCCGGGACCCCAAGCTGGACAACGACGTCAAGCTCCGCAAGGCGCTCTGGTCCGAGCTCAAGGGCCTGCCGCTCCAGGACGACAGGCTGAGGCACGACACCCGCCAGTACCTGCTGGAGGAGCTCTCCCTGCGGCAGGACCGGTATACCGAGTAGCACCTCCGGCCTCCTCTCCCTCTTCTCTGGGAATGGCGTGCTCCCGGGCGCAACCTGCGCCCATGGGAGCACGCCATTTGTGCGTCTGGCCCTCCATACAACCGCAGCCCAGACAGGTGACTCCTGTCATCGCTGGTGATTGCAAACACCACCGCGTCTGGTGTCTCCGCTCACCACCTCGGGGCCGCTCCTTCTCGAAACTTGATTGCAAGTTCCTCAAGTTCTTGGGGACTGCTCTTCATCCTCCTCTGCGACATGTCACGGCATGAGGGGTGCAGTGGGGACATGGCATACCCGCCGCGCTTCGGAGCGGCCTTCCCACAGGATGAATGCCATGCGCACCGGATCTTCTGTCGCCACCTCTGAGCGTGTCCTCAAGCCCGCCGAGCCCAAGCCCGTCGCCCAGGTTGCTGTCCCTCCCAAGGCCTCGCCTGCTCCATTTCAGGTGAAGGACGGCCTGGATGGGCGGCAGAGGCAGCTGGTCGAGCTGAAGGGCCGGCCGTTGAGCCCGGCTGTGCAGCAGGGCACGCAGAGTGGCCGGTTCACACCGAGCGATGGGCGCGCGCTGAGACGCATCGTGGATCTGCTTGGAGATGGGCGGTTGCCGGTGAAGCTGGGCGAGGAGCAGCGGGGTGTGCTGAGCCGCGCGGCAGACTCTCTCCAGGATCCGCTCTCGGGGCGGAATCTGAAGGCGAAGGAGGTCCTCGAGAGTCTGCTCACCCCGGGGACGTCCCCACTGCACCTCGACAAGAAGCAGCTGGAGACGCTGCAAGAGTCGCTGAAGGAGTTCGTCTACGAGCAGAAGCTGCAGGGCCTGTCGGACGAGGAGCTGGACGCCGAGCTGCAGAAGCAGAAGGAGATCCTCGAGGACGCGAAGAGCGGGCCGGTGAAGGACGCCGACGCTGCGCGGGAAGCCCGGGAGCGCATCGCCTCTCTCAAGGAGGAGAAGTCCCGGCGGATCCTGGCCGATCCCAACGCCTCGCCCGAGCGGGTGGCCCGTGCGCTCAAGAACCTGGATGACGCAGCCCTGCGCGCCGAGGAGCGCCGTCTCCAGAAGGGCATCGAGAGCGCGGACAACCCGACCGAGCGAGCGGCGCTGGAGGAGCGCCTGGCGGCGGTGCGGAGCGAGAAGGCGCAGCGCGTGGTGGACGATCCGTCCACGTCACCCGTGAAGTACGCGGATGCGCTCGATGACCTCAGTGACCCGGCACTGACCACCGAGCAGGCCGAGCAGCAGGCGCACTACGACGAGCTGATGGCGCAGGCGCAGAAGGATCCCTCGCGGATGCAGGACCCGAAGTTCGTGGAGGATCTGCAGAAGACGGCCCGGAACCTGGAGGCGCTCAACGGCGAGCTGAAGGAGCGTGGGCTCTCCGCGCAGTCCTCCTCGGCCCCCGCGGAGGACCCGCAGGCTGCGGAGGAGGCTTCTCCGGAGGAGGCCTCGCCGGAGGGTGCGGCATCAGGCGCGGGCAGCGCCCAGGGGCAGGGCACCTATACGGTGAAGCCGGGGGATACGCTCTCGCAGGTGGCCGCGCAGATCAGCGCCGAGAATGGGGGCGTGCCGGATGCGCAGACGGTCCTCAACGACATCGTGCGGATGAATCCGCAGATCGAGAACCCGGATCTCATCTATCCGGACCAGCAGATCCACGTGCCGCAGTACGGGGCGGGCACCCCGGGCTCCAGCCCAGAGACGCCTTCGACTGACGGGCCGGCCGAGCCGAGCACCTCCACGCCAGGGGGAGTGATGTCTCCGGAGGAGGCCTTCATCTGCCAGTTCACCGAGGGGACGTACAACCCCACGGGCCCGTCCCACAGCACCAACTGCGGCCCGGCCAGCCTGGCGATGGGAATGGCCTACACGGGCCGGATGCCGCCGGGGCTTAGCAAGGAGCAGCAGGTAGACTACGCGCGCGCGCTGATGAGCCCCGGTCGCGAGGCCGAGTTCACCTACGTGACCGACGCCAACGGCCAGCAGGTGCCGCAGCTCGATCGAGACTCCGAGTACACCGGCGGCACGATGGTGGCCGATGGCGTCCGCGCGGCGGGAGGCAACCCCATCTACGGCGAGACCTGGGGTGATCTCGACGCGCAGCTTGAGGCGGGGCACCCGGTGATGGCCGGAGGCTGGGTGAGCGACGAGGGCGGTGATGGGCTGGCCTGGAAGCAGCAGTTCCCGGGCGGTGTCGGTCCCGGGGCCTACGGCACGGGCACCACGGGCCACCTGATCTCCATCCTGGGCAAGACGGCCGACGGCAAGTACATCGTCGCCGACCCGCTCTACGCGCGGGGCCCGGTGGAGATGACGAAGGAGCAGCTCGCGCTCTACTTCAGCCAGACCGGTGGCAACCCGTCGTTCACCGCCCTGGCGTGAGCCAGGCAGGTCTCGTTCAAGCAAGCAGGCTGACTCGCTCCGGGCCAGCCTGCAGCCCGCGTGATTGCACTCTCGTATGAAGGTGCTTACCCCATCGGACGGGACGGGGCTGGCACGGAGGCGTGGATGAGAAGGCGGGCGTGGGGGCTGCTGTTATGCGTGTGGGCATGTGCACCCGGAGCGGAGCTTCCGCTTTCGGACAGTGCGGTGCCCGCCCCCGGAGCGCAGCCTGAGAGCGCGCCGGAGGGACAGCACCTCTGGACACGTGAGGTCGCGGGGATCAAAGACCCTTGGAAGGCCCATGTCGCGCTCAATGATGCGGGCGTGACGGGGATGCTCTCTCTCTTCCTACTTCCCTGGGAGCCCGAGCAGCGACAGCTCGCCTCTATCGAGCTGCTGGGATGGAACCTGGAAGGCCAGGAGCAGTGGCGACGCCAGGTGCCCGGGAAGGCGCCGACCGACGACGACCGATACTATCCCTGGAACTACGCGGTGAAGCCGCTCGGGAATGGCTTCCTCGTCGTCAACTCGGACGAGTGGAGCGCCTGGGGCTCCAACATCGACTTTGGGTGTGCCCAGGCGCAGGTGGGCGGCGGGGACCGGCTGCTCTTCCTCGATGAACGGGGGCAATGCACCCGCAGCCTGTCCACCGGGGACGTAGCGGTCGGAGTCACCGCGTGGGGAAGCGATGTCTGGGTGTCGCAGCTGTGCCACCGCTGCAAGGGGACCTACTGGCCCTCGATGAAGCGGTTCAACACCAGCGGCCAGCTCGTCCACGAGTTCCCCGTCGGCAGGGTTCCCATGCCCCAGCTCCAGCTGCTGCACGAGGGCACGGGAACGATGCTGTCCTGGAATGAGGGTACGACCGTCCTCAGCCGCCGAGCCGAGACCTTCGACGTGCTGTGGACGCGCACGCTGCCCATCCACATCGTGGGCCCCCCAGCGGTGCTGCCCGGGGGTGAGCTGGGAGTGGTGGGGCAACGGGTGCAGGGGCAGGGCTTCTCCTTCGGGGAGAGCACGCTGCCGGCGGGAAATGATCTCGTGCTGCTACGGCTGACGGCGCAGGGTGAGCCACTGCGCGCGGTGGGCACGGGCGTCCCGGAGCTGCGCATCAGTGACAAGTTCGCGACGGACTCCAGCGGTGTCGTCCTCGTCCTGGATGGAGATACGCAGACGGCCTCAGTGGTGGCGCTCTCGTGGGAAGGGCGGACGCGGTGGATGCAGACACTCAGGCCGTGGGCCCCCGAAGGCTGCGAGCTCCATGTCACGTCGTTGGCCTCGCACCCCCTCCACGGTGTGCGAGTGGCGGGAGTGGTGGTCGACAAGCAGGCTGGAGCAGGCGCGTGTGATCCGCTCCAGGTGCACCGACGATCCTTCGTCGTGGCCTTCACCCGCTAATGCCAGAGCACGAGTGACCCAGCCTCAGGTCTTGGCTGATGAGGAGCATCCTGGGGTCGTTAAGTCCGTCCTCGTGGCGGCCATGGCTCGGGGCTGACACGTCAGAACGGGCGCTGACATGTCACCTCTCCCAAGAGCTGACACGTCAGCCGCTTCTCCCTCAGGGGTGCGTCATCGCCGTAGGGCATGGCCCTGGCCCGGGACGAGGAGCATCTCCCCACTGCGTGCCACTTGGCCCGCCACGTGCTAATGCCATCGGCGCTGTTGGCTCGATGAGGTGCACCCATGGCGAAGGCGCAAGGTAAGCAGCCCTTTGAATTGCCAGAGTTCTATGTCCCGTGGCCGGCGCGCCTGAACCCCCACCTCGATGGAGCCCGGACGCACTCCAAGGCGTGGGCGCGTCAGATGGGGATCCTGGATACGCCCAAAGAGAGCAACATCCCCGAGATCTGGAGTGAGGCGAAGTTCGATGCCATGGACTACGCCCTGCTCTGCGCGTACACCCATCCCGAAGCTCCGGGCCCGGAGCTGGACCTGGTGACCGACTGGTACGTCTGGGTCTTCTACTTCGATGATCACTTCCTCGAGGTCTACAAGCGCCCCAAGGATCAGGCGGGCGCGAAGAAGTATCTCGACAGGCTTCCTGCGTTCATGCCGGTCGACCTCTCCCCTCCACCGGAGCCCACCAACCCGGTGGAGCGAGGCCTGATCGATCTGTGGGCCCGAACTGCCCCCACCAAGTCCCTGGAATGGCGGCGCCGGTTCTTCGAGAGCACCAAGAACCTGCTCGAAGAGTCCACGTGGGAGCTGTCCAACATCACCGAGCGCCGGGTCTCGAACCCCATCGAGTACATCGAGATGCGCCGGAAGGTCGGCGGGGCCCCCTGGTCAGCGGACCTCGTGGAGCACGCCGTCTTTGTCGAGATCCCAGACCGGATCGCTGCCTCCCGGCCGATGCGCGTCCTCAAGGATACGTTCTCCGACGGAGTGCACCTGCGCAACGATCTGTTCTCCTACCAGCGCGAGATCCAGGAGGAGGGAGAGCTCGCCAACTGTGTCCTGGTGCTCGAGCGCTTCCTGGGCGTCGATCCGCAACGCGCCGCCAACCTGACCAACGACATCCTCACGTCCCGGCTCCACCAGTTCGAGAACACCGCCGTGACCGAGCTGCCCTCGCTCTTCGCGGAGTTCGGCCTGAACCCGCTGGAGCAGGCGAGTGTCCTCACCTATATCCGAGGACTCCAGGACTGGCAGTCCGGCGGCCACGAGTGGCACATGCGCTCGAGCCGCTACATGAAGAGCGGCTCCGGGAATTCGTCGAGCTGGTCCCTCGGCCCGACAGGCCTGGGGACTTCGGCGGCGCGCCTCCCCCTCTCGCCCGGCGCGCTGGGCCTGGGACGGTTCAAGAGCTTCACTCATGTCCCATACCAGCCTGTGGGCCCGGTGAAGCTGCCCAAGTTCTACATGCCGTACACGACGACGCTGAGCCCCCACCTGGACGCCTCGCGGAAGCACTCCAAGGCGTGGGCGCGCGAGATGGGGATGCTGGACACGCTGCCTGGCATGCCCGGCGTCTACATCTGGGACGATCACAAGTTCGACGTGGCCGACGTGGCCCTGTGCGGTGCGTTGATCAATCCAGGCGCGTCCGGCCCCGAGCTCAACCTGACGGCCGGGTGGCTCGTCTGGGGGACGTACGCCGACGACTACTTCCCGGCGCTCTACGGGCACACCCGGGACATGGCGGGTGCGAAGGCGTTCAACGCCCGGCTGACGGCATTCATGCCGGACGACCCCAGCACCGCCGCCGCGGTTCCCACCAACCCGGTGGAGCGCGGCCTGGCCGACCTGTGGGCGCGCACGGCTGGCTCGCTGTCCGAGCACGCGCGGCGGCTCTTCCGCAAGGCCATCCAGGACATGACCGAGAGCTGGTTGTGGGAGCTCGCCAACCTGATCCAGAACCGGATCCCGGACCCGGTCGACTACGTAGAGATGCGCCGGAAGACGTTTGGCTCGGATCTCACGATGAGCCTTTCGCGGCTGGCCCACGGCGACGCGATACCGCCCGGGATCTTCCATACCCGGCCGGTGCGTGGGCTCGAGAACTCGGCCGCCGACTACGCCTGCTTGACCAACGACATCTTCTCCTACCAGAAAGAGATCGAGTTCGAGGGCGAGCTCAACAACTGCGTGCTGGTCGTTCAGCGCTTCCTCGACCTCGATGCGCCACGGGCCGTCGGGGTCGTCAACGACCTGATGACCGTCCGGATGCAACAGTTCGAACACACCGTTGCCACCGAGCTGCCGGCCCTTGTCCAGGACTTTGGCCTGGACACCCAGGCCCAGGAGAAGCTGCACAAGTACGTCGAGAAGCTGCAGCAGTGGATGGCCGGCGTGCTGCGGTGGCATCAGACCGTGGACCGCTACAAGGAATTCGAGCTGCGCAACACCCGGAAGCCAGGCCGGGTGTTCGGGACTCCCACCGGGCTGGGCACCTCGGCTGCGCGCATCGCGTCGCTGCTCGGTGGCGCCCGGCCTGGATTCAGTATCAGTCAACCCTCCGTTTCTTCTACCCAGAGAGAGAAGGTGAGTCATGGCAACAAGTGACGCAGAGAAGCAGCAGCTGAGCCTCGGGACAGCGGCGGCGCGCCAGCTGGCGACGACGACCAAGTCCGCCCCGCAGATGCAGGGCATCTCCTCCCGGTGGCTGCTGAAGCTGTTGCCGTGGGTGCAGGTGTCCGGCGGCGTGTATCGCGTCAACCGCCGGATGACCTATGCCGTCGGCGACGGCCGGGTGACCTTCACCAGCACCGGCGCGAAGGTGCAGGTCATCCCTCAGGAGCTCTGTGAGCTGCCGCTGCTGCGCGGCTTTGACGACGTCGAGGTGCTGACCGCCCTGGCGAGCCGCTTCGTGCAGAAGGACTTCAAGGCCGGTGAGGTGATCACCGAGGCCGGCAAGGAGGCGGATTCGATCTGCCTGATCGCCCACGGCAAGGTGAACAAGATCGGCGTCAGCAAGTACGGCGATCAGACCGTGCTCGAGGTGCTGGCGGATGGCGACCACTACAGCTATCAGGCCCTGCTGGAGTCGCAGGACTACTGGCAGTTCACGGCCAAGGCGCTCACCCCCTGCACGGTGCTGATGCTGCAGCAGTCCGCATTCGAGGCGGTGGTCGCCCAGTCCCCGTCGCTGCAGAAGCACATCGCGAACTTCAAGGCCCTCTCGAAGAAGAAGCAGGACACGTCAGGCCAGGCCGCCATCGAGCTGGCCGCTGGCCACTCGGGAGAGCCCGTCCTGCCGGGCACCTTCGTCGATTACGAGACGTCGCCTCGTGAGTATGAGCTGAGCGTGGCGCAGACCGTGCTCCAGATCCACAGCCGCGTCGCCGACCTGTTCAACGAGCCGATGAACCAGACCGAGCATCAGCTCCGGCTGACCGTCGAGGCGCTGAAGGAGCGCAAGGAGCATGAGCTCGTCAACAACCGCGAGTTCGGGCTCCTGCACAACGCCGATCTCAAGCAGCGCATCCACACCCGCAGCGGGCCGCCGACCCCTGATGACATGGACGAGCTGCTGGCCACCGTGTGGAAGGATCCGTCGTTCTTCCTG
Organism: Hyalangium sp.; assembly: GCF_035629615.1. Taxonomy (GTDB): domain Bacteria; phylum Myxococcota; class Myxococcia; order Myxococcales; family Myxococcaceae; genus Hyalangium. The sequence continues at coordinate 23,415 of NZ_DASPHO010000568.1, read as the reverse complement.
GCGCACCCCCGCGCCATCGCCGCGTTCGGTCAGGAGTGCAGCCGCCGCGGGATCTACCCCACCAGCGTCGATCTGAGCGGCAACATGGTCCCCGCCTGGCGCGGCATCCCCATCTTCCCCTGCAACAAGATCCCCATCACCGACTCCCGTACCAGCTCCATCCTCCTGATGCGCACGGGTGAGAAGAACCAGGGCGTCGTCGGCCTGCACCAGGCCGGCATCCCTGACGAGATCGAGCCCAGCCTCAATGTCCGGTTCATGGGCATCAACGAGCAGGCGGTCATCTCCTACCTGGTCAGCACCTACTTCTCCACGGCCGTGCTGATCCCCGACGCGCTCGGCATCCTCGAGAGCGTCGAGATCGGCCGCAGCTAGCAGTCGCACGTGTCATCCACGCAGACACCTTTGAGAGGCACCTCATGGCGAACACAGTAAAGACGGGCAGTGGAAATGAACTCGAGAAGCAGCAGACGAGCCTGAGCACGGCTGCTGCCCGTCAGCTGGCGACAACGACCAAGTCGCAGCCGCAGATGCAGGGCATCTCTCCCCGGTGGCTGCTGCGGATGCTGCCCTGGGTGCAGGTGTCCGGTGGCGTGTATCGCGTCAACCGCCGCCTGAGCTACGCGGCGGGTGACGATCGCCTCAACTTCAGCAACATCGGCGCCAAGGTGGAGGTCATTCCCCAGGAGCTCGGCAAGCTGCCGCTGCTGCGCGGCTTCGACAGCGACGAGGCAATGCTCGGCACACTGGCGCGCCAGTTCGTCCAGAAGGAGTTCAAGGCCGGTGAGCTGATCGTCGAGGCCGGCCAGCCTGCCGAGCAGGTGTTCCTGATCGCCCATGGCAAGGCCAACAAGCAGAGCGTGGGGAAGTATGGCGACCCGGTCACCCTCGATGTGCTGGGCGACGGCGACCACTTCGGTGATCAGGCGGTGGTGGAATCGAACGATCGCTGGACCTTCACGGTCAAGGCGCTCACCCCCTGCACGGTGTTGGTGCTGCCGCAGCAGGTGTTCGAGGGGTTGATCAAGCAGTCGCCGGCGCTGCACGCCCACGTCGAGAAGTTCAAGGAGCGCTTGCGAAAGCCTCAGGACAAGATGGGGCAGGCCGCCATCCAGCTGGCCGCCGGCCACTCGGGCGAGCCGGAGCTGCCGGGCACCTTCGTCAACTACGAGCTCAGGCCCCGAGAGTATGAGCTGAGCGTGGCGCAGACCGTGCTCAACATCCACACCCGCGTGTCCGATCTGTTCAACGACCCGATGAATCAGGTGGAGCAACAGCTCCGGCTGACCCGAGAGGCCCTCCGCGAGCGGCAGGAGTACGAGCTGATCAACAATCGGGACTTCGGGCTCCTGCACAACGCCGACCTCAAGCAGCGCATCCATGCTCGCAGCGGGCCGCCGACCCCGGACGATCTGGACGATCTGCTCAGCCGGCGCAGGAAGTCGCGATTCTTCCTGGCTCACCCGCGCACCATCGCCGCGTTCGGCCAGGAGTGCACCCGCCGCGGCCTCTACCCATCTGTCGTCGAGGTGCACGGCAGCAAGTTCATCGGCTGGCGCGGCGTCCCCCTGCTGCCTTGTGACAAGATCCCCATCACCGAGAGCCGCACGAGCTCCATCCTCGTGCTGCGTACCGGGCAGGAGGACCAGGGCGTCGTGGGCCTCCATAACGCCGGCATCCCGGACGAGGTCGAGCCCAGCCTTTCCGTCCGATGCATGGACATCAGCGACCAGGCCATCACCTCCTACCTCGTCAGCGTCTACTTCTCGGCAGCCCTCCTCGTCCCCGACGCGCTCGGAGTCCTCGAGAACGTCGAGCTCGGGCGCTGAATCTAGAGGAGGAGGAGGTCGTCGTCGTCACCGCCGCCGGGTGGCCGCCTTCAGGTCTTCGCGGATGCGGTGCAGCGCCTCCGCGAGCGGATCGTCCGGCTCCACCTGGATCCAGGCCTGGACTCCCAGGAGCACCTCCAGCTCGATGAGCCCTTTCAACACACGCCCTGGCTCCTGGGTGTTGACCTCGACGGTGCTCCACCCCGCTCGGTGGTCTTTCTCTAGCCGGTCATTGGGCGTCAGGTACGGCCGCAAGTACGGAACGATGTCAGGCGGCTCGGGCTTCTCCTGCGAGAAGGTGCCCGTCACGATGACGCGCCTGCTGGTGAGCACCTGCGCCGTGCCACCCTGCCGATGGGCGAGAAATCCCAGCCGTGGCCCGAAGTGGTCCTCCTCGAACAGGACATACCTGCCGGCAACGGTGAGCGTGCCGCTCAGATCGCGCGCGTAGCGGGACGCGGCCTCGGCTGACTTGAAGCTGGCCCACATGCGCGACCGTCCCGCCTTGGGGCCTCGGGACGCGAGGTGCTGCTCGAGTCGTGGCTCCTCAGGCTTCCGGACGATCTCCGCCGAGACAAACGCGCCACATTCCCGGGCGAGGGCCTTCAGCTTCTCCACGCGTGTATCGAGGGACTTGTCTCCACGGGCGTTGCCCCAGAAGGTGACGAGTCCATAGAGCTGGTTCGCATGTCGGACGAAGGGCCAGAGCTCGTCGCGGGCCAGTGCGTACTCCAGCTCGTCCAGCGAGCCGCCCTCCTTCAAGCCGAACCCGGTCAACAGCACCAGCGGCTCGTGTCCGTGGATCACAGAGCTGACTGCATGCCCCTTCCGCTTCCAGAGCAAGGCCCGCAGAGAAGGGAAGTCATCCTGCAGCGCCGTGTCCGTGTGGAGCATGACCGTGCGGCCGATGGACGTGATCACGTCCGGTGAGTACTCGTCGTTTCCAGCCTGGATGCCCTCTGCGGCCAGCAGCTCCCGCCAGCGCTCGGGGTAGAGGCTCCCGGCCTTCCAGTCGGGGAGGAGCGCTTCGACATAGGTGCTGGCCTCCTCGAAGGTCTCGAAGCGTCCCACCAGCACACAGTCGCCGCTGTTGTTTCCCGAGAACCCGCGCCAGATGCGGACCCCATCAGGAAGCGCGTCCGCCCGCGGTGCGGCCGCTCGCGCGCAGCCCTGGAGTGGCGAAGGGGCCGACAGCACCTCCCGCCGCCCGCTCCACGCCGCAAGCACCTCGTCCGCCGAGGCGACCGGGATGCCCGAGCCCTGGAAGGAGCAGGCCTTCAGCCGCCGGTCGGAGGTGAGGGTGACGAAGTCCAGGCCTGCGCCGCAGTCGCCGCCAAAGAGCCGAGGGACCTCCACCAGGGTGTCGCCGAAACAGACCGACAGCCGCGTACGGAGGGGACTCTCGGCGAGCACGGCCGTGAGCCGGGCCTCGTCCGCCGCACTCAGCCGGAGCCGCGGGTCGTTCCCGACGTAGCGCAACACGGCGGCATCGCGGCAGCCGAGCTGGTGAAGTGTCCGGAGTTGCGCCGACAGCACGGGCACCCGGTCCGGAGTGGCGAGGATGTTCGCGCCAAACGTCTGCCCCGCGTCGTCGAGGCGTTGGATGCATGCCTCCCAGTCGTTGTCATCGTAGAGCGACACGCGGACCTCTCCCAGGTGTGGAGACAGCCGCGCCAGGCGCTCCTCGGAGAGCAGCGTCCCGTTGGTGGTGAGATGGACTGCGAGCGGCGTCTCGCTCGCGAGCCGGCGGACCAGCTCATCGAAGCCCCGGAAGGCCAGCGGCTCACCCCCACCGAAGGCGACCTCGAGGGTGCCCGCGCGGGCCAGGCCCGACAAGACCTCGAAGGCCGAATCCACCGTCCATTCGCTCCGGGCCTCCCGGTCTCGCGAACAGAAGGAGCAGGCGAGGTTGCAGGCGTTGGTAATGCCGAACAGGACGAGCCGGGGTGCTCTGCGCCGCAGGTGGCGGGTGCGCGGGCCATCCATTCGGAGGTTCGTGCCCGTCTTCCGGTGGAACCAGAGGAGAGCGCCATCGAGGGCGTGAGGGCGCCAGTCAGGGATGGGCTGCATATGGAACCTCGGGAGCCGAGCGGATCGCGACGCAGGAGCAAGAGCAGGAGCGGACAACATCGTACTGGTTCTACGGCGTCACGAACGAGAGCTTGAGCGCCTTGACGCAGGTGTCATCCGGCTTCGTCGTGGGATCTTCCAGGAAGGAGCCCATCAGGCTCAGCGCACAGGACCCCAGCACCACGTGGCCCATGGCGGGGAACTCGAAGAAGAAGCCGTTGTCCAGATGCTGGTGCACCTGCATCCCCAGCTCGGGTGGCGTGGTGATGTCGAACTGACCCGACATCACCAGCGCCGGCGTGTCGCTCTCCACGGGCTCCAGAGCGCAAGCGTCCAAGGGCTCCAAAGCCCAGGCCGCGCACGTGTCACGGATATCGCTCAGGACCTGCGTGAAGAATGTCGTGACGGGGGGCTAGAGCCACCTCTCAGCACGTGCTGGGCTGGACCGAGCACATTCCTTTTGGGCGCCCCTTACATGCTCTGGGGAATCTCAGCGAGGGGCGGGAAACCCCAGCGCTCTCGCTCCGAGTCCGTCACGCTCGGATCCACGGTGTACAGGCGCATCTGCTTCGTGGCCTGGTCGAGCTGGTACTGGGTGCCGAAGCGCTGTGGCTGGCCGGCATGCATCAGCCAGCGGTCCCACGTTGCCGCGGTGAGCCAGAGCCCCACGGGGTGGCCCTTGCGTGCGGCCTCGGCGGCCAGCTCACGCGCCCGGGCAAAGTCCTCGAGCGTGTCCCCGTGCTGGAAGACGAGCGCCGCCGCGAAGAAGTCCGCGCCCGTCTTCGCCGCGCCCGCGTCCAGCAGCTCGCGCACACGCTGGCGACGCTGACGGTCGCGCTCGGCGACCTGCTTCCACTCCTCGGGGCCCGAGGGGGCGTTGTGGCCGCGACGGTCCTTCTGGTCCTCATCCACGAGCCGAATCAGCTCGGGATGGGAGCCTTCGTTCTTCATGGGCAGAGGGAGCGTGGGGATCCGAGCCATCAGCGCGGTGAAGGCCTGCTCTGCGTGAACCGAGGTGAGATCCGTGTCCTGCTTCATCCACTCCACGTCGCGAAAGCCGAGCTCCACGGAGCGCTCCAGCCAGGTCATCGCCTCGCCCTTGCGCCCAAGCAGGGCCGCGGCGCATGCGGCGCCATAGGCGATGTTCTCCCGTCGATCCCCCGCATCCCAGGCTTGCTGGTACAGCGGGAGCGCCTGATCCGGCGCCTTCTCATCCATCAGCCTCTCGGCGCGGCGGACCCACTTCGCCCCCGGCGGAGGCGAGGCGGGCGGCTCCATATGAGGGAGCGCGGGCACGGAGGCGGCCGCCGTCGCGGAAGAGGAAGCTGCAGGGGTGGCCGGCGCAGTCGCGCAGGCCAACGTCAGGAGCAGGAGACACGAGAAGAGTCGGCGCATGCCAGCTCCTTATACTGTGACCTCAACGCAGCGGGACAGGCCGAGCCACACCTCGCTTGCCTCCGCCGAGCCCTGAGCAAGTGCCTGAATCGACAGGCTTTTTCTCGTCGCGGGCTTTGCAGGACGGAATCTGTGAAGCGATCAGCAACCGTGCTCGCTGCAGGGCGATAACCCATATGCATAGAGGCGCAACTGAAGTGAGCGCGCTGGAGGTTGCACATGGGTGTCGACAGTGTCGGTGGCAGCAGCTCCCGCAGTAGCTCTTCCAGCAGTAGCTCTTCCAGCAGTAGCTCCTCCAGCAGGACCAGTGCCTCCGAGTCCACGTCGGCTTCCCAGCCAGCTTCGACGGCCACGTCTCAGAAGCCTTCCGCGCCGAACTCTGCCGTCTCCAAGTCTGCGGCCGTCCAGGCGTGGGCGGGACAGAGCAGCGTGGATGTCCCGTCAAGCACCGCTCTCAAGAGCCCCAGTACCGCAGACGTCAGCAGCTTTCGCGCCACCGCCAATACCGCCACGCTGCCGCCCATCCCAAGCAAGACCGGCACCGTGACGGTGAACGGCAACACGATGACCGATGCGCAGAAGGCCGCGGCCGGCGCGTTGAGGATTGATGCCAGTGCGCCGCCCACGACGTATGACGGGATGTACGTCGGCTCGGACGGCTACGCGTACCCTCCCGAGAAGTTCAACGTGACCGAGGTCCCGCCCTTCCAGCCCACGAACCCCGTCTCGAACCCACCGCCGACGACGTACTTCACCAACGGCATCAACACCCCTCCACTGGGAGCGATGACGGGGGCGCAGGATCTCGCGAACCACACGGGCACCAACGTGGTGCCCATCTACAACGCCACCGAGGGCATGGGCATCGACGTTCTCCAGACGGGGCTGGATCGTATCGGGCTGGGCAGCAACAAGGCCGCGAACACGCTCGCCGACGCGATCTCCGCGGACCTCGATGCGGGGCGGCAGGTCAACGTGGTCGGCTACAGCCAGGGCGGCGCCGTCGTCTCGCATGCTCTCCAGATGGTGGATCAACGGATCAGGGATGCCAATGGCGGCTGGCTGGGCAACCTGCCGGTGATCGGGGACGATAACCGCCGGGCCCGCGAGAGCATGCTGAGCAACGTCAACGTGGTGGGCATTGCCAGCGCGGGCAAGGACTTCCCGGCGGGGCCCCAGTACAACTTCTACGTGAACCAGCAGGATCCGGTCCCCAACTGGCTCGGCGCCCACGAGCCCAACCTCATCCCGGACGCCGTCACCAATGCCCTCGCGGCGACGTCCCCGTTGTTCGCGTTCATCAACGGCGGGGGGGCTGGCTTCAACGCCCCGGGTGCCCAGATCCACACGTTCGACGACCCGGCCCAGGGCGGGTTCACCCCGCACGATCTCAACACATACTTCGAGCACATCCAGTCGCAGTAAGCCGCTACTTGCGGACCAGGCTCACCGTCCAGGAGGCCGCTTCGAATCCGCCGAGGATCTCGATCTTCGACGGCTCCATGGATTCCACCTGCCAGCCCTCGTGGAACGTGGCCGGGATCTCCTCCCGGCGGATCCGTCTCGGTCCTGCGTCTCCGGGCTGCTTGTCGCTGAAGCAGAGCATGAAGTAGCGGCCGCCCGGCTCGATCACCGCGTGCAGGCTCTTGGCGAAGCGCACCCGCGTCTCGTCCTCGAACACGTGGAAGAGGCCGCAGTCGAGCACGGTGCCGTACTTCTCACCCAAGGCCTCGAGCTCGAGCGCGTCTCCGACGACGAACCGTGCCGTCAGGCCGCGCTCCTCCGCCTTGTGCCGCGCGGTCTGAATGGCTCGCTCCACGAGGTCAACGCCCGTCGCCGCGAGCCCCAGGCGGGCAGCCATCAGCGCGTGCTCACCGGTACCGCACCCGACATCGAGCACCCGGCCGGAGAGCGCTCCGGCCTCTGCCAACGCAGCGAACGCCGGCTGGGGACGGCCGATGTCCCAAGGCGGCGGGGCGCCCGCGTAGTGCTTGTCGAAGTCCTGCGATGTCCTCGGTCGCAGCGAGGCACCCATTTGTGCGGACAATTCTTTCTCGTCGAGTTCCATGGCACCCTCCAGAGTTCAGGCAGCCTGATATCAGGTTGACTCGTGGATCCAAGACTTCCGCTGACTGACCCAGCGCGCCACCCGCCAGCGCCCGCAACGTCGTGCCCGGCGTTGCGGCGGCGCAAGTGCCTGCCTCGCTCTCCTCCAGCGCGCGGCTCTTCGTGACCAGCCCCTCTCTCACTCCTGCTTCCTGCCCGCCTTGATCGTGCAGGTGATGGCGCCCGCCTGAGCGCTCGACGGGTTGGGGACGAATGGCGGATCCGCCCCCAGACAGGACCACTGGCCATCCTGCGGTGCGTTCTTCACCATGAACTCGGGTGCGTTCGAGCCCGCCCCCGGGTAGGAGACCGAGCACTCCCCTCCTGTCAGCGGGCCGGCCCCCGTGGCGTAGGCCTTGGGCGAGCTCCCCCGAGACATCGTCCCCTGCGTGCGTGTGCACTTCAGAGAGGGCTTCTCGGTGAACTTCGCCGCGTCCATCTCGTCCATCGTGAGCCGGCAGGCGACGAGCGTGGCCGAGACCGTGGCGCTCATGATGAGGTCGACGGCCGGGTTTGCTGCCAGGCAGGACCAGCCCCGCTTGTCGCTGGTGAGCGTGGACTTCACGATGTGCTCGGCATGAAGCGAGCCGTTGTCGAAGTGCGAAGCCTCACAGCCCCCTGACACGACGACGTATCCCTCCTGGCGGAGCAGCTCGGTGAGCTTCACCGTGGCGCTCGGATTGGACGCGGGGGGTGACTTCTCGGTGAGGATCGTGCACTGCAGGCGCAGGCTGGGGGCGCCGTCATACGAGGCCCGGCAGAAGGTGACAGTGGACTGAGCCCAGCCTCTGTTGGGAAGGAGCGCGGGATCGGCTCCCTTGCAGCGCCAGGCGTCCTCGCCCTCCGGGGCGTTCTGCACCATCACCTCGGCATGCACGGCGTTGTCGTGGCCGAAGCGGGACACCTCGCACCCTCCCCCGACGCGGACGTAGCCCTGGGAGCGCTTGTCCTCGGGGATCTTCGCGATCGCCACCGGGTACTTCGACAGGGCTTGCAAGGCGGTCTTCTCGGAGAGCGTCTGGCAGTCGAGGTTCGACTTGTGCTGCGCGGAGGCGGCGGAGCTGACCCACAGGAGCACGGCGAAGAGTCTGCTGGACATGAGGACATCCATGCCCGCCCCATGAGCACGCTGCGTGCCAGCAGGCCTGGCCACCCGGATGCTCCTGCTGCTGCTCCGGCGTCAGGCGCGACGCCCCACGCCCTGACGCATCTTGCGTCAGAGATTGAAGCTCTCAGGCTCCCTCCGCCGGTGCCGCCCTCTTCCAGAGACACTCATCATCTGCGAGGACGAGAATCGTCAGCGATGTGAAAGGCTACGAACACTCACATTGACAGCAGTCTGTGCTCTCTGGAATGTCGGGAATCCAAACAGAGAGAGGGGTGCACAGTGAAGCACGGGTTATTCATCATGTTGTTGTCTGGGGTCATGGTCACGTCCGGCTGCGGCGCGGTTGACGGCGGCGAGCCGTACGAAGCGGGTGCAAGCGCGGTCGAGGCTGCCGACGTGGACAAGGGACTGCCCTACGAGTCACCTGCCCAGACTCCCGAAGCTGTCGAGGCCGCCGATGTCACTGCCTCCAGCACTGGAACGTGCCCCCAATGCTGGCAAGAGAGCATGTATGTCTGTGGTTACCCCACTTTTAGCTGTCCTTTCGGGTGGTATAACTACTTTCCGCCGGCGACTGGCTGCGGTTGGTGCTACCGCAATGCTTGTACTTCCGTCCCCCTGACAGGAAGCATTTCCGCCAATCCCACCACGGTCAACATCAACACAGGGAGCAGCACGGGGTGTACGAACATCAGCTGGAATGCGGCCTGTGGTACGGCTCAGGTGTATGTCAGCCACAATGGAGGCGGCGAGACGCTCTTTGCCCAGGACCGTTCTGGTACGCAGGGGGCCTGCTGGATTCAGCCCGGATCGCAATACGACTTCTGCCTCTATGAAGGAACCAGCCACAGCAACAACCTCGGTTGTGTAAGGGTGGTAGGGGTAGACGCGGGTCCCGCACCGGATCCTTGTGACTCGTGCAACCCCGGCACCAGCTGCTTCTGTGGCGACGGTGTCTGTCGGTCGAATAACACGTATTGCCCGTAGGCCGAGGCGGGCATCGAGCCGAGGAGTTGAAGCAAGTCTATCTGGCGCACCTGCCGTGGCTCAGCCCGGCAGGTGCTGGAGGCCGCCGGCTCCCTGCGAGTGGTTGAAGCAACGGGCGTGCCGAGTTGAAGATGTGGATCCTCCAGGAGTGAGCCGCTCTTCTGCCACGACCCCTCCATGAATTCCCATGCAGAAGATCCATGACTTTCTCTCGAAGACCGGCGCGCCCGGTGTGGCGGTGACGTTCGTGGCGGGCGGGCAGGCTGGCTACGCCTTCGCTGGCAACGGCATCGACGGCGATTCCTGTCCGAGCAGCTCACCGGGCCGCTGAGAATGTCGCGGACAGCGGCCTACATCGCAGCGCCCGGCGGCGCGGTGTCGCAGGGCTACGTGGGACCGCAGGGGGTGAACCACCGCGTCTGGTCTCAGGCGGAGGATCTCAAGAGCACCGCCGCAGACATGCAGAAGTTCCTGCTGGCCAGCCTGGGGCTGAACTCCCACGAGGCATGAAGTCCAGGGGGCGCAGCCTCCCGGCGGGCTGCTACCCTCCCAGCATCCGCAGCAGCGAATTCCCGAGCGGCGAGCCCAGGCCGCAGCAGGCGTTCCATGGGTTGCTGGCGGACGCGGTGAAGACGATGTCCGAGCTCGGGACGCCGTTGTTGCCCTGCGTGATGGAGGTGCAGGGCAGCGGGGCCTGTCCGGAGAGCTGGGTCTCGTAGAGGAGCGCGTTGAGAAAGCCTACCGGCGTTCCCAGCGCCTCGCCCAGCAGGGCGACGAGCGCGGCCCACATGGGGGCCGCGGCGCTGGTTCCGAAGGCGTGGCCACCGCCCTGGTTGTTCGGCTGGAGCTGGTAGCCGCTGGTCGGTGAGCCATTGCTCGCCACGTCGGGCACGCCTCGGCCGGGGCCCTGGTCGGGGTTGAGCGGCGCCGGCAGCGAGACGCGCTGCTGGTAGGAGGGCACGGGGAACACCCTGCTGATGCCGCCGCCGGTGGCCGCCTTCTGCCCAGGCTGCGTCTGGTCGTTCCAGACGACCTCTCCGGTGAGCACGGTCGACTGGCCCTGCTTCGAGAGCACCAGCTCCGTGCCACCACACGCCAGGCAGTAGGGCGACGAGGCCGGGAACGCGCAGTTCTGCGCGTACGCGCCCTGGGGGTTGCCCGCGGCACCGAAGTCTCCAGAGGCCACGCAGGTGGTGATCCCCAGGAACGCAGCGGCGGCGAAGACGAGGTTGATGGACTGGAGTTCCTGAGACGTCCACCCGGACTCCGGCACTCCCAGGCTGATGGAGAGGATGTCGACCGAGGGCTGCTCGTTGAACACGGCGGTCAGGATGGAGCCGAGCATGCCCGCGGGCTGTGAGTCGTATTGCTGGTTGTTGGCGAAGACGAGGTATGTGGCACCCGGAGCGATGGAGCCCGTGATCTTCAGGTCCATCCCGGCCTCGCTGTTGAAGGGAGGCTGCGGGCTGTGGCGGGGCGTCCCCATCAAGGTGATGGAGACGGGGCCCACCTGGAGGGACGAGTAGAAGTCCTGGATGCCCTGGAGATCGATGTTCAGGTCGCTCTCGATGAACGCCACGGTGAGCCCGGCGCCGGTGAGGCCTGAGGGGAAGTCGTAATAGTCGAAGGCGACGGTGGTCGGAAGGTTGCGGGCGAGGGACGGCACATCGGCGGGTGCGCTCGCGGCGTGCTGCGCGTGGGTGAGTGGCAGGGGGCGCGTGTCCAGGCCGAGCACGGCGCGCACATGCGGGTGGATCGCCTCTGGCAGGCGCAGCGGCCCCTCGTAGCCGCGGTAGGTGACGCCTTCGCGCTCATAGAGGGCAAGCTCGACACCGAACGCCCGGCTGAAGGCTCCAGCCGGGCCGCGCAGGTCGATGCAGAGGTTTCCGTGAGCTGGGGCGCTCGCCTCGAGCCCGTGGGCCGCCGCGAACTCCGCGATGGCCTGAAGTGCCTCCGGGGTGGGGCCGTAGGTCGCGGCGAAGTCTGAGCGCGAGGGCCGCTTCCGCTCGCCCGGACGTCGCTTCGCCTGGGCGTCGACGTGGGCGAAGAGCTCCGAGTCCGGGAGGCGGAGAGCGCACAGCAGCAGGGCGTTTACGGGTTGTCGAGGGTCCAGGGGACCGGTACGCCGCGCCTGGGGCACCGCCGGGAGCTCGCTACCCACGAGGGGGTATACCGCGAGCTGTTGCGTCATGAGCACCTGAAACGACGAATCATCCCTGGACCCATCGCTGAACTGCCTGAACCGTATCGCCCGGCTGGGTATTAAAACAAATGCGGGCATTGGGCGCGTGGCGATGCACCAGATTGATCAGCCGCTCGAACAAGAGCAGCTGTTCCGGTGCGGTGCGAACACCTGCTCCGATGACCACGACATCGGCCCTGTGCTTGGCCAGATAGGCCTCCACCATCGCTTCCGCAGCCTCGACCTCCGGCGGAATCAAGCAGGACCCGGTCTCAAATCCGAGGGCGCGCAACGCATCCCCCGCGGCATTTATGCCCGCCTTCAGTTTCTCAACCGTAAGGCCGGGAAATGGGGCCAGATTGGCGCGCTCAGGCTCGAGGCCTACAATGACGACAGCTGTCTTGATGGTCATAGGGTTTGGGTTCTGTGCCCATATCACACGTTGCGTCACCACTCCCAGCGCCCGGATCTGGCGGCGCGGCTCGCCACGGCCGAGGGCAGGCGCCGTTTCCGGAGGGCGACGGCGCGGCGGCGAGCAGGTCATGAAGTAGGACCTACGATAACGAGGATGACCTGGACCGGAAGATGCGCCCCTCGAGCATCAGGATGGCAGAGCGGGTGACTCCGCCGAACCTTCAGTCCCCTGCTCCAGCGCCCTCAGAGTCGGCCCGCCTGCGTGACGATGAACGCGGCTGGGGCATTCCCCATGGCTGACTGTTCGGAAATGTCGGGACTTTTGAAGCGCAAAACCCCCGACATTTCCGAACAGTTCCCTCCCGAGATGGGCCTTGTGGACGGCAGCCCAAATCCGACGAATCCTGACGGTCGCGTAGACTCTCCGGGGGAGGTCGAGGCGCCAGGCCCCATAGGTGGGCAAGCCTGTGTTCGCGTGACGGACCTGGGCTCCAGTGTCTCAGGTTTTGTAGTAGGGCGCCGCGCCCCATTTCCCGGCTTTCAGAGCGCCTGAGTGGCCTGCGACGGCACCGGAGCAGGCTGAACCGGCGCCACGGGGGCTCGGGGTGTAGCTCCCCCGCACCGTTCACTGCCGACGCGATCGTCAAAATTCGTCGGATCCTTGCTGCCGTCTACAGGCTCAGGCTGCGAGCAGCATGCGACGGTTCAGCCAGTCGAAGCTGGCACGGCCATGCATCTGGCGTTTCAGGAGTTTGCCCGCAGCACCCGGGCTACGGGCGGTTCAATCCTGCAGGCGTGAACCGGTTCCGCGAGCGTTGTAGACGATCGCGCCAGAGCGGCTGTATTCGGCGAAGACGGCGATCGCGTCCTCCCGCAGCACTCCTGAGGTGACGCTGATGCCGCGGCCCTCGAGTTCTGCTCTCCAGGTCGCGGGCATGGGTCCTTCGTCGAAGCCCGTGAGCTCTTCGCACTCAGGGCCGTCGCCGGCGATGAGCAGGTGCTTGACTCCCGACCAGACGAGCGCGCCGTAGCACATCGTGCACGGGCGCCAGTTGACGACGAGCTCGAGTTCGCGACCGCCAGCCGAGCCAAGATCCCAGGTGCCGAGACGGACCTGAGCGAGCGAGAGCGCCATGACTTCTGCATGCACGGAGGAAAGGCCCGAGCTCAACACGACGTTGACGCCGAGTGAGATCAATTCGCCTGTCGCAGGGTCGACGACGAGTGCGGCGAACGGCCCACCGTTGCCTTCCTTGTAGTTGCGCGCAGCGAGCCTGTTGGTGAGACGGACGCGATCTCCGGCGGTCGGCAAGAGCGTGTTGTACGTGTGCAGCTCCGTCATGAGCCACTCGGGCAGCTGTGCGTTCACTCGTGTCGCGAAGGGATGTACGTCGTTCATGATCGCTCCTGCCGATTGTGCTCGGTGTTTCGTGCAGTACGTACTCGAGAATGATGCCCTGCGGCACAGGCGCCGAATCTGGAATTGTGCAGGGGTAAGCTCGCCACCAAGGCGCGCAGCACGGCACGACCCTTGAGGTATGGTGACCGTTCCCTACTCGAGGCCCCCATGCAGACTCCCCAAGCCCCTGCCCTGAACCCGGCATTGCTTCCTCCTGGCACCCTCGTGGGCTCCTGGCTCGTGGTCGCCTGGGCGGGCCGCGGCGTCCACGGAGCCGTCTACCAGGTTGTGCCCGTGGACAAGCCCGAGGCCCGCCCCAAGGCACTCAAGCTCGCTCTGCTGCCCAGGGATCCCCGCTTCGTGCGCGAGGCGGAGCTGCTCTCCTTGGTGCGTCACCCCAGCGTCCCTCGCCTGTGGGACTCCGGGGACTGGCAGCACCCGAGCGGCGCCCTCCATCCCTTCGTTGTCATGGACTGGGTCGACGGAGCCCCGCTCTATGACTGGGCCCGCCAGCACTCCCCCTCCTCCCAGCAGGTGCTCCAGCTGTTGGCCCAGCTCGCTCGCGTCCTCCAGACCTTGCACTCCCAGGGCTGTCTCCACCGAGACGTAAAAGGCGACAATGTCCTGGTGCGCCACTCCGACAGCCGCGCCCTGCTCACCGACTTCGGCTCCGGCCGTTACCCCCACGCCTCCTCCCTCACCCCTGACATCCTGCCCCCAGGCACCCCGGCCTACCGCTCTCCGGAGGCATGGCTCTTCGAGCTCCAGTTCTTCAACGACCCCAAGGCCCGTTACTCCGCTCAGCCCACCGACGACCTCTACTCGCTGGGCGTCACCGCCTACCGGCTCGTGACGGGCACGTACCCCGAGCTCGGGGAACCTTCGAAGGATGAGGCCGGCCTCTGGCACTTGGAGCGTCTTGCCTCTGCCCCTCCGCTCTTTCTCAACCCCCGCGTGGACACGCACCTCAATGCCTTGATTCTCCGCATGCTCTCGGTGCGCCCAGAGCACCGCGGTACCGCGCAGGAACTGGCCGAGGCGCTGGAGCAGGCCGCGCTGCTCACCCTTCCCGAGAGCACCCGTTCACTCTTCAGCCAGGAGCTGTCGCCCTCGGTAGACTCGGGTGGGCAGGCTCCTGCCGCTTCCAGGCTTGCTCCCCTCCCGCCCGCTCATGACATGGCCGAGGCCCAGGCTCAGGCTCCCAAGGTGCCCTTGCTCACGCCGAGCTCCGCTGAGCGTGTCAGCCTTCTCGTGCACATGCAGCCCTGGCAGCTTCGGCTCGCGACGGCCGCAGCGCTCCTGGCGCTGGGCGCCTGGGTCGGGTGGCTCACTCCCAGGATGTTCCCGGAGCTTCCCTCTCTTGTCAGGCATGAGGTGGGCGGGGCACTCCTGCAGGAGGGTGGCGAGGCAGGGCTCGGAGATGATTCGACGCGCGCATCCGTGGCGGCCTCCCCCTCTCCCTCTGAGCCAGGAGTGCACGGCCAGGACACACTCCCTGAGCCGAGCCCGGGTCAGGCGCGGCCCGACGCGAAGGGACGGTGCCCTCACCCACGGCAGATCCCCCTCAATGGGGGGTGTTGGGTGAAGTTGCAGCGCGAGGAGTGCGAGGCGATCAAGGGCACCTTGCTCCATGGTACGTGCTACGTGCCCGGCGCTCTCCACGAACGTCAGCCCACCTCCCACCCCGTGCGCGAGCAGTGAGCCTCCGGCTGCGGCTTCAGGCGAACTTCGCTCCCACCTGCGCCAGCAACAACCAAGCACCGCGTAGAGTCAGCCAGCTCAGGTCTCGTAGCCGGTCTGCTCGAAGACGATGACCTTCTTGGACGCGGGGAAGAGGATGACGAAGAGGCGGAACCAGCCGGAAGCACCGGGGGCCACCGGGTAGGAGTGGTAGCGCGTCGCCACCTGCACGTTCTCCGAGCCGTTGCCGTAGGTCGCGAGGAGCTGCGGGTGCAGGGGCTCGAACTCCGTGTACAGGTAGGCCTGGGCCTGGGAGTAGCTGAGCGCGATGGCGTCATCGGCGGCGTAGGCGCCGTACTCCTGCAGGTCCATCACCGCCGCGTCCGCCTGGGTGAGGGTGGGCTGGCTCGCGTACGGCCACGCGAAGTCGAAGCGGCGCAGCGAGCCCTCGGTCCAGTCCCGCGCATCATTGCCGGCTTCGAGCGTCGCCTCGAGCTGGGCGGTGAGGTCCTGCTCCGACAGGGCCAGCGGGATGCCCGCTGTGTCCGAGCCCGGGGGCGGCGGCGTGGGGCACGCGCCGCTCAGGCACGCGGTCTGCAGCCGGAACTGCTTGCCCGAGCCGCTGCCCGAGCTCACCACCACCAGGTACTCACCCGCCGTCAGGGACACAGCGTTGATCTTGCTCAGGTCGCCATAGCCGTAGTTGTCGTCCTGGGTGCGCGGGTACGAGCCGTAGCTGCCGCTGGCGTTCCGGGGCCCGTACACCAGGAGGCCGGTGTCCAGGTACATGGAGCTGCCCCCATGCGTCACCTCGAAGCGGGCCGCGAGGGTGCCCGGCACCGTGACTTTGAAGGAGTAGTACTGGGGGTTCTGGGTGAAGTACGTCTGCACGGAGCTGCCCAGGCTCACCGGGCCCAGGTACGTGGTGCTGTCATAGATGTTGCCGCTGGCCGGCGTGGGCGGCACGTACAGCACGGCCTGCTTGCGCTGAGCCAGCTCCTCTACCGGCTTGTCCCCCCCAGGCACCTTCCCACAGGCAACCAGCACGACCACCGGCAGCACGCTCCACACCTTCATCAGCTCGAGACGCATCGTTCTGGCCCTCGGAATGTGAGTGGGCCGCCCGTGTGTCACGGCCAATCCAGGAATTCAAGCAACAACCTGGAAAACAAACTGGCCCCCCGTGAAGCCCCACAGACCGTGGGCCTGAGGTGCCGGCTGCATGGGTGTGCAGCTGCGCACGGTTCCTTGCCTTGCCCTCTGGCAAACTCGGCGCGTGCGCATCGGAGTCATCGGGACGAAGTGGGGATTGATGCATGTGGGCGCCTTCCGCGCGGCGGGCGCCGAGGTCACTGCGCTCTGTGGACAGAACCTGGAGCACACGCGCGCCGTGGCCGCACAGGAAGGTATCTCTCTGGCCACCACGGAGGTACGCGCGCTCTGCGACGCCGTGGATGCCGTGGTGGTGGCCAGCCCGGACGCTCTCCATCGGGAGCATGTCGAGGTGGCGCTCGACGCGGGGCGTGCCGTGCTGTGCGAGAAGCCGCTCACCCGTACCGCGGAGGAAGCGCTCGCCCTCGTGGCCATGGCACGCGTCTCGGGCCGGCTGTGTGCCGTGAACTTCCCTTATCGGATGCTTCCCTCCTTCGAGGCACTGAGGACCTGGCTCGAGGAGAGGCCTCCCCGCCAGCTCGTCGTCACCCTGCGGAACGGCTTCGTCCGCATAGGCGGAGGGGACTCCGATTCGTTCGTCGGCACATCGGCCGACTGGGATGGACTCTCGCACCTGCTCGACACGGTCCTCTGGCTGTCAGGGGCCGAGCCCCTCTGGATCCAGGCTTCCTTGTCCGGCCGTCCCGTCCACACGGCCGCGCTGCACATGGGCCTCTCCTCGGGCGCGACCGCCATCATCACCCATGCCGCCTGCCCCGAGCCGGGCCTCCAAGGGGGCTGGACGCTCGTCGGCCGGGACTGGGAGGTGGGTTTCTCTGGCGGGTACGTGCCCTCGCGCAGCGGCTGGTGCGTCTCCCCCGTGCGGTGCTTCCGGGAGGGTGACTGGACGGACCTTGCTCCAGGGATTGAACCTCGGCTGGGAGAGCGTGAGCCCTGGGCCCAGGCTCATGTGGAGACGGCCCGGCGCTTCCTCGCTGCGCTCGAAGGCGCTCCCCTTGTCGGGCTCGCGACGCTGGAGGAGGCCACCACCGTTCAGCGCCTCCTGGCCGCCGCCATCCTCTCGGAGCAGGAGGGGCGCCGCGTCACCCTCTCTCCAGCGCCGCCAGCGCCGCCGCCATCACCTGCTTGAGCGGGACACCCGCCGCCTCGGCCACTCGGCGGCAGTCCTCGAACTCCGGGTGCGCGTTGAGCACCTCTCCGCCGCGCAGACCGCGCTTCACCCGCACCCGGCCCCATGGCGTCTCCACCTCCACCCAGTCTCTGTCCAACGCCTGCCGCTCCACCCGGTAGAAGCGCACCCCGAGCGTGGTGGACTCGCGCAGCACCACGTCCATCACGGTCTCCCGCTTCCCACCTTCCACCACCGCGCTGAGCAGATGACCCGGCCGACCCTTCTTCATCACCACCGGCGTCACCCAGGCGTCCAGCGCTCCCACCGCCAGCAGCCGCTCCACCAGGTACCCCAGGAGCTGCGGTGTGCTGTCGTCCAGGTTCGCCTCCAACACCCAGAGGCCCTCGGCCTTGTCCTCCGCGCGCCCCAGTGACGCGCGCAGCACGTTCGGCCGATCCTTGAAGTCCTTCGTCCCCACCCCGTAGCCCACCCGCTCCACGATGAAGTCCGGCGGATGGCCGATGCGCGTCAGCACCTTCAGCAGCGCCGCGCCCGTGGGCGTCGTCAGCTCCCCCACCCCCTCGAAGCGCACTGGCACGTCCTTGAGCAGCTCCAGCGTCGCCGGCACCGGGATGGGCATGTTCCCGTGGGCCACCCGGATCGTCCCGCTCCCCAACGGAGGCGGTGCCGCGTACACCTCTGGATCTCCCAGCAGCTCCAGCACCACCGCCGCGCCGCAGATGTCCACGATGGAGTCCACCGCGCCCACCTCGTGGAAGTGGATCTCGTCGAGCGACACCCCGTGCACCTTCGCCTCCGCCTCGCCGATGGCCCGGAACACCGCCAGCGCCCGGGCCTTCGCCTGGGGCGACAGCGTCTCCGCCGCCTCGATGAGCTGCCGGATGTCCGTGTAGGCTCGGTGCGGGTGGACCTCGCGCTCGTCCACCACCACGTCCAGGTGCGTGCCGCTGATGGCGTGGCGCACCGCCCGGCTCACCGCCAGCTTCCAACCCGGCACCTTCAGTCCGCTCAGGGCCTGGCCAATCGCCTCTGGGGACACGCCCAGGTCGACTCCCGCCGCGAGGAACATGTCCCCCGCGATGCCACCCACCGGCTCCAGGTAGAGGATCTTTCGCACGGTCCGGCTCCTTATCAGCCTTCCTGCCCGTGATGGCACACACGTGACGAGACCGGTGGGAATGTGCTGAACATCCCAGCATGGAGACACGCACCGCGCTGGTGGCTGGAGCAAGTGGACTCGTGGGGAGCCTCCTCCTCGACGAGTTGCTGGAGAGCCCTCTGTACCGGGAGGTGTGCTCGCTCGGCCGCCGCCCTCTGCCGAAGCAACACCCCAAGCTCAGCCAGCGCACTGTGGACTTCGCACAGCTGGAGAGCGAGGCGCTCCCCTCCGTAGACGATGTCTTCTGCTGCCTGGGCACCACCCTCAAGAAGGCGGGCAGTCAGGAGGCCTTCCGCGCGGTGGACCATGGCGCCGTGCTGGCTCTCGGGAGGGCCGCACGACGGGCGGGGGCGAGGCGCTTCCTGCTCGTCTCCGCGCTCGGCGCCGATCCACGCTCGCGCATCTTCTACAACCGGGTGAAGGGCGAGGCCGAGGAGGACCTCAAGAGCCTGGGCTTCGAGTCGCTCGTCCTCCTCCGCCCCTCGCTCCTGCTTGGGGAGCGCGCGGAGAGCCGTCCCGGCGAGCGCGCGGCCATCGCGGTGACGAAGGTGCTGGGTCCGCTGCTCCGCCCCTTCAGCGGGCGTCCCATCGAGGCGCGCACCGTCGCACGGGCCATGCTGGCCCTGGCCCGAGATGCGGCAGGAGGCACGCGCGTGGCGCTCTCAGGAGAGCTGCAGGAGCTCGGCAAGTAGCGCGTTGCGAAGGCACATGGCCTCAACCTGCCTGACTCCGGGCTCTGTCATGTCAGCGTCTCCCCTGGGTCCGCGAGATGAGCGCAGCATAGAACCCACCGCCGAAGCCGTTGTCGATGTTCACCACCGCCACGTTCGACGCGCACGAGTTCACCATCGTCAGCAGCGCCGATACACCCTTCAGGTTCGCCCCGTACCCCACGGACGTCGGCACCGCCACCACCGGGATGCCCACCAACCCGCCCACCACACTCGCCAGCGCGCCCTCCATCCCCGCCACCACCACCGCCGCGTGGCAGTCCTGGATCTCCTCGCGCCGCCGCAGCAGCCGGTGGATCCCCGCCACCCCCACGTCGTACACGCGCCGCACCGTCGCCCCCATTGCCTCCGCCGTCAGCGCGGCCTCCTCCGCCACCGGAATGTCGCTCGTCCCCGCCGTCACGATGGCCACCTGCCCGGCCCGCCGCTTGCCCTGCTTGAGGTGGAAGATGCGCGCCACCGCGTGGTACTCGCCCTTCGGGAAGCGGGCGAGCAGCGCCTCCGCCTTGTCCGGCTGCAGCCGCGTCACCAGTACCGTCTGCTTGCGCTCCACCAGCGCTCCGACGATGCCCAGCAGCTGCTCCACCGTCTTCGGCTCTCCCATCACCACCTCCGGGAAGCCAAACCGCAGCGAGCGGTGCGTGTCCACCGTCGCGTAGCCCAGCTCCGCGAAGGGCAGGTCCTTCAGCTGGTGGACCGCCTCGTCCACGGAGACCTTGCCGCCCTTCACCTGCTTGAGGAGCTGCGTGAGCGTCTTCTCGTCCATGCGCGCTCCTCTACCCCAAAGCACGAGGGAGGAGAACGCGAAGCGGGAGCGGACCTACACGCCCAGGCGCTGCAGCAGCACCCGCGAGCTCTCCCGCTCGAGCACCAGCAGCATCCGCCCGGAGACCGGAGGCGCACTGGCTGCGGTGAACCGGGCCTCCAGCACCACCACGGGGCTCGTGCTCGCACCCTCCGTCTCGCGCAGCGCGGTGCTCACCACCTCGCGCGCCGAGCCCCGGTGCAGCTCCGGCACCGTGGGCAAGAGCTTCCACCGCGTCAGCTTGCCAATGGCGGAGAGGCAGGCGCTCGCGACGATGTTCGCCGTCTCCCTCAGGGCGCTCTCCATCTCCGCCCCTCGGGACACGTGCCCGAGCAGCACCGCGCCCAGCGAGGCCCCATCCCGGGCCGACAGCACGAAGAGCATCACCCCGCGCAGCTCGCCCGTCATCCCCAGCTGCACGCCGATGACGGGCTCCTCACCGCCCAGCTGCTCCGCCACGTCCGCGGCCGCCGTCACCATGGCGCGCGGCACCGCGAGATCCACCTTCTTGCCACCCACCAGCCGGGCGAGCGCATCCACCGCGTGCCCGCAGCCGATGTTGGCCACCTCGCGCAGCACGTCGAGCTGAATGTCGCTGGGGACCTGAGCGTTCACGCGGACAGTAACCTCGGCACGTCCAGGATGAAGACCGGGCGGCCACTTCCCAGAATCGTCACTCCAGAAAGGCCCGGGAGCAAGTCCAAGGGCCGGGAGAGTGGCTTGAGCACCACTTCTTCCTGCCCCAGCAGCCGATCCACCGCGAGAGCGACCTTCCCCGTATCTCCCTCCATCACCACAAAAGGCCGGACTCCCCGCCGTTCCGGCGCTGGCAGCCCTACCAGCTGATCCAAAGCGTGCACTGGCAGCAGTGTATTGCCGTGAGGCAGCAACGCCGTGTCCCGGCTGCGGCTGAGCTCGTCCGCGTTGGCCTCTTGAGCGCCCACCACCTTGGCGATCGGCAGGCCGAACACCTCGTCGCCCACCTCCACGAGCAGCAGATGTACCACCGCCACCGTCAGGGGCAGCCGCAGCGTGAAGCGCGTGCCCTTGCCCTTCTCACTGTCGATCTCCAGCGTGCCGCCAACGTTCTCCACCACACGCTTCACGGCATCCATGCCCACACCGCGGCCGGAGATCTCCGACACGTCCTTGGCCGTGGACACGCCCGGCAGGCAGGCGAGCATGAAGGCCTCGCGGTCGGACAGGCGCGCGGCCGCCTCGGCGGTGATGGAGCCCCGGGTCACCGCCGCGGCCTTGAGCTTCTCCGCGCTCATGCCCCGGCCGTCGTCCTCCACCTCGATGACGACGCGATCCCGGGCGCGGCGCACCGACACCTGCACCTTGCCCTTGGGGATCTTCCCCGCCGCGGCGCGCTCCTCGGGCGACTCCAGCCCGTGGTCGATGCAGTTGCGCAGGATGTGCAGCATGGGGTCCGCCAGGTCGTCCAGGATGGCCCGGTCCAGCTCGATCTCCGCGCCGGTGATGACCAGGTCCACCTCGCGCCCACGCTTGCGGGCGATGTCCCGCGCCGCCCGCGGCAGCCGGTCCGTGATGAGGGACAGCGGCGTCATGCGTGCCGACATGACCTTGTCGTGCAGATCCTTCACCAGCGCGTGCAGCCGGTAGACGCCCTCCTCCAGCGGCGGGCGCACGTTCTCCGGCAGCTCCTTGCCCACCTCGCGCAGGCGCGCGGTGGCGAGCATCAGCTCACCCACCGTGTCCAGGAAGTAGTCCAGCAGCTCCGTGCGCACACGCACCGTGCGCGGCGCGGCCTCCCCTGGCGCGCGAGAGGCCTCGGACGAGGGCGCGGGCACTGGCGCCGGAGGAGGCGCGGTGATGACGGGCTTGATGGAGACCAGCTCCACCTCCGACACGTTCCGCAGCGCCCCCTGGATGCCCTGCTCGCCCGCCGAGGTCTCCACCTCACACTGGATGAGCCCGTCCGGGATGCGCCCGGCCTTCAGATCCTCCAGCGCGGGCCGCAGCTCGGAGAGCATGCCCAGCCCCGAGAGCCGCTTGTGCACCAGGAACGCCCGCACTCCGGGCACCTGGCACGTCGGCACCACCCGCACCTTCACGGCCCAGCGGGACTGGGGCCCTGCGTCGAGCCGGACCTCACCCTTCGGCGGAGCAGCCCCCGGCGCCGGAGGAGCTCCACTGCTCGGGCTGGGAGCTCCGCCGCGCAGCGGCACGGGCGTCGCAGTGCTGGGAGCGGGAGCAGGAGCGCCAGGGTCGGGCGGCCGGACGGGGACAGGCGTGTTCCGCAGGGCCGTGGCATTCATCACCCGGGTGGGCGCCGGGGCCTGCCCGGTGAGGGCCGACACCCGCGCAGAGAGCTGGGACAGCAGCGTGCTCGCCTCCTCGGGGGGCTTGTTCTCCGCCACTGAGCGCACCTGCGACAGCAGCGTGTCCGTGGACGCCAGCAGCAGATCCACCAGCTCGCGGTTCAGCCGGCTCGCATCCTGGCGGACGGCGTCCACCAGATCCTCCACCCGGTGCGCCAGCGTGGCGATGGGCTCGAAGCCCATGGAGGAGGCCATGCCCTTGACGGAGTGGGCGTGGCGGAACATGGAGTCCACCGCGGCGGCGCCACCCTCCTTCTCGAGCTGGACCAGGTCCCTGCCGAGCGACTCCAGGTGCTCGCTGGCCTCGGTGACGAAGAGCCCGAGGTACCGGGACATGTCCATCGCCATGCCGGACCTCTCTCAGGGAAACAGGACGGGAGCGCGCAGCCGCGCTAGCCCTCGCCCAGGACCTTCTTCACGACGGCCAGGACATCCTCGGCCCGGAACGGCTTGACGATGAAGTCCGAGGCGCCTGCCTCGATGGCCTCCATCACCAGGCTCTCCTGCCCCAGCGCCGAGCACATGATGACCACCGCGTTGCTGTCATGCTTGAGGATCTCGCGCGTGGCCTCGATGCCGCTCTTGAAGGGCATGACGATGTCCATCGTCGTCAGGTCCGGCTTGAGCTCCTTGTACTTCTCCACGGCCTCCAGGCCGTTGGCCGCCTCACCGACGACCTCGAACCCGCCGGACGCGAAGATGTCCTTGATCATGTTGCGCATGAAGATGGCGTCGTCGACGACCAGGACCCGCTTAGCAGCCATGTGAAGCTTCGCCTCCACGTAAGGCCTCGAGAGGAGCGCGGAGCCTAGCACCGGCGCATCTGAGGGGGCTACTCACTTCTGCGCGGTAAGCAACGCTGCCACCGCGGCATCCAACCCTTCGGGATCTAGCACGGTA
>NZ_DASPHO010000567.1:0-22342 GCF_035629615.1 Hyalangium sp. | reverse complement strand
CAGGTCGGGATGAGGATGCCGCTTTGACGGATTCCAATCAGGGGCCGATTGGGCTGGCGGTCAAGCTGCCCTTCGCCACCCCGGAAGAGTTCCTCGCGAAGTATGGCGCCAACGTCACTCGGGGCGGCATCTACCTGCGCTCCAAGATGGTGAAGCCGCCGGGTACCCTCGTCACCCTGGATCTCAAGCTCTCCACCGGAGAGCGCATCATCTACGCCTCGGCCATCGTCCACTTCGTCACCGGACAGCAGGGCCAGGGCATCCCCGGCATGGGGCTGCGCTTCCTCACGCTCGATCCGGAGACGAAGCGCTTCCTCGACTCCGCCCTCGCCTCCCTGCCCCACGCCCAGTCGGCAGAGCCCCCCGTGCCGCCGGGGGTAGGAGCTGCTGACTACATTGTCCCACCTCCGCCCTCGCCAGTGCAGCCTGCACCTGCTCCCGAGGCATCCCCTGCGCAGGATGCTGGGGCCTCCCCTGCTGCCGAGCCTGCTGCACCAGTCGCTCCGGCTGTGCCTGGGCCTGGAACTTCCCCCGCTCCAGCGACCCCGGCGCCGATCCCTCAGCCGGCGGCTGCCGCTCCTGCGACGCCGGCCTCCGTCCCACAGCCTGTGCGTGCTCCCGCGGCCACACCCGCTCCCGCGCCTCCGGTAGCGGCCACACCCGCTCCCGTGCCTCCGGTAGCGGCCACGCCCCCTGCGCCCTCCCCTGAGCTCGCTCCTGCTTCAGTGCCCCAGGCCCCAGTCCCGCAGCCGGGCCAGGCCCCCACGCGCCCCTCGGGCACGTATCCCGCCGCACCGGGCCAGGCCCCCACGCGTCCCTCGGGCACGTATCCCGTCGCACCGGGCCAGGCCCCCACGCGCCCCTCAGGCACTCAGTTGCCAGTCGTCTCGGCAGGTGCGTCCGCGGTGCTCAACGCCCCTCCCTTCGAGCCTCCCAAGGAGGAGCCCAAGCGCGAGGGCCCGATCATCGGGATCGATCTTGGCACGACGAACTCGTGCGCGGCCTCCGTGCGCAGTGGCAAGCCCGAGGTGCTGCGCAGCCGCGAGGGCCACAACACGGTGCCCTCCATCCTCGCGCTCAACACGCGCGGGAAGATGGTGGTGGGGCACCCGGCCAAGGGGCAGATGCTGACCAACCCGCGGCAGACCGTCTACGGCGCCAAGCGCCTGGTGGGCCGCTCGTACGAGTCACCCATCGTCCAGCACATCAAGGATCGGTTCCACTACGAAGTCGCCCCAGGAGACAGCGGCGAGGCCGCGGTGAAGCTGGGCAACCGCGTCTTCTCGCTGCAGCAGATCTCCGCGCTGATCCTGCGCGAGGTGAGAGAGGTGGCACAGAACCAGCTTGGCCACTCCGTCTCGCGGGCGGTGATCACGGTGCCGGCCTACTACAACGACAACCAGCGCCAGGCGGTGCGCGAGGCGGGGCAGCTGGCCGGGCTCTATGTGGAGCGCATCCTCAACGAGCCCACCGCGGCGGCGCTCGCGTACGGCTACGGGCGCAAGCTGAACCAGCGCATCCTCGTCTACGATCTGGGTGGCGGCACCTTCGACGCGTCCGTGCTGGAGCTCTACGACACTGTCTACGAGGTGATCTCCACCGGCGGCGACACCTTCCTGGGCGGCATCGACTTCGACAACGCGATCGTCGAGTACCTGCTGGAGGAGTTCCAGAAGCAGACGGGCAAGGTCTTCCAGGGGGATCGGGTGGCCATGCAGCGCATCCACGACGCGGCCGAGCGCGCCAAGTGCGCGCTGTCGGAGCGCACGGACATGCGCATCCACGTGGCGTTCGTGACGATGATCGACAACACGCCGTACGATCTGGATGTCACGCTCACGCGCAAGAAGCTCATCGAGCTGACCGAGAAGCTGGTGGACCGGACGATCGAGGTCTGCGGCGAGGTGCTCGAGGCCAAGGGGCTGACGCCCAAGGACATCCAGGAGGTGGTGCTGGTGGGAGGCCAGAGCCGCTTCCCGCTGGTGCACGAGAAGATCACCAAATACTTCGGTAAGCCGCCTACCAAGAACGTGCACCCGGACGAGGCCGTAGCGCTGGGTGCGGCGCTCTTCGCGCACAGCCTGGGTCAGAAGGAGGGCGTCACCCTCATCGACGTGCTGCCCATGGCGATCGGCGTGGGGCTGCCGGGCGGGCGCTTCAAGGCCGTCATGGAGCGCAACGCGGCGCTGCCGACGACCAAGGCATACACGCTGTCCACCAGCCGCGACAACCAGGCGGAGCTGGAGGTGAGCATCTTCCAGGGCGAGTCGAACCGGGTGGCGGAGAACGAGTTCCTGGGGACGCTGAAGCTGGCCGGACTGCCGCTCCGTCCGCGCGGCGAGGTGCAGGTGAGCATCACCTTCGAGGTGAGCAACGAGTCTCTGCTGAAGGTGACGGCGAAGGAGAACTCAACGGGGCGCGAGGTCTCCAGCACCTTCACCACACGGGACACGCCGGAGGCCGTGAAGGCGAGGCTGGAGCAGGAGAACCCCGAGCCACCGCCCACGGGTTCCTCCGCGGCCGCTGCCAAGGGCGCGCCCGGAGCCATACCCGGGGGAGCCATGTCCCCGCCCCCGCCCACGAAGAAGGTGGGCATGGTGGGCTGGCTCAAGGGGCTCTTCGGGCGCCGCTGAGCCTCGAGGGCAAGCCTCGACGGCTTCGATGCCTTACTTCAGGAACTCGGAGGTGCGGGAGCGGCCGGCGACGGCCTTCTTCTCCGTGTTCTCCATGAACGAGCTGGAGCGGGACTCGGCCATGGCGCTCTCCGGGGGAATGACGGGCACCACGGCGGCGCGCTGGAGGACTTGCTCGGCCGCCTCGCGCGCGATCGCCGCCTTGCGCCGCTGCCACAGGAACCAGGCCCCGCCGAGGAGCGCCAGGCCCCCCAGCACCACGTACTGGCCCTCCTTGAGCTTGCCGATGAGGTAGTCCAGCTCGCTGCCGAAGTGGAAGCCCAGGAACACGAACACCGGCGCGGACAGGAGCGCAGCCAGGCCGTCCCAGAGAATGAAGCGCCAGTAGGACATGCCCACCGAGCCCGCGGTGAAGTACGTCACCGCGCGGACGCCCGGCATGAAGCGGGCGATCATGACGATCTTCTGCCCGTGCTTCTCGAAGAGGCCCTCTACCTTGGCGCGCTTCTCGGGGGTGATGATGCGCGCGAAGAAGCCTCCCGGTTTCCTCCCCACGTTCGCACCCAGCCTGCGGCCGAAGTGGAAGATGAGGCTGTCTCCCGCGAGGATGCCTACGAAGCCGACCACCATCATCACCGGCAGGCTCGCGGCGCCCTTGTGCGCCAGGAAGCCCCCGAGGATGAGGGAGATGTCCTCGGGCAGTGGGACGCCGAGCCCACAGGCCAGGAGGATCAGGAAGACGGTCGCGTAAGCAAAAAAGCCCTGGGTGTCGCTCAGCAGATGAGTGAGTAACTCTTCCACGCTTCGTCCTTGCCTCTCGTTCACTTCCGGGAGGGACGCCCGGCAGCTACCCGAGCCAGCCCCTCCAGCACCCACGCATCAACCGAGCGCGCGTCTGCAAAACTCCCCGCCAGTCCCTTCAGCCCAAAGTATCCCTCATGGCTGGCCAATTCGTAGGCAGAATCGGGGGCCTCCATCGCCGCCAGCGCGAGCGCACGGCTCACCAGCGCCACCGCGTACTCCCCGACCGTCGCCTCCCTCGCTCCCAAGGCCTGCGCCTCTCTCAAGAGCGCCGGCCCTCCCGTCCACTGTGCCTGTGCCTGCTCCCTCACCCGGGGAGGCAGCATGAGTCGAGCATATTCCCACATCACCCGCTCTACCTCCGGGCTCCTACCCGGACCTACCAGGACTGCCACCCCCTTCGCGGTGCGGAACCCTCGCACCCACCCTTCTGCACCGAGCAGATTCACCACCACCCGGAGGCCTGGCCTGCCTTCCGGCAGGCGGAGGAGCCGCTGGGTACGTTGGAGCGGCGCATCCAGGACGGCAAGGTAGGAGCGCATCTCCGCGCGGTAGTCATCGAAGGTCTCGGCCCGGAGTCCAGGGACGGGCCACTTCGCTTCGACGAGATCGAGGAGCGTCTCGAGCCCTTCCAGCTCGCGGAGCTCGGCGGGGACCTCGGGCCCATCCTCCATGCGGACGGCGAGGGCCACGTAACGCTCCAGCGGCAGCGGGTGGGCATCGAAGAAGACCTGGGCGCGCTGGAGCACGGCAGGGTCCGCGCCCGCCAGCGCCTCACGCACGCGGACGCGAGCGGGCGAGTACCGGTGCGCCGGAACGGGGTGCTCGCGGCGCAGGGGGCCCACGTCGTAGCCGGTCCGGTTGAAGAGCGCGAACAGGGTGAAGACGCGTGCGTCGGCCCGGAGCTCGATGCCACCGGGCGTGGCGATGCGGGAGAACCAGTCCGTCTCGGCACGGGCGCTCCAGGGCCCGAGAGCCAGGAGCACCGCCAAGAGCGGAGCACACGCACGCATCAGGCGGCAGGGGCCTTTCCCACGAGCGTGCGGAGCATCTCGCGGTTGTCGCGGGCCTTCTGGCCGAAGTACACGACAATGCCCATCAACAGCTTCACGCACGCCTGGGGCTTCTGGATGAGGAGCTTCTGGAAGTCGGCGTGGCGGATCTCCAAGGCGGAGACATCCGACATGGCGGTGGCGGTGCACAGCCGATCGCCCGTCTGCACGAGTGCCAGCTCTCCCAGCGGCTCGCCCGAAGTCACATCCCCGAGAGAGATCTCCTCGCCGGCCTGGTTCTTCGCGCTCAGGCGGACGGTCCCCTCGCCCACGATGAGGAGCGACTCACCCTTCTTGCCCTCGGAAAAGAGCTGGGTGCCCTTGGGGAAGGCGCGCGGGACGGCAATGCTGGCGAAGATCGCGATGCCAGTGTCGGTGAACCCCTTGAAGATGGGGCACGCCTTCAGCACGGTCTCGGGCACGATGGCCATGCGTGTGCTCCTACCACGTCCCACCCCCCCTCGTCAGCGTTTCGACCTGGGCCGGGCGACGAAAAGCCCGCTCCCTTATGCCTGAACGAGAGGAAATCGGTCTGGCTGGACCCCAGCCAGGGTCTCGGCCGGAGGGGGCATGACGGTGGGAGCCATGACCACCGCCGTCTGCCGGCCCATGAGCTGGTTGGGGGTGGCCCGGTCGATGAGGACCTTCACGAGCGCGCCGGCCGGGGCATCCCCGTCGAAGTTGACGGTGCGGTTCTCGGGGGTGCGGCCGAAGCGCTTGGCGGCGTCGTACCTGGAGTGGCCCTCCACGAGCACCTCGACCTCGATGCTCACCTGAGTGGCGACGATCTCGCCGCAGATCTTCCGCTGGAGCTTCTGCAGCCGCTCCAGGCGGGCGATCTTCACCTCGTGGGGGATGGGCCCCCAGTCCTTCTCGCGCAGGGCTGCGCCCGTCTTGGGACGCGGGCTGTAGATGAAGGAGAACTGGCTCTCGTAGCGGACCTGCTCGGTGAGCTTCAGGGTGAGCTCGAAGTCCTCATCCGTCTCACCGGGGAAGCCGACGATGATGTCGGTGGTGACGGCGATGCCAGGCCGGGCCGTGCGCAGCTTCTCGAGCCGCTCCAGGTACTGCACCACGGTGTAGTCCCGGCGCATCATCTTGAGGATGCGGTCCGAGCCACTCTGCACAGGCAGGTGGAAGTGCGGGGCGATCTTCGGCTGGGTGCGGAACGCGTCGATCAGCTCATCGGAGAGATCGTGCGGGTGGCTGGTGGTGAAGCGCACGCGCTCGATGCCGGGCACCTCGGCGGCGCGCAGCAGGAGCTGGGCGAAGTTGATGCCGCCCTTGTACGAGTTGACGTTCTGGCCGATCAGCGTGACTTCCCGCAGGCCCACGCGGGCCAGCTCGGCCACCTCGGTGAGCACGTCCGGGAAGGCGCGGCTGACCTCGCGGCCGCGGGTGTGGGGCACGACGCAGAAGGAGCAGACGTTGTCGCAGCCCTTCATGACGGTGACGAACTCGGTCACCTTGCCGCGGGAAGTCTCGGCGTTGGCGCGAGGGAAGACGTACTCCTCTGAGTCGACGAAGGCGGTCTCCACGACGCGCTCGCGCTCTTGCTCCACGCGGGAGATGATCTCCGGCAGCTTCCCGATGTTGTCCGGGCCGAAGACGAAGTCCACGTAGGGGACCTTCTTGAGGAGGCGATCCTTCTCCTGCTGGGCCACGCAGCCGCCTACGCCGATGAGGGCGCCGCGACTGACCTTGACGGGCCGGTAGCGCCCGAGGGCGGACAGCATCTTGTCCTCGGCCTTCTCTCGGATGGCGCAGGTGTTGAGGATGATGAGGTCCGCGTCATCCGGCGTGGGCGTCGGCTGGTAGGACAGCGTCGCCAGCACCTCGCTCATGCGGAGCGAGTCGTTGACGTTCATCTGGCAGCCGAAGGTGTGGATGAAGTAGCGCTTCATGGGCATTTCCCGTTGAAAAACGGATTCTTATGCGACGGCAGGCGCCGGAATGCAACCGGCGGCTGAGCAGGAATCAACCGCGGCTGAGCAGCCGCGTCATCCGGGTGTGGAGCCCGAGCAGCGTCTGCTCGTGCTTCTGGAGCAGCGCGATCGGCTCCTCCCCATAACGCCGGACGAAGGCCTCGGTTCGCTCCAGCCGCTCCAGCTCGTCTCGGATGCGGCCGCGCAGCTCTTCCGCGTCGGGCCCGCGGGACTCGAGCTGCTTCAGCTTGTCCCGGAGCCTGCCCGCCGACCAGCGCTGGCCGCAGAAGGCGCGGAGCAGCGCCTGGCCCAGCTCCACGTACTTGGGAGCCAGGCCCGAGGCCTGGATCCCCTCCGCGTGGGCCCGGGCGAGCGCCTCGTGGCCGGGGGTGGCCTCGGCGACGGCCAGGAAGGCCTCCTGGTAGCGGATCAGGGCGGCGAGCTCCTGCTCGGTGAAGGGGTGGGCGGCGAGCCGCAGCGTCCGGTCATCCGCGACCTGGACTCCATCGGCAGAGGATTCAGGGGCGTCATCGAAGAAGGAGGGCATGGCGAGTCTCCGTCAAGCGGGAACGAGCTGGTCGGCGATGCGCGCGAGCTCGTTCACCGAGTTGACCACCACGGCCTGGTGGCAGTGCTTCTCGTAGGCAAGCATCTCGCTGTCACCAATGCCCCAGTTGCCTCGGTCCTCGGGGCAGATCCAGAGCACGCGCTTTGCCTTGCGCTGGAGGTCCTTCAGCGCCCAGACGTTGTTCGGGTTGTAGTTGTTGCGGCCGTCTCCAATGATCATCACCGTGGTGCGCCGGGTGATGCTGCCGAGGTGATCCCGGACGAACTCCGCGAGCGCCCGGCCATAGTTCGAGTTGGCGCTCAGGGACACGGCCTTGCCCGCGGTGGCCAGATCGATGGCCTGATCCACGTCCAGGTCCTTGAAGTACTGCGTCACCTCCCCCACGTCCGAGACGAAGACGAAGGAGCGCACGCGGACAAAGAGCTCCTGCAGCGTGTACGTGAAGAGCAGCATCATCCGCGCCGCGGTGCGCACCGAGTCCGAGACATCGCAGAGGACGACAACCTCGGGGCGCTCGGGGCGGCGCGTGCGGAACTGGGGCACCATGGGCACCCCACCCCAGGGGAGGTTCCGGCGCAGCGTGCGGCGCACGTGGAGTGCCCCGCGCCGGTGCGAGCGCTGCTTGCGGACGAGGCGGCTCTTGAGCTTCTCGGCCAGGGTGCGCACGGCGTACTGCATCTGGTCCACCTCGGCCTGGGTGAGCAGGTGCAGCGGCTTCTCCGCCACCGAGTCCGTGCGCCGGCGGATGCGTGCCTCGGCCTGGCGCTTCACCTCTTGACGCGCCGCGTCCTCGATCTTCCGCATCGCGTCCGCGACGTAGCGGGAGACGATCTCCACGCCGTCAGGAGACAGTCCCCGTGCGACGAGCTCGGCCTCCAGGGACTTCAGGTCCGAGCGAGCCCGCTCCATGCCGGCGCCCGCGAGCAGCCGCCGGGAGAAGAAGCCTGCCTGGAGGCCGCTCTCCATTCGGGACAGATCGAGCTGGAGCATGGCGGATCGGAAGATCTGCGCGAGCCGTGCCTTGTCTCCCTCGACGATGGCCTTGGCCAGGGGCGACATCTCCGGGAAGAGCAGGTTCATCTGGTACAGCACCATCTTCAGCTCGTCGCCTTGGAGATAGCCCTCCTCCTCGATCTGCTTCGCGAGCGCCTTGTCAAGCGCCTCGAACGTCTTCGCCGCGCCCGAGAAGTAGAAGTCGAAGGCGCGGTTGAACACGCTCACGTCCAGCTCACGCTTCACGAGCGTGGTGCGCAGGACGGCCCGGAACACGCCTCGCTCCTTCAGCCCCACCTCGGAGGTGGCGCGCAGGGCGTCCTGGACCTCGGCCGTGCTCACGCGCACGCCGTTCTGGCGCAGCACCTCGGCGAACTCGACAATGCGGGCGTCCACGCGTCCTCCTTCAGCGCTCGAACGACATGACGGCTTCCACATGGTGGGTCTGCGGGAACATGTCCACCACCTGCAGCGCCAGGGGCTTGTAACCCGCTTCCACCAGCCCCGCCGCGTCCCGGGCCAGAGAAGCCGGATCGCATGCCACATACACCACTCTCTTGACTCCCAGTGCGGAGACCTGGCGTGCGAGCCCCGGTGCCCCCGCTCGAGGAGGGTCCGCCAGGCAGAGGTCGAACTTCTGGCCCTCTCCGAGGAGCCCCTGGCACACCTTGCGAGCATCTCCCTGGATGAAGCGGACGTTGGCCACCCCACCCTCTCGGGCGCTGCGCTGGGCCAGCTCCACGCCTACGGGCGAGGACTCCACCCCCAGCACCGAGCGGGCCGTGGCGGCCAGCGGGAAGGTGAAGTTGCCGTTCCCGGAGTACAGCTCCAGCACGGAGTCCGTCTCCCGGGGGGCCAGCTCGTACAGGGCCGCCGTGACAAGGCCCACATTGGCTTCGGCGTGCGCCTGGGCGAAGGAATCCGGCCGCAGGTACAGCGGCACCTCCGGCCGCAGCGGCGACAACGAGCGCAGCGCAGGCTTGCCGAGGATGCGAGGCGAGCCCTCCTGCGGTACCAGCACGGCCCCCTCCAGCCGCAGCGCGCGCACGGCGGCCTCCGTGGCTTCCACATGCCGCGCCGTCACCAAGCCTGTCAGCATCACCGCGAAGGCAGCCTTGCCGCCCTCGGCCAGCAGGTGCACCTCCTCCGCGTCCTTGGAGAGCGGCTTGAGGAGCGGCGCCAGCTTCCCGGGGAGCGTGGCCAGCGCTGGGGTGAGCGCGCCGCACTCGGACACTGGCACCTTCTCGTGGCTCCGTCGGCCGAAGTACGCCAGCGAGCCCTTGGCGAAGTGGAGCACCGCCCGCCGCCGGTACCCGAAGTCCCTCGGCGCCACGAGCAGGGGGCGCACGGTGAACCGATCCCTTGGCAGGTGGCCCAGGTGCTCCAACGTGGAGAGGACGATCTCCTGCTTCGCCGCGCGCTGGGCGGGCTCGGCCAGTTCCAGCCAGTCGCACCCGCCACACTCGGTGCTCAGGGAGCACGGAGACGCGCGCCGATCCTTCCCAGGCGTCACCACCTGACGCAGGAGCCCCCGCAGCACCTTCCCTTGCTGCTCCAGCTGGATGCTCACGATGTCGCCAGGGAAGGCCCCCGGCACGAAGACGGTGCGCCCCTGCCAGGAGGCCACGCCCTCGCCGAGCTGCCCAAGACGCTCGATGGTCACCTCAATAGGAGTCTCAGGAACAGGAAGCATGGGCACTATGTAGGACAAGCATACAGGCTCGGCCAGAGCACGCCGCCCAGGAGCACGAGTCCGGCGAACCTGTCAGACAAGCATACAGGTTCAGACAGAGTGCGCCGCCGGGGGACCCTCAAAGCGGCTGTGGGCAGGCGGGGGCAACGTGTGGATCAGCGCGCCTCGGAGCCCCTGGGCAGGCGCACGACGAAGATGCTCCCTCGAGGCGGGTTGGCCTCCACGGAGATACCCCCGCCGTGGCCCTCGATCGCGAGCCTGCAGAACGCCAGTCCGAGCCCGCGCCCGCCGGAGACCTTCTCGTCGTTTCCCTGCTCCAGGCGCGTGTACTTGTCGAAGATGGCCTGCCTCATCTCCTCGGGAATGCCAGGCCCCTCGTCGATGACACGGAGCTCCAGAGAGCCGGTGCCGCTCTCACGCGCAACGAGCTGCACCGTGCCGCCCGGCGGGTTGTGCCGGAGGGCATTGTCGATGAGGTTCAGCAGCACGCGGCGAAGCAGCTCCTCGTCAGCCCGCAGGGCGGAGTGGTTGAGCTCCACCTGGAGCTCGAGCCGCTGGTCACACCCCTCGGCGAGGGGGGACATCATCTCGATGACTTCCGCGAGCAGAGCGCGCACGTCCAGGTCGCTCGGGTTCGGGGTGAACACCCCATCCTCGCTCCGAGTGATGTCGAGGAGGTTCAGCGCCATCCGGTTGATGCCCTCGGCTCCGGCATAGATGCTCTTCCAGTGCTGCCGGTCCGTCTCGGACAGGCTGGGACTGCGGAGGCGGGACTTGCAGGACATCATGATCCCGTTTGCGGGGCTCTTCAGATCGTGGACCAGGAGCGCCGCCATCTCCTCCTTCTGGCTCTGAACATGGAGCAGGGCGTCGTGCTTGGCGGCCAGCTCCTCCTGGCTCGCCGCAAGCTGCACCGTCCGCTCCTGCACCCGGCGCTCGAGAGTCTCGTAGAGCCGGACGTTCTCCATCGCCACGGAGGTGCTGTCGGCGAGGGCCGCCAGGAGCTTGACCTCCTCGGGTGAGGCGACCCGCTTCCGGGCCCAGTAGTTTCCGATCGCGCCCACTGGCGCCACCGTCCGGATGGGCACCATGACCAGGCTCTTGACGAAGGTGGGCCGGTACGCATCCGCCGGGATCCGCGGATCCGCGTAGATGTCCTCGATGAGGGCGGGCTCGCGGTGGAGCATGGCCCACCCGCTGATGCACAGCTCCAGCGGGAAGCGCTTGCCCTTCCACAGCGGCTCGATCGCATCCTCGTCGGCGTAGTGGCAGAAGGCGCCGTCGCGCAGGACGAAGGTCGCGCCGTCGGCCCCCGTCAGCTCGCGAGCCGCTCGCTTCACGATGTTCATCACCGACTGCAGATCGCGAGCGAGCGAGAGCTCCTGGACGACCGAGACCAGGAGCTCCATCCCGCGGACATAGCGAGACGTCGTACCGCCACGAGGCTCGAGATCATGGACCGAAGAGACAGTCATGTAGGGGATACATCCTCCCACAGGCAAATCTTCTCGGGTAGTCACCACAAGAGCGTGTGCTTGTTCCCCTCCTCAGCTTCTTCTGGAAAGCTTGGAGCCTCAATGGTTGAGGGGGGGCTGTCTGTGATGGGTGAGAAGCGTACGGCCATCCTGGTGGCAGAGGATGAGCCTTCAGCGCGGCTAGGGCTTCGTTCACTGCTCGGCGACGAGGGGTTCGAGGTGCAGGTTGCCGTAGACGGTGTGGATGCCCTGGCCAAGCTCGAGGGCTTTCGCCCGGACGTGCTCCTGATTGACGTGAAGATGCCCAGGCTGGACGGGATTGGCTTCTTCCGTCAGGCACGCAAGCTGTTGCCGCTGGTTCCCGCCATCTTCATGACGGGCCTCTCCGACAAGGAGCTCGTGGCCTCGGGCTTGAAGGGAGAGCCAGGGGTGTTCTTCATCCAGAAGCCGGTGGATCTCGACGAGCTCCTGCCGCTGATCGCCCGCCGGCCCTGAAGGGGCGTGCCGTCAGCCCCGCTCCTCGGGAGGGAGCGCCTTGGCCAGGCGATCGACGAACTCCTCGAGCCGGATGCGCTTCTGCTCGTCCACCCCGACGAACTCGATGGCCATCCCCGGCACCTGGTTGGGGGCCACGTGCGTCTCGTTGACGCGCGTCACCCGGCCTGTGAGATCGAACGGGAACTCCGTGCCTGGCAGCGACACGATGAGCTTCACGTGCGTGCCCACGGGCAGGGGCTTCTGCGTGTTGATGAAGAGCCCCCCGCGCGAGATGTTGACGGCCCAGTCCGTGACGAAGCCGGCGACCGTGCGGTAGGCCACGGGGAGCTCGTACTCGAGCCGAGGGGGACGCGGCGCAACGTTGGGCTTTGGGGATTGGTCGGCCATGAGCGCTCCGCTGCGAGACGGGGGGGATGCTCGCAGCGGAGCGACGAAGCGTCAACCCTTCAGACCTTCATCTCTCGCACGTCCGGGGCCACCTTGAACCTCGGCTCCGTGAGGCGCTGCACCTGCTCCACTGTCACTCCGGGTGCAAGCTCACGCAGCACCAGTCCCTCCGGGGTGACATCCAGGAAGGCGTGGTCCGTGACGATGTGGTGCACGCACTTGAGCCCGGTGATGGGCAGCGCGCACTTCTTGAGGATCTTCAGCTCTCCCTTGTTGTTCACGTGCTCCATGGCCACGTAGATGCGCTTGGCGCCGACGGCCAGGTCCATGGCGCCGCCCGGCCCCTTCACCATCTTGTCGGGGATCATCCAGTTGGCCAGGTCCCCCTGCTCGCTCACCTGCATGGCCCCCAGCACCGCCATGTCGATGTGGCCTCCGCGGATCATCCCGAAGGACAGCGCCGAGTCGAAGAAGGCCGCACCCTTGAGCTCCGTCACCGTCTCCTTGCCGGCGTTGATGAGGTCCGGATCCTCCTCGCCCTCCATGGGCCAGGGGCCGATGCCCAGCAGCCCGTTCTCCGACTGGAGCACGATGTCGACTCCGGCCGGGACGTAGTTGGCCACCAGCGTGGGCATTCCAATGCCCAGGTTGACGTAGAAGCCGTCCTTCAGCTCCTGGGCGATGCGCTGCGCGATCTGTTCACGAGTCAATGGCATGGCAGTCCTCACGCCCGCTTGCGGACGGTGCGCCGCTCGATCGGTTTCTTGAGATTCTCCGACTGGATGATGCGATGCACGAAGATGCCAGGCACGTGGATGAGATCCCCATCGATCTCGCCCGGCTCCACGATGTGCTCCGCCTCGACGATCGTCACCTTCGCCGCCATGCACATCATCGGCGAGAAATTACGGGCCGTCTTGCGGAACACCAGGTTCCCCCAGCGGTCCGCCTTCCAGGCGCGGACGATCGCGAAGTCCGCCTTGAGCGGCGTCTCCAGCACGTGGAGGCGCCCGTCGATCATTCTCGTCTCCTTGCCCTCCGCGAGCAGGGTGCCCGCGCCGGTGGGGGTGAAGAAGCCGCCGATGCCGCAGCCGCCCGCACGGATGCGCTCGGCCAGCGTGCCCTGCGGGTTGAGCTCCACCGCCAGCTCCTTGGAGAGGAACTGGCGCTCGAACTCCTTGTTCTCACCCACGTAGCTGGACACCATCTTCTTCACCTGCTTGTTGGCCAGCAGGATCCCGAGCCCCTCCTTATCGGTGCCGCAGTTGTTGGAGATGATGGTGAGGCCCTTCACGTTCTTCTTGTGAAGCGCCTCGATGAGGTTCTCCGGGTTGCCGCACAGCCCGAAGCCGCCGCTCATGAGCGTGCTTCCGTCCGGGATGTCGGCGACCGCCTCTTTCGCGCTCGCGAAGATCTTGTTCATTCCTCAGCGCTCCACCATCAGCGCGATACCCTCACCGCCGCCGATGCAGAGCGAGGCCACGCCGCGCTTCTTGTCGTGATCCTTCATCGCGTGCAGCAGGGTGACGAGCACGCGCGCGCCCGAGGCGCCGATCGGGTGTCCGAGCACCACCGCGCCGCCGCGCACGTTCACCTTGGATGGGTCCAGCTTGAGGAGCCGGTTGTTGGCGATGGACACCACCGCGAACGCCTCGTTGATCTCCCAGAGATCCACGGCGTCCGTCTTCAGGCCCTTCTTCTCCAGCAGCTTGTTGATGGCGTCCGCCGGGGCGATGGTGAACTCCACCGGCTTGCGCGCCGCCTGGGCGTAGCCGGTGATCCGGCCGAGGATGGTGCGGCCCTCCGTCTTGGCGCGCTCCTCGCTCATGAGCACCAGCGCCGCGGCGCCGTCGTTGATGGACGAGGCGTTGGCCGCCGTCACCGTGCCGTCCTTCTTGAAGACGGGCTTGAGGCTCGCGATCTTCTCGGGCCTGGCGTTCTTGGGGCCCTCATCCTCGGCGACGAGGACGGTGTCCTCGGGCTTCTTGCCCGGCACGGGCACCGGGACGATCTCCGCGGTGAACAGGCCCTCCTTCTGGGCCTTGATGGCGCGCTGGGTGGACTCGAGCGCGTACTCATCCTGCTGGGAGCGGCTCACGCTCTGCGTGGTGGCGCACTCCTCGGCGCAGATGCCCATGTGGACGTTGTCGTACGGGTCCCACAGGCCGTCGAGGATCATCACATCCTTGAACTCGACGTTGCCCATGCGAGCGCCGCCGCGCATGGAGTGGCTCACGTAGGGAGCGTTCGACATGGACTCCATGCCGCCCACCACCACCACGTCCGCGTCTCCCAGGGCGATGGCCTGGGCGCCGGAGATGACGGCCTTGAGGCCCGAGCCGCACACCTTGTTCACGGTGGTGGCCGGCACGGAGTCCGGGATGCCCGCGAAGCGCATGGCCTGCCGCGCGGGGGCCTGCCCCACGCCCGCCTGGAGCACGCAGCCCATGAGCACCTCCTGCACGGCCTCCGGCTTCACGCCCGCCCGCTCCAGCGCGGCCTTGATGGCAATGGCGCCGAGCTGGGGCGCCGTCAGCTTGGAGAGAGCGCCCTGGAAGGCCCCGATGGGAGTCCGGGCCGCACCCACGATGACGACTTCACGAGCCACGAAAACTGCCTCCTTGGAACCGGGGATACGAACAAGGGAGCCCTTATCACCACCCCTTCCGGCAGGGTCAAGCGCGTTGGGCTCCCCTCCCCCTCAGCCCCCGGGAGGCATGAGTTCGGCGGTGGGATCCCAACACTTGGGCTGACAATCCGTGCCAACGAGTAACAGCTCGGCTTCGCGCGGGCACACCCACATGGGCTCACTTGCCCACCCAAAGCAGACGGCCGGGCCCCCGTGAGGGAACCCGGCCGCTGAGATGCAGGCCTCCCGGTGGGAGGCGCGAGGGCTACTTCTTCAGCTTGCTCGCCATCACGTCGCCGAGGCGCGCCTTGCTGCCCTCGGCCTGCTTGCGCAGGTACTCGCGGTAGTCATCCGAGCCCTCACCGATCAGGGCCTTGATGGACAGCGCCACCTTCCGGTCCTGGGTGTTGATGTCGATGATCTTCACATCGACCTCCTGGGCCTCCTGCACCACGTCGCGGGGGTTCTCCACGCGCTCCTCACGCAGCTCGGACACGTGCACCAGACCCTCGATGCCCGGCTCGATCTCCACGAAGGCGCCGAAGTCGGTGACCTTGGTGACCTTGCCCTTCACGCGGCTGCCCACCGGGGTGCGCTCGGAGAGCGTCTCCCAGGGATCCGGCGAGAGCTGCTTGATGCCCAGGCTGAAGCGCTCGTTCTCCACGTCGATGTTGAGCACCACCGCTTCGACTTCATCACCCTTCTTGTAGAGCTCGCCCGGGTGCTTGATGCGCTGGGTCCAGGAGATATCGGACACGTGCACCAGGCCGTCCACGCCCTCCTCGACGCCGACGAACACGCCGAAGTCGGTGACGTTGCGGATCTGACCCTTGATGACGGAGCCGATCGGGTACTTGTCCTCGAGCAGCGTCCAGGGGTTCTGCTCGATCTGCTTCATGCCGAGCGCGATGCGCTTGGCCTTCGGATCGATGTCCAGGACGACGGCCTCCACCTCCTGGCCGACCTCCAGGATCTTGGACGGGTGCTTGAGGCGCTTGGTCCAGGACATCTCGGACACGTGCACCAGGCCCTCCACGCCCTGCTCGATCTCGATGAAGGCGCCGTAGTCCGTGATGGAGACGACCTTGCCCTTGACGCGAGTGCCGACCGGGTACTTCTCGTCGGCGCGGTGCCACGGATCCTCCTGGATCTGCTTCAGGCCCAGGCTGACGCGCTCCTGCGTGGGGTCGAACTTGAGGACCACCACGCGGACCTCGTCGCCCACGTTGAACATCTCGCTCGGGTGGCCGATGCGGCCCCAGGACATGTCCGTGATGTGGAGCAGGCCGTCGATGCCGCCCAGATCGATGAAGGCGCCGTAGTCGGTGAGGTTCTTGACCACGCCCTTGAGGACCGCACCCTCCTTGAGGTTCTTGAGGGTCTCCTTCTTCATCTCCTCGCGCTGCTTCTCCAGCAGCACGCGGCGGCTCAGCACGATGTTGCCGCGCTTCTTGTTGAACTTGATGACCTTGAACTCGAACTCCTTCGAGATGTACTGGTCCAAGTTCCGAACCGGGCGGATGTCCACCTGGGAGCCGGGGAGGAACGCCTTCACGCCGATGTCGACGGAGAGGCCGCCCTTCACGCGTCCCACGATGGTGCCCTTGACGATCTCATCGCGCTCGCAGGCGGCGCTGATCTCGTCCCAGATGCGCATCTTGTCGGCCTTCTCCTTGGAGAGGACGACCATGCCGGTGTCGTTCTCGCGGCTCTCCAGGAGCACTTCCACGGCGTCACCGGCCTTGACGGTGAGCTCGCCGCGCGGGCTGGTGAACTCGGCGATCGGAACCTGGCCCTCGGACTTGTAGCCGATATCGACGATCGCGAAGTCCTTCGTCACCTGAACGACGGTGCCCTTGACGATCTCACCCTCCTTGAGGATGCCGTCACCACCGCGCTCCTTGAGCGACGCCTCGAACATCGTGGCAAAATCCTCGTCGCCTGCCTCCGGTCCAAGCTGCTGGTTCACATTCTGCTGCATGAATTGAAAGTCCTTTGAAACGGGTACAGCAGCCCCTGTTCTGGCCGAGAGCTCTCGCGGGGCGCGGCGAGAGCGTCGGGTGTCCCCACCTCGGGGACGGAGAAGGCGCGCACCCTAGACACCGGTCTTTCCGGCAGTCAAGCGAGCACGCGATCCATGTGATGAAAGCCCAAAAGGGCGCGCCCGAGGCCTGACTGGCTCCCGAGGTGCCCGTGGGCCACCCCCTGGCGGACCGGACGCCCTTCCCGGCCCGCTCACAGGGTCTCCTTCTGTTTATGAACGGTTGCCCCCCGGCGCAACATGTCCGGGGGGCGGAGCGGGCCTGGCCGGATGAAGGCCTGCCCGCCCTGGAGGCATCCGGGCGGCTAGAACCACCACTCGGCGCGGGTGCCCAGGTAGTGGCCGAACGTCCGCGGGCCAAAGTCCTGCATGTACGGAGACACGAGCGCACCGGCCATTGCCGCGCCGCGCGCACCCTCGCTGTAGTACGCCAGCGTGTAGATGAGGCGCAGGTGCGGGCGCGCCCAAGCCGAGCGCTCGCCCGTGGGGACGATCGTCGGGACGACGGAGAACTTCACGGCGTAGGGCAGCGGCGGCGTCTCCACACCCTCCGGGAGGCCAAAGCCGACGCCCTGCCAGGTCAGCTCGTTGATCAGGTGGAACTGGTCATGCAGGTACAGGAAGGTGCGCGCGCCCGCGGCGAAGTTGAAGGCGTTGTCCGTGGACTCGCCGCTGGCGCCCTGGCTCCGCTGGAAGATGGCGTAGGCATTGACGGTGAACAGGGGGTTCACGTTGTAGAGGAAGTGATCCACGAACTCGATCCCCGAGCCGCCGGAGAACTTGCCGTCCTCATTGGCCCGGCCGTAGGTGCTCCACGTGGGAGAGCCGGCGAAGGCGCCGTTGGCGATGCCGCCACCAAAGCGCAGGGCCGTCTCGTTGAAGCTGCCGTTGCCCAGGTCCGCGCGGAACTTGACGCCCGCCACGTAGCCGACGTCACCCGGAGCGATCGGCTCGCCGCCGATCTGGGCGCGGTTGGCCGGCAGCAGGTGGAACTCGCCCAGGAAGTGCACCGAGTGCTTCTCCATCACCGGCAGCACGTACTGGCCGACGAGCACGGAGCGCTGGCGCTGGAACGAGGGATCCGAGGTGGTGGGGTCTCCGTCGTCCAGCCTGGCGGAGTACTGCCCGGAGTTGCCGGTCTGCAGCAGCAGCGCCACATCCAGGCCCTTGTACTTGATGCCAAAGCCCTGCGAGTTCAGCTGGTTG
Source organism: Hyalangium sp. (assembly GCF_035629615.1). Taxonomy (GTDB): domain Bacteria; phylum Myxococcota; class Myxococcia; order Myxococcales; family Myxococcaceae; genus Hyalangium. The sequence goes on along the minus strand of NZ_DASPHO010000567.1, from coordinate 4,441 downwards.
AAGAAGTAGTAGTCCGCGATGTGCACGTCGCTGCCGCGGTAGAAGCGCTGGCCGGCCCAGATCGTCAGGTCCGGGATGAGGACGTTGCCGGCCTCCAGGTAGGCCTGGAACAGCTCGATGCGCAGCTGCGCCGAGAAGTTGTTCGCGAAGGCGCCCAGGAAGGAGCCGTTGTTCGAGAACATGGACGGCGTGAGGACCACGTGGAAATACGGCTTGGTGTTGTCCTCGGCGGTGGGCCGGACGATGTTCAGCTTGAGGGTCGGCTCGAGGTAGTCCCCCTCCTCCAGACGGCCACCGAGCGGATTACCCAGAAGGTTGAGGGACTTGCCGTGGATGTAACGGCCGTTCTGGGGGTTCCAGGCGACGCCAACGCGGCCGTACATGCCGAGCTCGATGGGGCCCGCCTCGAGCCCCGCGCGAGCGGTAGAGGGAACCGCCAACAGCGCCAGCACGGCCACCAGTGACGTCACACAGGAACGCAATCTTCGAGCGAGATGCACGATACAGCCCCCAGTTGAGGAGAGAAGTGAGCGGAGTGAGAGGAGTGATCCGAGGAGAAGCCGGCCCCTCGTAGGTTCCTAGTGAACCTGCCCCCTCATAAAACCTTGCACTCGTCACATTCAAGCCTGCTGATCATGTGAAAACGTGATACGGGAAGTGCTACCCACGGGGTTCATTGCGGCCTCCGTTGGCTTGACGATGCGCGTCAATCCCGGGCACCCAGCAATGACGGATCGCGTCAACTGAGATCGCTCGTGGGGATGTGCCTCAACTTCGGGGCGCTCCAGGGAGGAAGTCACGCATGAAGAAGGTACTGGCTGGGCTCGTGGCCGTGGTGGCACTCGCAACCCCAGGACTGGCGCGGGCGGAGAAGCTCGTCATCGCTTGCGGCTCCGTGGGCAAGGAGGCGGATCTCTGCAAGCAGGGTGCGGAGGCCTGGGCGAAGAAGGCCGGGCACACCGTAGAGCTCATGAGCGTGCCGCAGGATGCAGGGCAGCAGCTGGCACAGTTCCAGCAACTGCTGGCGGCGGGCTCGTCGGATGTGGATGTGATCCGCATTGACGTGGTGTGGCCGGGGTTGATGGCCAACCACTTCGTGGACCTGAAGCCCTACTTCCCGGACGACGTGCTCAGTCAGCACTTCGAGCCCATCGTGAAGAACAACACGGTGAACGGGAAGCTGATCGCCATCCCCTGGTTCACGGATGCGGGCCTGCTCTACTACCGCACGGATCTGCTGGAGAAGCATGGGCAGAAGCCGCCCACCACGTGGCAGGAGCTGGCCGCGTCGGCCAAGGCGGTGCTGGACGCTGAGAAGAAGGCGGGCAACAGCAAGCTGGTGGGCTTCGTCTTCCAGGGCAAGGCGTACGAGGGCCTGACGTGCAACGCGCTGGAGTGGATCGACTCCTTCAAGGGCGGGACGATCGTGGACCAGAGCGGCCAGGTCACCGTGAACAACCCCAAGGCGGTGGAGGCGATCACCTTCTTCGCGGGGCTGGTGGGCAACGTGGTGCCCAAGGGCGTGCTGAACTACCAGGAGGAGGAGGCGCGCAACGCCTTCCAGGCGGGCAACGCGGTGTTCATGCGCAACTGGCCCTATGCCTGGTCCCTGGCGAACAGCAAGGACAGCCCGGTGGCGGGCAAGGTGGCGGTGATGGCGCTGCCCAAGGGCGGCCCGGACGGCAAGTCCACCGGCACGCTCGGTGGCTGGCAGCTCGGCGTGTCCAAGTACTCGAAGAACGAGAAGCTCGCGGCGGAGCTGGTGAAGTACCTGACGAGCGCCGAGGAGCAGAAGCGCCGCGCGATCGAGGGCTCGTTCAACCCGACGATCAAGAGCCTCTACAAGGACGCGGATCTGCTGAAGGCCAACCCGTTCATGGGCAACCTCTACGAGACGTTCGTGAACGCGGTGCCGCGGCCGACGATCACCGGCGCCAAGTACAACCAGGTGAGCACCGAGTTCCGCAACTCCGTGTACTCCACGCTCAGCGGCAAGGGGAAGGCGGCCGACAACCTGAAGAAGGTGGAGACGAAGCTGAAGAGCCTGGGCAAGGACGGTAAGTGGTAAGGGAGCGCTGACCCATGACCCGCCCCACGACTCCCACCGCCGGCGCGGCCACGGGGGCCACTGAGCTCCCACCCTCCGCGCTCGTGCGCGAGCGCACCCGCGCAGCCTGGCTGTTCCTGACACCCACGCTGGTGGCCATGGCGTTGGTGGCAGGCTGGCCGCTGGCGCGCACCTTCTGGTTCGCCTTCTCGGACGCGAACCTGACGGACATGGCGGCGGCGCAGTTCGTGGGGCTGGCAAGCCTCCAGAGCGTGCTCGAGGATCCGGACTGGTGGACCACGGTGTGGACCACCTTCCGGTTCGCCCTCGTGTCCGTCTCCCTGGAGACGGTGCTGGGGCTGATCATCGCCCTGGCGCTCAACGCGAAGTTCCCCGGCCGGGGGATGCTGCGCGCGGCGGTGCTGGTGCCCTGGGCCATCCCCACCGTGGTCTCCGCGAGGATGTGGGCGTGGATGTTCAATGACATCTACGGCGTCATCAACGCGATGTTCCTGTCGGTGGGGCTCATCTCCGAGCCGCTGGCGTGGACGGCGGAGCCGGAGCTGTCGCTCCTGGCGGTGGTCGCGGTGGACGTGTGGAAGACAACGCCCTTCATGGCGCTGCTGATCCTGGCGGCGCTGCAGATGCTGCCAGGGGACATCTACGAGGCGGCGAAGATCGACGGAGCGGGGCCGATCCGGGTCTTCTTCCAGGTGACGCTGCCGCTGCTGAAGGGGCCGCTGATGGTGGCCGTCATCTTCCGCATGCTGGACGCGCTGCGCGTGTTCGACATCTTCTTCGTGCTGACCGGTGGGAGCACGGACACCATGCCCATGGCGGGCTACTCGCGACAGCGGATGTTCGAGTACCAGGAGATAGGCGTGGGCTCTGCGTCAGCGGCGCTGCTGTTCGTGATCATCGCCCTGTTCACCACCGTCTACATGGTGGTGGGCCGGGTGAAGCTGGGTGGGGAGGCGTAGCGCATGCGCTGGGTGAAGAAGGTTGCGTTCTGGCTCCTGCTGGCGGTGATCGCCGTCTACACGCTGTTCCCCTTCTACTGGGCGATCGTCTCGTCGCTGAAGACGGGCAGCGCGCTGTTCGAGGTGAGTCCCTGGCCGAAGGAGCCCGCCTGGAGCAACTACTCGGCGGTGTTCACGGCGCAGCCCTTCGGGCAGAACATCTTCAACTCGGTGATCGTCGCCACGGCGGTGGTGGTGCTGTCACTGGTCCTGGGGTTGACGGCCTCGTTCGCGCTGGCGCGCATCGAGTTCCGCGGGCGCAAGCTGTTGCTGGTGTCCGTGCTTGCCGTGTCCATGTTCCCGCAGATCGCGGTGCTGTCGGGCATGTTCGAGCTGGTGCGGTGGCTGGGGGTCTACAACAAGCTGCCCGCGCTGATCGTGTCCAACCTGATCCTCACCCTGCCCTTCACGGTGTGGGTGCTGACCACTTTCATGCGGGAGCTGCCCAAGGAGCTGGAGGAGGCGGCGATCGTGGACGGGGCCACGCCGTGGATCACCGTCTCGCGGGTGTTCCTGCCGCTGATGGGGCCTGCCATGGCGACCACCGGACTGCTGGCCTTCATCGCCGCGTGGAACGAGTTCCTCTTCGCGCTCACCTTCACCCAGTCCGACAGCGTGAGGACGGTGCCAGTGGCCATCGCCCTGTTCAGCGGCGGCAGCGCGTTCGAGACGCCGTGGGGCCTCATCATGGCCGCCTCGGTGATCGTCACCGTGCCCCTGGTGGTGCTGGTGCTGATCTTCCAGCGGAAGATCATCTCCGGCCTCACGGCGGGCGCGGTGAAGGGGTAGGTCCTGCTCAGGAGAGCAGCTTGAAGGTCTCCCGGGCGATCACCATCCGCTGCACCTCGCTGGTGCCCTCGTAGATGGTCTGCACGCGAGCGTCCCGGAAGTAGCGCTCCACCGGGAACTCGTCGATGTAGCCGTAGCCGCCGTGCAGTTGCACCGCCTTGTCGCACACCCGGTTGGCCATCTCACTGGCGTACAGCTTCGCCATGGAGGCCTCGCGGGTGAAGGGCTGGCCCGTCTCCTTCAGGTACGCCGCCCGGAAGGTCAGCAGCTCGGCCGCCGAGAGCTGCACCTTCATGTCCGCCATCATGAAGCGCGGCGCCTGGAACTCCGCGATGGGCTGGTTGAAGGCCTTGCGGTCCTTCGTGTACCGCACCGAGGCCTCCAGCGCCGCCCGCGCCACCCCACACGCCTGCGAGGCGATGCCGATGCGCCCGCCGTCCAGCGCCACCATTGCCAGCTTGAACCCCTCCCCTTCCTTCCCCAGCAGATGGTCAGCAGGGATCTCACAGTCCTCGAAGGTCAGGCTCACCGTGTTCGAGGAGCGCAGCCCCATCTTGTCCTCGTGCTTGCCGATGAGGAGGCCCTT
>NZ_DASPHO010000566.1:0-12825 GCF_035629615.1 Hyalangium sp. | reverse complement strand
GGTGAGCGCGGATCTGTCGTCGAAGACGATCCTCAAGGACGCCTTCGTCCGGCTCGCCGACGGGGACAAGCGCCTGCGCCTGTATGCCGGCCAGTTCAAGGCGCCCTTCCTGGCGCGCGAGCTCGAGTCCACGTGGGGCCTGCCGCTCATGCGCCGGGGGCTCGTGGATGACTACCTGACGGAGACGCACCAGCTCGGCGGGCGCCGGCTGGGGCTGATGGGTGAGGTGCGGCTCAAGGAGACGTGGAACCTGAAGGTCTCCGGCGGCCTCTTCGAGGGCGCCGAGGATGAGCTGGGCGATCGCACCAGCGAGGACGCGGCGGCGCGCGTGAGCGTGCGTCCCTTCAAGGCGCTCACGGTGGGTGCCAGCAGCTACCTGGCGCAGGTGACAGAGGGCACCCAGCGGCATGCCGTGGCCGTGGATGGGACGCTGCGCCTGGGCGCCCTGGAGGTGTCGGCCGAGCTCGTCACCGGACAGCTGGCGCTGGGGCCCTTCAGCGCGCAGCTCGGGCTGGCCAGCTACACGCTGCCGCTGGGCAAGGACTGGGCGCTGCAGCCGCTCGCCGGGGCAGAGGCACTCCAGCTGCGCGGAGAGGTGGCGGGACGTGGCTGGGCGGCCGTGGGGGGCTTCAACGTCCTGTTCTCTGACTCCTTCAAGGCCCAGCTGCAGGCGGAGCGTGCCCTGCGCCCAGGCGATGAAGCGCCAGGGACAGAGTACTCGCTGCAGCTGGCCACCCGCTTCTAGGCACGGAGGCTCGACGATGCTGTCGTTCGCCGAAGGGCAAGTCACCAAGCTGCGCCGTGAGTTCAAGCTCGTGCTGGACCGGGACATGGTGGGGGAGCTGTGCGCGCGGCTCTCCGCGGAGCTGGGCGGGTGCCTGCCTCCGCCCACGCGCATCGTGTCCGTGTACTTCGACAAGCCGGGCTACCCGCTGGCCCAGCGCGCGCTGCTCACCCCGGAGGACTGCCTCAAGGTGCGCACCAAGGAGTACTCGCCGGACCTGGGCTCCGGCGGGGAGCAGCGCGTGGTGCTGGAGGTGAAGCGCGAGCGTCACGGCGTGACGCAGAAGCGCCGGGTGTGGGTGCCCCGCACGCAGCTGCAGAGCGTGATCCGTGGGAGCGCGGGCCTGCTGCCGCTGATCGCGGGGGGGCGCTTGATGCCAGTGCTGGCGGTGACGTACCGGCGCCACGTGTACCAGGCGACGCAGGCCTGGCGGGTGACGGTGGACCGGGACATCGGCTTCCACCCCGTCACCCCGCAGCTGGCGCTGTCGGAGACGACGCTCACTGCCGAGCGGCTGGGGCCTGCCGTCTTCACGGATCGGCGCGTGGTGGTGGAGGTGAAGCACCTGGGCGCGGAGCTGCCGTCGTGGCTGGCGACGCTCAACCCGGGCAGCAGGAAGCCAGCGTACAGCAAGTTCGCCGAGGGGATGGTGAAGGTTCAGGCCTTCTCCGCGGATGGGGTTCTAGGGGGTTAGGGCACCGTGTTCATCGACTTCGAAGGCATTGACGGCAGCGGAAAGACGACGCTCTCCAACCTCCTGGCCGGGCGGCTGCGCCGGCTGGGCTACAAGGTGGCGCACGCGCGCGAGGGTGGAGAGCTGCAAGCGCCCGCAGCGCGGCGCATCCGGGAGCTGACGCGGGACTCGCGGCTGCTGGAGCTCAGCCCGCGCGCCGAGTTCTTCCTCAACGTGGCGCGTGACGCGCAGCAGCTCGAGGAGGTCATCGCGCCCGCCCTGGCTCGCGGCGAGGTCTGCATCAGCGATCGGTACCTGTACTCGCAGCTGGCCCTGAGCGGCGGCGGGCGCGGCCTGCCGGTGGAGGAGCTGGCGCCCGCGTGTGCCATGGCCTCGCGCGGCATGTGGCCGGATCTGGTGATCCTGGTGGACGTGGAGCCGGATCTGGCGAGGCTGCGCAAGCGGCTGGGCAAGCTGAAGGAGGGCCGCGCCTCGGACGCCGACAGTCGCAAGGGGCTTGCGGGGGCAGGGCTCGGGGTACGGGTGCGCGAGGCCTTCCTGGCCATGGCGCGCAAGGATCCGGCGCGCTGGCTCATCATCGAGAACAACGATCAGCCGCTGTGGGCGCTCGAGCAGCGCATCATGGACGCGGTGGTGGCGCGGCTGCAGGGACGCGAGCCCCAAGTGCAGCGCATCTCCCCTCCTCCGAGCACGCCGGTGACGCCGGGACCGGTGACGGTGGACAGTGTGGAGGAGCGCTTCTTCCAGGCGCTGGACTCGCTGGAGGTGCGTGAGCCGAGCCTTGCCGTGTGGATGCTGGGGGGCCTGCCTGGGCTGGCGGCGCACCAGCGGCGGCTGGGGGCGGTGGAGCGCTTCCCCGGGCTGGCCGTGCGCAGCCTGTCGGGGCTGGAGGATGAGGCCTCGTGGGCGCTGCGCGAGCTGCTGGCGAAGGTGGTGCCCGTGGACGTGGTGGCCAGCCTCGCCGTGAGTGCCTCGCCGCGAGCCATGGTGCTGCGCCAGCAGCTCTATGCCCTGTCGCCCGGGGAGGTGGTGGCAGGCCTCAAGCGCAATGGCAGCCACGAGGCCTGGGCGCTGCGCGAGCAGGCCCTGGGGGAGAGAAGGCTGGTGGACGTGCTCCTCGGCCTCGCGGGTGTGGAAGGAGACACGGCGTGGTCCGTGCGCGAGCTGGGCATCCAGAAGAAGCTCTATGCCGAGGTGGCTCGCAGCCTCACGGGCCTGAGCGGAGAGCGCGTGGATGCGCTGCGAGAGGCACTCCTGCCGCACGATCGGCTCTCGGTGCTGCGGAGCATCGTCGGCCTGGACTCGCCATTCGCCAGCGGCCTGCGCGAGCAGCTCGCGGACAAGGCGCCAAAGCTGGTGCTCCGCTCGCTGACGGGCCTCACCACCCACGAGGCCTTCGCCCTGCGCGAGCGCTACGCCCTGGTCACCAAGGAGGCCATCGACTCGCTCGACGGGCTCGATGATCCGCGCGCGTGGCAGCTGCGCGAGACGTGCGCGGAGCGCTGGCCGGCCACCGTGCTGTCCTCTCTCAGGGGGCTGCCGCTGACGGAGCGCGTGGAGGCGCTCATCACCCGCATCCTGGGCGCCGCGCCCGTGAGGCTGCCCTTGCTGCGCAACGCCTACGGCGTCATCTCCACGGCCCAGGAGACAGCCACCGAGCGGGTGATCCGCCCGGTGTTCAGCTCCCAGTCCCAGGTCTCGGTCTAGAACGGACAGCCATGGACGCCTCCTTGACTGGGATCTTTGGTGGGATGGGCGAGGATCTGTCCTCCCTTCATGTGGGCGCCATCGTGCCGCGGATGGTGGCGGCGGTGCTGATTGGCGCGGTGCTCTCGCTGCGGCCCTGGCGGCTGCTGATGGGCCGGCCGATGCCCCGGTCCGAGATGGTCCAGGCCCAGGTGCTGCTGTGCACCGCGGCGGCCGTCATCACCTGTGTCATCGGCGACAGCGTGGCCAAGGCCTTCGGGCTGGTGGGCCTGGGCGGCTTCGTGCGGTTCCGCTCGGGACTCAAGGACCCGCGCGACGCGGCGATCCTGTTCCTGGTCATCGGCCTGGGGATGGCCTGCGGACATGGCAGCCTGGCGCTGGCAGGCGTGGGCACGCTGTTCGTCGCGGGGCTGCTGGTGGTGCTGGACCTCTTCAACAAGGAGGAGAAGGGCACCCGGCAGCGCGTGGTGCTGTCGGCGCAGTCGGATGATCTGGTGAACGCGGAGGCCTCGCTGCGCAAGGCGCTGGGGGAGCGCAACGTGCTGGTGAAGGGCTGTGCGCTCGACTTCGACGGGCGCCGGCTGGAGCTGGAAGTGGAGGAGAAGGAACCGGGCTCTCTCGTCGCGGCGCTGAGCCAGACAGAGGGAGCGCCCCTACGGGGGCTGAAGTGGACCGCGGTGAGCCCCAAGGGGGCACGGGAGGACCTGGTATGAAGCGAGCTGTCGTGGCCGCGCTGGCGGCCGTGGTGTGGCTGGGGGGATGTGGCGGGAGCGGTGGGAGCCTGCCGCTGGATCCTGGCGGGCAACCGCCGGAGACCCCGGAACTGCCGGGCGTCCCCGTACAGCCGGAGCAGCCAGAGCCTGGCGAGCCCCCATCGCTGTGGCCGCTGACGACGGGCTCTTCCTGGACATACCGCATCACGGATCCGACGCGCGGCGTCTTCGACAAGCGCGTGGAGGTGCTCGGACCGCAGGCGGTACCGGAGACGGCCACCACGGCCACCCTGGTGCGCAGCGTGCAGCCGCACCTGGAGGAGCGCTCGTGGCAGCTCGAGCTGCAGAACGGCGTGGTGGTGCGCCTGAGAGAAGAGGATCTCAAGGCTGACGTCATCGCCCGGGTGACGACGTGGTCTCCGGCCACCGTGAAGTCCCTGGCCCAGACCCAGGAGCTGGGCTGGAGCTACGAGTCCACGATCCGGGAGCTGACGCGGCAGGACGACGGCACCACGGAAGAGAAGGAGCGGACCTATGTCTGGCGCGTGCTCGCCGTGAACGAGACCGTCACTGTCCCAGCCGGCACCTTCACCAACGCCATCAAGGTCCAGCGCGATCGGCCGGACAAGGCAGGCAAGGAGCGGGTCTACTGGCTCGTACCGGGCCTCGGAAAGGTGAGGGAGGACGGCGAGCGGCTCGAGGAGCTCGTCTCCCATGACGTGAAGAAGTAGCCGGAGGTGCAGGGGCCTCGGGCCTGAGGGCGCTCCCCCGCCCGCCTGCTGGGAGAAGGGGCGGGTTGGATGGAGTAGCGAGGGGTAGCCGTTTCAAGCCTCCGAATCCCGGAATCCACCGGATCGGAGGCTTCATGCATCAATCGAAGGTATCTGCGCTTGGCGTACTGGCCTGCGCGCTCACGCTGACCGCGGGCGTATCTCAGGCTACCACTCTCACCCGCACACCCTACCTGCAGAGCGTGAGGGGAGATACAGCGCTGGTTGCCTTCCGGCTGGACGCCAACTGCACCCCCGAGGTGCACTACGGCACGCAGGGAGCCCTGAGCACGGTCGTCCGCTCGGCGGACAGCGGCCGCATCCATGCGGTGGAGTTGAAGGGCCTGACGCCGAGCACGGAGTACACCTACCAGGTGCACGCCTGCGGCGCCCAGACGGCCACGAAGCGCTTCCGCACCGCACCAGTGGAGGGCACGCGCCGGGTGCACTTCGCCGCGGTGGGGGACTCCGGTACGGGAGGGGAGCGCCAGAGGGCCGTGGCCCGCGCCATGCTGGAGCGCCGGCCGGAGCTCTTCCTCGGGCTGGGGGACAACGCCTACGAAGCCGGAACCGAGGAGGAGATTCAGAACAACCTCTTCGCGCCCTTGGCGGAGCTGGTCGCCGAGGTCCCCTTCTACCCGGTTGCGGGCAACCACGAGTACGTCACGAATCAGTCGCAGCCGTACCTGGACAACATGTACCTGCCCACCAGCCCGAGCGGCGGTGAGCGCTACTACTCCTTTGATTGGGGCTTCGTGCACTTCGTGGGGCTGGACTCGAGCTGCGCCCTGGGTCTGGCGACGGCGGACCGCTGCACGCTCGCGGCGCAGAAGGCGTGGCTGGAGCAGGATCTGGCGGCGAGCCAGACCGCTTGGAAGATCGTGTACTTCCACCACGCGACCTGGTCGACCGGCGCCTGGGGCTCCGCCCTCAAGATGCGCAGCGAGTTCGCGCCGATCTTCGAGAAGCACGGGGTGGATCTCGTCCTGACGGGGCATGACCACCACTACGAGCGGACCCGTCCCATGATCGGGGATGCGGTGGCGCCTGCGGGCCAGAACGGCGTCACCTACCTCGTGGTGGGCGGCGGCGGAGCGAACCTGCGCTACATCTCCTCCAAGCAGCCCGAGTGGAGCGTCACGCGCAACAACAAGGTCCACGGCTTCCTGGATGTCGACGTGACAGGCGGCACCCTCCTGGGGAGGCTCCTGACGCCCGAGGGGGAGGTGGTGGACTCCTTCACCCTGACGAAGCAGCTCCCGCCCGAGGAGCCCCCGAGGATCAACCTGATCGTGGAAGGGCAGCGGGGCGTGGCTCCGCACCAGGCGCTCTTCCGCGCCGAGCTCCCCTCCCCTGGCGTCGCCGTGCGCTGGGACTTCGGAGATGGAGCGACCAGCGAGGGAGCCGAAGTGAAGCACGTCTACGCTCAGCCGGGCGAGTACACGGTGACGGCGACGGCGACGACCCCGACGGGAGGCGCGAGCAGCACCTCCACCACCCAGATCTCGGTCTCGGCGGCCGGGACCGGTGGAACGCCGACGGATCCGGGAGCTCCGAACCCTGGGGACACCCAGCCGCCGGTGGCCTCCGGCCCTGGGACCTCGCCCGGCACGTGGGGGGATTCACCCAGCGCTGGGTGCTCGGCCATTCCCGTGGGGGCCCTCCTTCCCCTGGGTGCACTCGCGTTGGCTGGGCTCCTGCGGCGCCGCCGGCGCTGAACGCAGCGCCTGTCCCCCATTCCAGAGGTGGGCACTGCCACAGCGGCAGTGTCCATCCCTGGACCGGGGGGCCACACCCTGGCGCCTCTCCGCGCTTGCCTCCGGGCTTCTGGGATGCGATGGGCACCTACACCGCAGGTTCCCCTCCCCTCGGGGGCCCTGGAGCCCGCCATGAAAAGAACTGACCGTCAGGCCGCCAAGCCGCCCTCCTCGAAGAAGTCCTTCAGCAAGAAATCCGCGTCGAAGGGCTCGAGGTCCCCTCGCCCGAAGACCTCGAGGGCAGCTCACGAGGCGTCCGAAGCCAGCTCGGCGCGCCCGCTTCGTGAGGACCTCGTCCTCCAGGCCAGCTTGGAGGCCTATGGCATGGTGAGGCACGAGGGCCGCCTCTCCGATCGGGCGCTCGACTTCACCCTTCGGCGCAAGGCCCACCTCTACTCCACCGAGCGTCGTGCCGTCGCCGAGCGCGTCTATGCCCTGCTTCGCCGCCAGCGCACGGTGGACTACCTCCTCTCCCACTCGCGTTCCGGCTTCGAGCAGCTCCAGACGACGCGCCAGGACGTGCTGAGGCTGGCCGCTTCTCGCATCCTCCACGGCGAGCCCACTGACGTCGTAGCCCGAGACTCCGCACTGACCGGCGTGGACGCCGCAGCCCTGGACGCACTGCCGGAGGCCGCCGCCGCGTTGGAGAAACTCCCGCGAGACCAGCGCTTCCCCCTTGTGGCCTCGCTGCCGGACTTCCTGGCGCACAAGTTCCGCGAGACGTTCGGAGCAGAGGCCGAGCGCGCCACCGAGGCGATGAACGAGCGCGCTCCTCTCACCGCACGCGCCAACCTGTTCAAGGGCGACCGCGCGGCCCTCCAGAAGAGGCTCGAGGCAGAGGGCGTCGAGAGCCAGCCCACGCCGCTCTCCCCCATGGGGCTGTGGCTCAACACGCGGATCAACGCCTTCTCGCTCGACAGCTTCCGAGACGGGCTCTTCGAGCTGCAGGACGAAGGCAGTCAGATCCTGGGCATGCTGGTGGACGCGCCCCCCACGCGGGTAGTGGATGCATGCGCGGGGGCCGGAGGAAAGACGCTCCAGCTCGCCGTCCAGATGAAGAACCGGGGCGATCTGCACGCGCTGGACGTGGATGCCAAGCGCATCGACGAGCTGCGCAAGCGCGCACGCCGCGCCGGTGTCCACAATGCCCGCACCCAGCTCATCCCTTCCGAGGGCCCTGCCGCGGACGAAGCCCTCGCGCCGCTGAAGGACAAGGCGGATCGGGTGCTGGTGGACGCGCCCTGCAGCGGCACGGGCACCTACCGCCGCAAGCCGGACGCCCGCTACCGCCTCTCTCCCGAGGATCTGGCGAACCATGTGGCCCGGCAGAAGGCGCTGCTGGAGCGCTTCTCCACCCTGGTGAAGCCCGGCGGCCGGCTCATCTACGGCACGTGCAGCGTCCTGCGCGAGGAGAACGAGGCCGTGGTGGAGGCCTTCCTCGCTCGCCACCCCGACTTCTCCATCCGCCCGGTGACGGAGGAGCTGGGCCCCGAGCTGGGCGCCAAGGTGAGCCGCGGCCCCTTCCTGCGGCTGGCCCCTCACACGCACGGGACGGATGGGTTCTTCGGGGCGATCCTCGTCCGGGCAAAGTAATCTCTGGAAACTCCCCTTCACTGGAGACCCTCGGCAATGCCGGAAGCCGTCCGTTACCGCGTCTCGATGCCCCGCCCGCACTCGCACCTGTTCGAGGTGGAGGCGACCTTCCCGGTGGGCCCTGACGTGCTCGATGCCGTCCTGCCGGTGTGGACGCCCGGCAGCTACCTGGTGCGCGAGTACGCCCGCCACCTTCAGGACGTGACAGCGGTGGGCCCTCGAGGCGAGCTGCTCCCCGTGCAGCGCGCGGACAAGCGCACCTTCCGCGTGCGCACCGGCGGCCGGGCCGTGACGCTGCGCTACCGCGTCTACGCCAACGAGCTGACGGTGCGCACCAGCCACCTGGACGGCTCGCACGGCTACTTCAACGGCGCCACGATCTTCCTCTACACAGATGCCACGCGCCACCACGAGCACCGCGTCACCGTGGAGGCGCCAGAGGGCTGGCGGACGTTCTCCGCGCTGGAGCAGCAGGACGGCATCTTCTCCGCGCCGGACTACGACACGCTCATTGACAGCCCCTTCGAGGTGGGGCCGCACACGCCCCTGTCCTTCGTCGCCGCGAGCGTGCCGCACGAGGTGGTCGTCTGGGGCGACACCGTCCCCGATCCGGACAAGCTGACGACGGACCTGCAGCGCATCTGCGAGGCGGAGGCGCGGCTGCTCGGCGGGCTGCCGATGAAGCGCTACCTGTTCCTCGTGTACCTCACGGACAAGGGACGCGGCGGGCTCGAGCACCAGGCCTCCACGGCCCTGCTGTTCCCTCGCGCGGCGATGCAGAACAGCCGCGGCTGGGAGGACTTCCTCACGCTGGCCGCGCACGAGTACTTCCACCTGTGGAACGTCAAGCGCATCAAACCCCGCGCGCTCGTGCCCTTCGACTACTCGCAGGAGAACTACACCACCCTGCTCTGGGCCTTCGAGGGGATGACGTCGTACTACGACAACCTCTTCGTGCGCCGCGCCGGGCTGATGTCCGCCCACCGCTACCTCACCCGCCTCGGCGAGACGCTCACCACGCTGCATGGCACGCCGGGCCGCCGCGTCCAGACGCTGGCGGACGCGTCACTGATGAGCTGGATCAAGCACTACCGGCCTGACGAGAACTCGTCCAACAGCGCCATCTCCTACTACCTGAAGGGCGAGGTGGTGTGCGCGCTGCTGGATCTCGAGCTCCGCCGCGCCACCGGAGATGCGAAGGGCCTGGACGACGTGGTGCGCCTGCTGTGGCAGCGCTACGGCAATGGCTCGGGCGTGCCGGAGGACGGCGTGGAGAAGCTCGTGAGTGAAGTGGCAGGCAAGGACCTGACACCCTTCTTCGATCGGGCCGTGCGCTCCACGGAGGAGTTGGACTACTCCGTCCTCTCGCACGTGGGCCTCGAGATCGGCTTCCGCGTGCGGGAGTCCTCCACGGACAGGGGGGGCACGCCAACGCCTCGCAAGGGCAGTGAGGCGAAGCCCAAGGGCTGGCTGGGGCTCTCCCTCAAAGGCAACGCCACGGTGGCCTCCGTGATGGACGGCTCGCCGGCGATGGAGGCCGGGCTCTACCCCGAGGACGAGGTGGTGGCCCTGGACGGCTACAAGACGGACGGAGCCGGGCTGTTGAGCCGCTGCGAGGACCGGCGCCCGGGGGAGACCGTGCGGGTCACGGTGTTCCGGCGGGACAAGCTGATGGAAGTCCCGGTGGTGCTGGGCCAGAAGCCCGCGGACGCCGTGTATCTCACCCGAGTGGACAAGCCCTCCGAGGCGCAGAAGGCCGCCTACCAGGCCTGGCTGGGCGCGCCGTGGGACGAGGCGGTGGGGTAAGCTCCTGCGCTACGTTGTCCACCGGTACCCGAACACGGACGCGTCGCGCTTCGCCCAGGCCCACCTTTCGCCTACTTCCTGACGGTGCGTGTTGCGGCGGCGAGGGGGCGGCACCACCTTCGCAGCCATGTCTGGGTTGCGGATTCTCCCGATGGTGCTGGGTCTCGCCTGCCTGTCGGCCTGTGACAACAGGCCCGTGGTGGACAGGGGCGGGGACGTGTGCTCGGAGGAGTTGGTGTCGTTGAAGGTGGAGGTGATCACGGCGCATGGCGCCCTCGTCAAAGGGGCCACCGTCACCGCGATCAACGAGGAGAGTCAGGAGAGCATCACCGGAGTGACCAATGAGGTAGGTGTCAGCAGGGCCGTCAACGAGTCGCTCGCCCCCGGCCTCACTCGCCTCTACGCCACGGCGGGCGCCAAGGTCTCTCCTGCCGCGGAGGTGGAGTGGCAGTGCGACGACTGCCACTGCCAGCCCGTCCCCGGAGCAGTCACCCTGCAGCTCAACCCGTGACGTCCACGACCTGTTGGGTAGGCACTCTGGCGAGCCCCCCGAATCGGGAGGTTGTCCTGAGATCAACAGGTCGCTAGCCTTCGAGGGCCATGCCGAGTGTGGACGAACTCCTCCAAGCGCCTCTCTCCGAGCTGACCGACCGGTTCCTCGAGCGCGCTCAACCCGTACCTCAGGGGTTGCTGGAGGCGCTGGAGACAGACAGCCGGCAGGGCGCCCGCTCGCTCGCCCGCAAGATCCGCACCCGGCAGGAGAAGAACCGCTCGGAGGGGCAACGGCTGCGCCACCTGCTGCGCTACGAGGTGGAGCTGTGGACGCAGGGCCTGGAGCGCGTGGCCGGGGTGGACGAGGCGGGGATGGCCCCCTTGGCCGGGCCCGTGGTGGCGGCGGCGGCCATTCTCCCCAAGAACTACCGACTCAAGGGGTTGGACGACTCGAAGAAGATCCTCGATGAGGAGCGCCGCGAGGAGCTCGCCGTGGCGATCAAGCGGGACGCGGTGGCCTGGGCGGTGGGCGTGGCGGAGGTGGAGGAGATTGACCGCATCAACATCTACCACGCGGGGCTGCTGGCCATGCGGCGCGCGGTGCAGGCGCTGTCGCTGGTGCCGGAGTACGCGCTGGTGGATGCACGCACCATTCCCGAGTGTCCATGTCCCCAGAAGGGGATCATCCACGGGGACGCACTGTCGATGAGCATCGCGGCGGCTTCCATCATCGCGAAGACGACGCGGGATCGCATGATGTCGGAGCTGGACAAGCAGTACCCGGACTATGGGCTGGCCTCACACAAGGGCTACCCGACGCCGCAGCACTTCCAGGCGCTCAAGGAGAAGGGTGTATTGCCGATCCACCGGCGCAGCTTCGGGCCGGTGCGAGAGGCGCTCGGGCTGGTGCCCGTGCAGGAGGAGCTCTTCCCCCTACCGCCTGTTCCTCCCGAGCCGTGAGCGCCGATCGCGATATCGACGCGTGGTTGGCACAGCGAGGCATCACCCTCCCGGACTCCCGTAGCCGGGCTCGCTCCACATTGGAAGAGGCGAAGATCGTCAACCCGAAGAAGGCTCGCATGAGCGAGCAGAAGCTGGAGCGCGCCGAGGCGGTGCTGGCCGAGCGCTTCTTCCGCGTCTGCAGCGCACCGGCATGCCAGCAGGCGGCGAGCACGAGCGGCCGGGAGCCGCTGATGGTGGACCCGCGGAGTCACTGCGAGAGCTGTGGGGGCTCGAACAACCGGCGCGCGGGAACGGACTTCGTGGAGGCGTGCCGGCGCAAGGGTATCCGGCACGTGGTGATCGTCGGGGGCTCTCCCGCGGTGCGGGAGGAGCTGGAGTCGCAGCTCAACGGGCACATCGAGCTGCGCATGGTGGACGGTACGGAGCGGCACACGGCGGAGAAGGCCCGGCACAACCTGGAGTGGGCGGACCTGATCCTGGTGTGGGGAGCCACGGAGCTGCACCACAAGGTGAGCGAGCACTACACGAACGTGGCGCCCGCTGTGGGCCGCAAGGTGATCCTCGTTACCCGGCGAGGCATCGCCGCCCTGCTCGACGCGGCCATGACGCACCTGAAGCGCTGACGGCTCCGGCCGTTGCTCGGGGAATCGAGCAACGGCCATGCGCTCTCGACGGTGCCCTACTCCTCGTCCTGGCGCAGCGTCGCCAGCACGTTGAGGTCCTCGAGCGTCGTGGTGTCCCCGGTCGTCTGCTTGCCGGCAGCCACGTCACGCAGCAGCCGGCGCATGATCTTCCCCGAGCGCGTCTTCGGCAGCCCCTCCGCGAACCGGATCTCGTCCGGCCGCGCAATCGCGCCGATCTCCTTCGTCACGTGGTTGGCCAGCTCCTTCTTCAGCTCCGCCGAGGGCTCCGTCCCCTTCTTCAGCGTGACGAAGGCCACCAGCGCCGTGCCCTTCAGCTCATCCGGGCGGCCCACCACCGCGGCCTCGGCGATGCGCGGATGCGACACCAGCGCGCTCTCCACCTCCGCTGTGCCCAGACGGTGCCCCGCCACGTTCACCACGTCATCCACGCGGCCCATCAGCCAGAAGTAGCCGTCCAGGTCCGTCCGCGCGCCGTCTCCGGTGAAGTACTTGCCCGGCAGCTCGCTGAAGTACGTCTTCACGTACCGCTCCGGATCCCCGTACACCGTGCGCAACATCGACGGCCACGGCTTCGTCAGGAAGAGCAGCCCGCCCTGCCCCTTCGGCACCGGGTTGCCCTGCCGATCCAGGATCTCCGCGTGGATGCCCGGCAGCGGGAGCGTCGCCGAGCCCGGCTTCGTCGGCGTCGCCCCCGGCAGCGGCGAGATCATGATCCCACCCGTCTCCGTCTGCCACCACGTGTCCACCACCGGGCACCGCCCGCCGCCGATCACCTCGCGGTACCACATCCACGCCTCGGGGTTGATCGGCTCGCCCACCGAGCCCAGCAGCCGCAGCGAGCTCAGATCGTGCTTGCGCGGATGCTCCTCGCCCAGTCGCATGAACGCACGGATCGCCGTGGG
>NZ_DASPHO010000565.1:0-8699 GCF_035629615.1 Hyalangium sp. | reverse complement strand
GGTGCCGTGGCCGTTGCCGTCGTCGGCCGCTCCGCCGTCGATCGCGTCGAACCCGCTGATCGCCCGGCCGCCGAAGTTGGTGTGGGTGGTCCGGACGCCGGTGTCGATGATGTACGCGTGAACGCCCGTGCCCCGAGCGTTGTAGGTGTAGCTGGAGCTGAGCGGCAGATTCCGCTGGTCGAGGCGATCCAGACCCCACGTGGCTCCGCTCTGGGTCGCGCGCAGCGAGACAAAGCTGTTCTCCTGGACATACTTGACCTGGGGATCCGCGGCGAGGGCCAGCGCCTGCTGCTCGGTCATCTTCGCCCAGTAGCCCTGGAGCGCGTGGCCGTAGGTCATCAGCACCTGGCCGCCATGGGACGCGGCCAGCGCCTCGGCTGTCGCGGAGATGCGCTCGACGCTGAAGCCGGGCACCTCGTTGAACACGACGATGTACTCGCTGGGGACGGCCCGCTCGACCCGCAGGAACTTGCCATGGGTGGTGAACGGAGAGGACTCCTGCGCCGCCTCCTCAGAGCCCGAGCCGCAAGCGGCCAGGGCGAGGAAGGCGAGCAGGGCAACTGCTCGACGGTGCTGCATGGGGTGCTCCTTTGTAGGAGAGTGCTGCCGCGCCCAGGTGGGGGATCGAGAGAGGAGCGCTAGAGAGAGTTCTCGGTCTTGCGCCGCTCGGAGTTTCCTCGGTCATTCACAGGGCAGCGCCCCGGGTCAGCGCGACACCACCGCGTTGCACGTCACGCAGTACCGTGCCTCTGGAATCGCGAGCAGCCGGTAGCGGCCGATGGCGCCTCCACACCGCGAGCACAGGCCGAACCCTCCCTCCTGGAAGCGGGCCAGAGCGTCCTCGATGTCGCGGAGCTCCTGGCGCTCTTGCTCGGAGAGCGTGCTGGCCTCCTGCTGCACCACCCGCTGTCCCTGGACGCAGCGCGCCTGAAGGCGACTGCGCCTCTGCACGAGTGATTCACGAGCGTCTTTGAGCAAGAACTGCATGGTGGCCTCCGCGTTCCCGAGCGCTCTCGGGCCCGACAGGAGCAGTCACCTTCATGATCCGTGCCTCCCCAGGCCCCCTCTGGGAGGGCAGAGATCCGACGCAGATTCTGCGCTCCCCCTCGCTGCATGCTGCACTGGGTGCGCGCTCCCGCCAGAGTTGGAAGTCCAGCAGAACAGGGCCTCCCTTCAGGTCCTCTGAGGTGAAAGCTCAGGGCGACTTGGGGGCCGCCGGCTTCGCCTTCTTGCGCTCCTCGCCCAGCTTGCTCGCCCGCTTCTCCACGGCCTCGAGCGTGTCCACCACACCGTCCTTCTGGCCCATGCTCGCCAGCCAGTCGGGGACCGACCCTCCGGGATCCACGCTGAACTTGTAGACGATGTGGGCCTTGTTCTCGCCCTTGGACGTCACCTGCCAGGTGCCCTCGTTGTGCTTGAGCCGCACCACGCCCTTGCGCTCGGGCAGGCCCCCGTCCACCACCTTCCAGCGCTGCACGTACTCGCCCTGGCCGTCCTCGGTCAGCTTCTTCTCATCCACCACCGAGATGACGTAGTCGCGGTCATCGACGACAGGGAAGTCCAGCTTCGCGTACGCCACCCGCGAGCCATCCGGGTTCGACGACACCAGCCGGGACTCCTTCACGTACGGCATCCACAGCCGGAACGAGGCGGAGTCCATCAGCGCCGTCTGGACGTCATAGGCGTTGGCCTCAACGGTCTTCTCCGCCCAGACCTCCTTGCCGTTGATGTCCGTCCGAGCGCGCACCTTGATGAGGGCATCCTCATCCTCCACCGTCTCCCACTCGTCAGCGGCCTGGGCCACTCCCGCGACCAGCGCCAGCGCCAGCGCCCCGCACCACCACAGCCTCTTTGCCTCGAACATGCGCTCCTCCTCCGGATGTGTGCGCACCGCGACGGAGCTTAACCGCAAGGCCGGACAGGCCGGCAGGGGCAAGACCTGGAAGTGAACGGCGGACAGGAGAGTGCGCCCCGAGGCCTCACGTCGCTCGACATTTGACCTTGGGCAGGGCAGGAATCGGGCCCATGAGCGGCTACCTCAGAGCGCCTCCCCCCGAGCGCGGCATCTTCTGCAATCGCACCCTGAACATGCGG
This sequence comes from Hyalangium sp., assembly GCF_035629615.1. GTDB lineage: Bacteria > Myxococcota > Myxococcia > Myxococcales > Myxococcaceae > Hyalangium. The sequence continues at coordinate 6,605 of NZ_DASPHO010000565.1, read as the reverse complement.
GCCATCAAGGCCATCGGGTACGACATGGACTACACGCTCATCCACTACCAGGTGGAGGCGTGGGAGCGCCGCGCGTACGAGTACATCCGCGAGCGGCTCGTGATGCAGGGCTGGCCGGTGCAGCACCTCCGGTTCGATCCGCTGCTGGCCATCCGCGGCCTCATCATCGACACGCAGAAGGGCAACCTGCTCAAGGCCAACCGCTTCGGCTTCGTGAAGAAGGCGCTGCACGGCACGCGCCCCATGGACTTCGAGGCCCAGCGCACCGAGTACGCCCGCACCCTCATCGACCTGGCCGAGAAGCGGTGGATGTTCCTCAACACCCTCTTCTCACTCTCCGAGGCCTGCATCTACGCGCAGCTGGTGGATCTGCTGGACGAGGGCAAGCTGCCGGGGCCCATGGGCTACGTGGACCTCTACGGCGTCGTGCGCAGCTCGCTGGATGCCGCCCACATGGCCGGCAAGCTCAAGGCGGACATCGTCGCCGCCCCCGAGCGCTACGTGCAGCCGGATCCGGAGACGGCCCTGGCGCTGCTGGATCAGCGCAGCGCCGGCAAGAAGCTGCTGCTCATCACCAACAGCGAGTGGGAATACACCGTGCCCATGATGCGGGTCGCGTTTGATCCGTACCTGCCCCGGGGCATGACGTGGCGCGAGCTGTTCGACGTGGTCATCGTCAGCGCGCGCAAGCCCGAGTTCTTCACCACGCGCTCGCCGCTGTTCGAGGTGGTGGAGGCCACAGGCGAGGGGCTGCTGCGGCCTCACTCGGGGCCGCTCAAGGCGGGCGTGCCCTACTTCGGCGGCAGCGCGCTGGAGCTGGAGCGCCACCTGGGCCTGAGCGGGGACGAGATCCTCTACGTGGGCGACCACATGTTCGGCGACGTGCACGTGACGAAGAACGTGCTGCGCTGGCGCACCGCGCTCATCCTGCGCGAGCTGGAGGATGAGGTTCGCGCCATCGCCTCCTTCCGCTCCACCGAGGTGCGGCTGGCGACGAAGATGGAGATGAAGGAGCGGCTGGAGGCCGAGGCCTGTCAGCTGCGGCTGGAGCTGCAGCGGCGCCGGTCGCAGTACGGCCCGCGCTCGGAGATGCCAGAGGATCAGCTGCTCGCACGGTTGGTGGTGCTTCGCTCGGAACAGGAGGCGATGGACGCGGAGCTGGGGCCCATGGCGCGCGCAGCGGGCGAGCTGTCCAACCCGCACTGGGGCCTGCTCACCCGCGCGGGCAACGACAAGAGCCACCTGGCGCGGCAGGTAGAGCGCTACGCGGACATCTATACGTCGCGCGTGTCCAACTTCCTGTTCGCCACGCCGTTCGTCTACCTGCGCAGTCCGCGCGGCAGCCTGCCGCATGATCCGAACGTCCCCGGCGGGACACCCGTGTTTCCCTCCACGGATCCCACCACCGGCTCCAATCCCTGAGCACACACCAGCCCACAATCATAACCATCTGGATTCATTGTGTTTCTCGCGAATCCTGGAGGAGGAGCGAGCGGGCGTCCCAGGGCTGATCCGGTCGGCTGGCCGAGGCGATGTCAGACCTCCCCAGTATGACTTGTACCGTGAGCCACTCGAACGACCAGAGCGCGACGCACGTGCTGGAGCAGCGCAACCTCCTGGGGGGAACGGATCTCGTTCCCATCCTCGGAGGTGGCAAGCGCAAGCGGGCCCGCCAGTTCCATGTCGCCTCCGCGGGGCGCCTGGGCTTCGCTGTGGCACTCGCTCTCGTTGTGGAGCACGGACGCCAGAAGGCCAAGGAGCATGGCGTCACTTCGCTGAGCCGGTGCCCCAAGTGTGATCACGTGGGCCCCACCTCCCAGGACTTCGGCTACCGCGTCATCCGCGGCGAGCGCCGCCCCCAGTCCTGGTGCCGTGGCTGCCGCGGCCAGCACCCGCCGCTCTCCGAGTCCAACGCCTCGACCAAGGGATCCGCTGCCAGCACCCCTGCCGGCTCCCAGGAGTCGGCAGACGGTTGGCTCTTCCCCCCCGAGACGCTGCGCGCCCGGCCTCGCGACAAGGGCAAGGGTGCCAAGCGCAAGGGCTGAACCTGCTCCCTCGCCTGGTCAGCACGGGCGCACGTCGCGGCCCTCGTCTCGCTCCCCGCAGGGGGATGGAAAAGCCGTGGCGTCGTTCCTACCTCTCTTAGAGGAGGGCACCATGGCTGTGCGGACGAAACTCGTAGGCATCAAGAACAGACGGCGTGTGGCTGCGAAGGCAGCGCAGCTCGGCCAGCAGGCCGCCAAAGGGAGGAAGACGTTGCCTCGCGATGAGGCCGCCGCGCTCCGGAGACAGAAGACGCTCGAGCGCGTGACGCTGGGCCCCGCCGCGGAGATCCACGAGCCCAAGAGCCACCGCCGGAAGACGTCGCTCCAGGGCCGCAAGAAGGCTCCCAGCCAGATGGCGGTGAAGCATGCGGGTGGCCCCGCGAAGCGGAGCCCTCTCCACGGCGGCTGAAGTCATTGTCCCCCAGCACCCGAGGCCGGTGAGCCATGCGCCCGAGACACCCTCTCGCGGCGCATGGCCCCGGCCTCACGCCTGCGCATCCTCCGAGGGGCGCCGGCGGCGCAGCTGCTCGAAGGCGTAGTAGGAGAGCAGCACCAGCACGGTGAAGAGCGCGGTGATGCCGAGCAGCTGCGGGTTCTCCCCCGGCTCGCGCAGGTGCGCGCGGATGGCCGAGAAGAAGGGCCGCGGCTCCGTCAGCACATCCCAGCTGTTCCAGCGCTCCACCCGGCCCAGGTAGATGCCGTAGCCGCACAGCACGGACACCACCGCCACCCCCAGCCAGGCGCCCGCGCTCCCCACGCGCTCCTCCAGCAGCCGCTTCCACACCTCCAGCGAGAGCAGTCCCAGCATCCAGCCCGTGGCCGCGAAGAGCCCCAGCAGCGCCGCGTCGAACCACAGCGGAATGCCCTGCCGGGGCCGCAGGTGGATGAAGTCCGTCAGCAGGTAGGGCGCGTTGGGGAAGACGAGCAGCCACGCCACCGCCAGCGGGACGAGGCTCCACCACCGGGCGGCGCCGTGGGCATGGAGGAAGCTCGCCATCATCGACAGGCCGTAGGGCACCCACGCCAGGAAGAGGTTCCACAGCAGCCAGAGGTAGACGCTGTGCTGGCTCCAGTCGACGCGGGTCTTGACCATCCCCACGCACACGGCCGTGCTCAGCAGCGCGGGGAGGAGTCCGTGGTGGTTCAGGAAGCGGAGAGAGAGTGGGCGCATGGCAGGGTCGTGGCATTCGGGCCGCGTGCCGTGGCCAGCCAGCCACACCGCGCGGTCCAGAGGTGAGGTTGTCCATGGGCTCGCGGCTTCGGAGCCCGTGTCTCACGGTGGGAGCAAGTCCGGGGCCAGCGGCCGCAGGGACAGCGCTGTCCCTGTGAAGGCTGCCCGAAGGCGCCAGCGGTGGCATATGGTGCGCCCCCGCACATGCCCCGCCCCCTGCTCCCTCCCGCGCAGACGCTGGCCGCCGATGATGCTCGGGCCTGGCTCGTGAGCCACCAGGGCCTCGCCGCTCCTCGCTTTCCCGCGGGGGCTCAGGGCACGCGCGCGCTGCTCGAGGCCCTGCGCTGCATCCAATTGGATCCGCTGGACGTCATCGGCACCAACGCGGACCTGGTGGCCCTGGCGCGGGTGGAGGGGCTCGTGCGGGGTGATGTGTACCGGCACCTCATGCCGGGCCACGCCTTCGAGCACTGGGCCAAGGAGCGCTGCATCCTCCCCGCGTACGCCTTCCCGTACTACCGCGAGCGCACGCGGGAGACGCCGTGGTGGCACCTGGCCACCCGGCTGGAGCGGCTGCCCTCGCGCGTGCTGGAGGCCGTGCTGGAGGAGGTGGCCGCGCGAGGCCCCATCTCCGCCGCGGAGCTGACCGACCATGGCGCGGTGAAGCCCCTGGACTGGAGCGGCTGGAAGGGCACCGGCAAGGCCACCTCCATGGCCCTGGAGGTGCTGTGGACGCGCTGCCAGGTGGTGGTGTGCGGGCGCGGTCCCGGAGGCAAGCGCTATGACGTGCCCGAGCGCGCGCTGCCGGGTACGGCTCGGACACCTCTGGCCAGTGGACCGGAGGCCTTCGAGCGCTGGGCCCTGCTCGAGCGGGTGGAGGCTGCGGGCCTGCTCTCTCGCGCCGCCGGGCCGCACTGGTCCGTCCTCTCCGACGTGCGTACCTCGGAGCTGCCGGACACGCTCGTGCGAGAGGGGCTGCTGGAGCAGGTGGTGCTGCCTGGCTCGCCCCGGCGCTACCTGGCCCCCGCCGGCTTCCGCGCGCGCCCTCTCACCGAGCCGGATGAGCGCATGCGCATCCTCGGGCCGCTGGATCCCCTGCTGTGGGATCGCGGGCTGGTGAAGCTGGCGTTCGGCTTCGAGTATGTGTGGGAGGTCTACAAGCCTGCCGATCAGCGCCGGTGGGGCTGGTACGTCTGCCCACTGCTGCACCGAGGCCAGCTGGTGGGCCGGCTGGAGGCACGCGTCGAGGAGGACTTGCTGCGCGTGGACAAGCTGTGGCGGGAGAAGGGCGTGAAGCTGGACGACTCGGCGCTGGATGAGGCGCTGGCCCGTCACGCGAAGGCCTGTGGCGCCACGCGCGTCCGTCGAGCCCGGGCCCGCGTGGGTTGAGCTCTGGGCACATTCCCGCTGGGACCAGACATGAACTCCGGGGCTTGCTCGACTCCCTGCCCCCTGGCACCTCCACCGAGCCATCCCTAACTGAGTCACTGGGAGGTTCTCATGCCAGAGAAACCACAAGCTTTCCGCGTGAAGAGCGCCAAGAAGAAGGGCACCACGATGACCCTCAAGGCCACGGATCTTCAAGAAGCCGAGGGCCTGAGCACGCACAAGGCCAAGAAGATAGGAGGCAAGGAGGTGGGGGAGGTGGGGTTCTTCGACCGCAATGTCAGCCCCCGGAAGCCACCTGGGCGCGGCCTCACGGCGAAGAGCCGGAAGCTGCCCCTGCCCGAGCTCGGCAGCAGCATCTCGCGCCGCAAGACGCTCCCGGCGGAGGCCGCCGTGGGCTACCGCAAGGAAGGCACGCGCAAGCGCACCACGGGCCGCGGCGGGGACCAGACGCCCCTCAAGGCGAGCAAGAAGCTCACGCGGGTGAGCCAGAAGCGCTCGCGCTAGTCCGCTCGCGACGGCGGGCTCGCGTGACTTGGACCGCCAGCACCAGCAGCCCCAGCAGGGCCGGTCCTGGCGCGCTCGCACAGCCTCCCGCGTCCTGAGGAGGTGGGCTGACGCAGGGCGTGAAGCAGCGGCACGCCTCGTCACCCTCGGGCTCCAGCCGCGCGCACAGGCCTCCGGCTCCGCACGCGGCGTCCTCGGTGCAGGTCGCTCCATAGTCTCCGCCCTGGAGCGCCGGGAGGAGGCACCGGCCCGGAGTGCCCTCGGCGAAGTCGCACGTGAGGCCCGAGGGGCAGTCCACATCCCGCGCGCAGGCCTCCGTGCAGAGGGCCTCGGGAGCCAGCGTGGGCACCCTGGGCGCAGCGGGCTCGGAGAGGAACGGCTGGAGGAAGGTGTCTCGCAGCGCATCCACGCGCACGTTGAAGGCCTCCGTGCGGCAGGCCACGTCCCCGCTCGCGGTGATGCCGGCGATCACCTCGCGCGTGCCGTCACTCACCAGCACTGGCCCACCGCTGTCCCCCACGCAGCTCATTCCCGGCGCAGGGCCCGCACGGAAGGCGCTCGCGGAGGCCTCCAGCACGGAGAGCATCCCCTGGCGACGGCGGCCCGAAGGAGCGCTGGCCTCCTTCGTGTCCCCATAGCCGAGGACCCGCACGGGAGTTCCAGGAGATAGGGAGAGGCTCGCGGGCTCGGGCAGTGGAAGCGGGGGTACCTCCACGGGGGTGGCGAGCCGCAGCAGTGCCGCGTCGAAGGCATGGGTCTCCGCCACGTAGTCCGGGTGGCGCACCGCTCGAGCCACCCGGACAAAGCGCCCCTGTGGTTCCGGCAGCAGCTCCGCGCCGAGGAAGATCTCGTACGGCCCCTCCGGACCGAAGACGTCCAGGCAGTGTGCCGCCGTGAGCACCACGTCGGGCGCAATCAGCGCCCCGGAGCACAGCAGCGTCAGCGGATCCCCCGAGCACCGCGTCCGCCGCGCCACGAGTGCCACCACCGCCGCGTCTCCCGGCGCGTCCGTGCCATTCACCACCTGCTGCGCCACCGTGACGGGCTCCCAATGCTCCTCGGTGGGCTCGCAGCCCGTGGCGCCGAGGGCGAGCATCATCCCGCATATAAAGGATACGGGACGGTGGAGCCCGAAAGGGTGAGAAGCACTCTCGTGCGGCTCCTCTCGTGAGGAGGACGGGAGGTGCGGCGTCATGGCTCGGGCGGCTCGTGCTCTGCCTGCTGGGCGAGCTGCTGGATCTCCTCCCGCAGCTTCTGCAGCCGGTCGCGCTGACGCTGGATGAGGATGTCCAGGCGCTGACGCTCGGCCCCGTCTCCCCGCGCCTCCGCTGCGTCCCGCTCCTGCGCCAGCCGCTCCACGTCCCGCGCGAGCAGCGCGTTGATGCGCTCTGTCTTCTCCAGCCGCCACCGCGCCGTCTGGGGCTTCTCCGGCTGAATCGGATCGTTCTCCTGCGGCGGCGGGTTGGCCACCTCCGGCTCGGGCACCTCATCCTCAG
>NZ_DASPHO010000564.1:0-24164 GCF_035629615.1 Hyalangium sp. | reverse complement strand
GTCCGGTACGTGCGGTCCACGAAGCCCAGCACATCCTTGGCCACATAGTCGCGGTAGCGCCCGATCGCGTCGCTGTTGATCCACTGGCTGCCCCCCAGCGACGTCCACCCATCCGGGAACACGCCGATCACGGGAGGGATTGCCCCGGACTCGATCATCGCGTCCAGCCGGTCCAGCACGCTGAGCGTGAACGCGGAGGCATTCGCCCACGAGGCCCCGCTGTTGGAAAAGGCGTGCAGGAAGTACACGGCCGGGTAGCGCTGGGTGCCCTCGCCGTACCCGGGCGGCAAGTACACCCTCAGCTGCCGGCGGCCGACGTCGCCCAGCGGGTTCGACTCCAGCGCGGGCCCCTGCAGGTCGCGCGTCTCGAGCACTCCCTTCATCCGTGAACTCCCCTCCGAGCCCCGCTCAGGAGCGGGAGCCAGGTTGCCTACCGAAGATCTTCATCACCTGCTGCAAATCTTCCCACGCCTTCTTCTTCTCTTGGGGGCTGCGCAGCAGGTACGCCGGGTGGAAGGTGGGCATCAGCTTCACCCCTTGGTACTCGCGCCACTGCCCCCGCAAGCGTGTAATGGGTGTGGAGTCCCGAAGCAACGTCTGTGCCGCGAACTTCCCCAGCGCGACGATCACCTTGGGCTGAAGCGCCAGCAGCTGCGAGCGCAGGAACGGCTCGCAGGCGGTGATCTCGTCCGGCTCCGGGTTGCGGTTGCCCGGCGGTCGGCACTTCACCACGTTGCAGATGTAGACGTCGTCCCGGCTGAAGCCCATCGCCTGGATCATCTTCGTCAGCAGCTCACCCGCCGGTCCGACGAAGGGGACCCCCTTCAGGTCCTCTTGCTCTCCCGGGCCCTCACCCACGAAGACGAGCTCGGCGCGCGGGTTGCCCACCCCGAACACGATGTTCTTCCGTCCCGTGCACAGCTTGCACCGCTGGCAGTCCCCCAGTTCGCGCCGGATCTGATCCAGCGTGGGGCGCTCGCCCTCCACGACGCCCGGGAGGACCCCGGAGTACGGCGGCGCTTGCTGCGGCACGTCAAGAAGCATCCCCTTGCTCGCCGCCGGAGCCAGCTGGGGCGCGGGAGCGGTGGGAGGGGTTCGGGGCGCAGCGGCCGGGCTCGGAGGTGCCTCCAGCGCCCGGGCTCTCGCAGGGACAGCCGCCGAGGGCGTTGTTGGAGCCTCAGCAGGCGCGGCGGGCTCCGGGGAGGCCGCACGCCCGGGGGCAGCCGGGGGCTTCGTGCTCCGAGGCGTCACTATCGCTCGCAGTGAAGCCGAGCGCTCGGCAGCCTGCTTCGCCGCGTCGACGAGCAGCTCACGGCCCCCCGCCTCCTCTTGCCACAGCAGGTGGCGGCGCAGGTCCTCTACGACTTCACTCAGTTCTTCGGCGGAATCGCGCGGATCGTTCACGGTAGGCCGATCGGTAATAGAGGCGGTGCCACCCACACGCTTACCGCAGGGGCGAGCATGGCGCCATGGTCAACGGCACCATCCTACAGGTAGGCCGCGCCGAGTCCAACGCGCCACGTCACCTCGCGCTCCCTGGCTCCTGCCCCACCAGAGCGGGCGCATGGGCCAGAAGCAGCTCCAGGATCCCCTGGGCGACCTCGCGCTTGGCGCCGTCCAGGTCCTTCCGCACCCCCGTCCGGGTCAGCACTGTCACCCGGTTGGTGTCCGTCCCGAAGCCCGCGCCCGGCACCGTCACGTCGTTGGCGACGATGGCGTCCAGGCCCTTGCGCTCCAGCTTCTCCCGGGCGTGCTCCAGGACTTTCTCTGTCTCCGCCGCGAACCCCACCAGCAGCGGCCGCTGCTTCGCCCCCGCCACCTTCCGCGAGGCCTCCGCGAGCACATCGGGCGTGCGCACCAGCCGCAGCTCCTCGGGCGCCTCGCCCTTCTTCACCTTCTGCGGCGCCCGGCGCTCCGGCCGCCAGTCGCTCACCGCCGCCGTGGCGATGAACCAGTCCACCGTCTCCACCCGCGCGAGCACCTCGCGCGCCATGTCCTCGGCGCTCACCACGTCCACCACCTCGAGCCCGGTCCGATCCACGGCCCCCACCGGCCCCAGCACCACCGTCACCTTCGCCCCGAGCGCCCGTGCCGCCTCCGCCAGCGCCAGCCCCATCTTCCCCGTGGAGGGGTTGGAGATGAAGCGCACCGGATCCAGGAACTCGCGCGTGGGGCCCGCAGTCAGCAGCACCTTCTTGCCCGCCAGGGGCCCGCTGCCCAGCAGCGCCGCCGCCGCCGCGACGATGTCCTTCACCTCCGCCAGCCGCCCGGAGCCCACGTCCCCGCAGGCCAGCAGCCCCGCTCCAGGCCCCACCAGCCTGAAGCGCGGATCCGCCACCAGCGCCGCCACGTTCTCCTGCGTCAGCCGGTTCTCCCACATGGCCACGTTCATCGCCGGGGCCAGCAGCACGGGCCCTCGGAAGGCCAGCAGCGACGTCGTCACCGCGTCCCCGGCCAGGCCCGCGCGCACACGCGCCAGCAGATCGGCCGTCGCGGGGGACACCACGAACAGCTCGGCCCAGCGCGCCAGATCCAGGTGCCCGAAGTTCCCTTCCTGGTTCGGATCGAAGTAGTCCGTGAGCACCGGGTGCCCGCTGAGCGCCTGGAAGGTCAACGGCGTGACGAACTGCTTCGCCGCCTCCGTCATGGCCACGCGCACTTGAGCGCCTGCTCGCCCCAGCTCGCGCACCAGCTCGCACGCCTTGTACGCCGCGATGCCACCGCCTACTCCCACGACTACCCGGCGTCCCTGCAATGCCGATGCGTCCATGGGACTTCCTTACGCGCGGCCGAGCGGGCTCGCAACCTCGTGACGCCGCTTCAGCGCACCATCGAGACTTCCCGCACGCCTGGCACCTCCACCGTCTGCACCATGGGCCCCTCCGGCGACTCCGCGTGGAAGTGCGCCCACACCACCGTGTAGCGCCCCGGCGGCAGGCCCTGCATCGTCACCCGCTCCGAGCGAGGTTGGTAGATCATCTGCGCGTAGCGAGAGCGCATCAGCTCCAAGGGCGCGCCGACCAGGCCCGCTGCGTCGCCGGCCACCACCCAGAGCGCCTTGCCGCGCTCGGGCTTGATCAGGATCGTGAGCGAGCCGGAGCCCGGCGCCGCCCCGAAGTCCAGCCGCATCGCCGTGCCCTCCACGCGCACCAGCAGCGCGGGCTCCCCGGCGAACTCGCGATCCGCGCCCAGCATGAAGCGGTAGCTGCCCGGAGCCATGTCCACGGAGTACTGCCCGTCCGGCCCCGTCACCACGACGACGGCATCCCCGCGCTCGGTGTTCACCCCATCGAGCTGGAAGCCCGCCGCGGGCTGTCCGCTCGGCAGGTATACCGTGCCGCTCACACGCGTGGCCGGCCGCAGTGTCAGCTCCAGCGGCCCGTTGTTCCCGCGGCTGAGGGTCTCCGTCGCGCTCAGCCGGCCCTTGCGCGCGGACACCGAGTACTGCACCACGTAGGGCGGACTGGAGATCGTGAAGCGCCCGTCCGGCCCGGAGAGCACGGACTCGTCACACACCTCGCACGTCACCACCGCGTCTGGCGCTGGGGCGCCGCTCTCGTCGCGCACCAGCCCGGTGAGCGTGGGGGCCCGCTGCAGCACCAGATCGCCCAGATCCGGCGCCACGGGCCGATCCACCATCAGCGGCTCGAAGCCCGCCGCGTCCACGGAGATGATGACGCGATCCCCTGCCACCGGCAGGGAGACCTCGAAGCGCCCATCCGGTGAGGAGACGTCATGCTCGTCCAGCCGGAAGCGCTGCACGGGCGCCCCGTCCTCGGCCACCACGCGGCCCCGGAACATCGGGCGGCGCTTGAGCACGACCTTGACGGGCGGGCCTCCCGGAGTGCCCTCGGCCCGCTCCACCTGGTCGTACCCCGGGTGGCGCCCCTCCACGCGGTAGGTGCGCTCCGGCCGCAGCGCGCGGATCTCGAAGCGCCCGCGCGCATCGCTCGCCACCGGCTCGGCGCCGCGAGGCATCACCGCCAGGGTGGCCCCCGCCACGGGCGCTCCCTGCTCGTCCATCACCTCTCCCCGGAGGGTGGCGCCGGGCTTGAGCTCGGCAGTCACCTTCAGGACCTGGGCCTCCTCCACCCTCACCTGCTGGCGCTCCGAAGCCAGGTAGTCCGAGTGCGAAGCCACCATCCAGTAGCTGCCCGCCGGCAGGCCGCGCATGGGCACCACCCCGTCCGGCCCCGAGGGCCGATCGCTGCGGAAGATGCCCTGGTGCTCCACCCAGAGGATGACGTCCGCTCCCTCTACCCGCCGGCCCTCGGACGTCACCGTCACCTCGACGGCCGCGCCCGGCTCCAGCTCCAGCCGCACCCCGGACGCGGGCGCCGTCACCTTCACCTTGCCGCCCCCCCACTCGGAGTGGTGCGCGTGCAGCTCGTAGAGGCCCGGCGTGGGCACCTGGGCCGTGAAGTGGCCATCCGCATCCGCGAGCACGGCGTCGCCAATGGGCTGGACCAGCACGGAGACATTGGGTGCGGGGCGCCCGTACTCGTCGATGACCTGACCCGAGATGAGCGTCGCGCGCGTCATCTCCAGCTCGAGCGGCGTGTCTCCCGCCTTCACGCGCGCGGGGAGCTCCACATCCCGGAACCCCTCGGCTTGACCCTGCACCACGTAGTCTCCCACCCCCAGCGGGCCCAGCTCGACGAGCGCCCCCGTGGAGGCCTTCACCTTGTGGACCACCTCTCCCATGGCGGTGCGCAGCGTCACCTCGGGCTGGGGCACGGGCTGGCCCGCGTCGTCCACCACCGTGACGAGCAGCTTGCCCGCCTCCTCCAGCTCCACCGTCACCAGGGTGAGGCGCTCCTCCAGGGTGATGGTGCGTGGCGCCGAGCCCAAGCTCCCGGACTCGGCCGTGATGACCAGCTGGTCCGGGTAGAGCCCGGTGAACCGCGCCGGCTCTCCCTTCGTCCGCAGCTCGCGCGACAGGTGATCCGACTTCAGCCGGACGGTGGCCGCCACGGGCGCCTGGTTGTGCACCACCCGGACCTCCAGCGTCCGCGCAGGCGTCAGCTGAATGCGCACCGGCTGGGGGCCCGCCTCCACCTGGGGCTCCACCGAGGGCATGAAGCCCTCCGCGCTGGAGACGATGTAGAACGGACCCTCGCCCAGCCCGTCCAGCGTGAAGCGGCCATCCCCTTCCGACACGGCCTCATCCGGCAGCGCCGTGCGGCGGGACACCGCGTAGACGTGTGCTCCTGGCACCGGCTGCCCTGCGTCATCCACCACCAGCCCGGTGATGCTGCGCAGCACCGGCAGGTACAGATCCACCGGCTCACCCGGGGCTGCGCGCTCCCGCATCGCCACGCCAAAGCCCGTCGCCTTCGCCCAGACGGAGAAGGAGACGCCTGCCAGGTGCTCGAAGCGGAACTTCCCCTGCGCGTCCGTGCGTGCGGCGGCCCGAGGCGCGAGGAAGCCGTGCTCGTGCTCGAAGAAGGCCAGCGCCTGGATGCCGCTCTCGCGCGCCGTGCAGGACAGCAGCGGCTGGGAGCACTCCTCGCACCGCACGGAGGTGATCGTCTTCTGCGCGCTCGCCGAGAGGAACACCTCCGCGCCAGCGATGGGACGCCCGGAGGGCTCCAGCACCCGGCCCGTCAGGCTCAACCCCTCGGCAGCCCCCGAGGACACCTCCACCTCCTGGAACGCAGGCAGGGGACGCGCCGCGGCAGTCTCCGGAGTCGAAGTGTGGGTGGCTGGATCAGACTCTGGCTGGAGCCAGAACACGGCCGCGCCGACCCCCAACAGGACTGACGCCGCCCCTATGACGAACCATTTGCGCATCGGAAGCCAGGCCGGAACTTAATCCGCGGCATGCCCGCGAACCGCCCTTCTTTTCTGGAAATTCCCCGCTCGTTCCCCCCTGGACGATCCTTGTACGGCAAGGTGCACTGCCGCGACTGAGCCCATCTGCTCACCCGTAGACGCTGCAGAGCTCCGGCGCGCCGTCCGTCGCCGACCCATCCGTCGATTGCCGCACGCTCATACCCCACACCGGGTCGGCAGACTCCCGGGCACATGCCACATTAATCCGACCTTCCTCTAATTTCAGAGGATGCGCGACCGGGGGGCCGCGATGAAAGAAGCAAGCTGGACGCATGAGTTCTTGGATTCGATGCGCGAGCAGTGTGATCCACCCGCGGACGAAGCCGTTCGCAACCTCTTCCAACGTGAGAAGGTCCAGGCCGCCAACGCGCTGATGAAGCAGCTGGTAGTCAATGAGAACGTCTCGCTGGAGATGCTCGCGCCGCCGCTCCGAGGCTACTTCGAGCAGAGCGGCCAGCTGCCCTCCTGGACGAACGCGAACCTCCTCCGCCAGGGCGAGCAGGTCTTCGGGCGCTACGGTCCTCACATCATCACCGCGCTCTTCTGCGCGTCACTGCCCTCCTGCTACAGCGCCGCGAAGGGTGTCCAGGTGCTGCACCTCACGGCGCGCATGGAGACGGACCCGCACCGCCGGATCGTCGAGACGGGGCAGATGATCGTCGACGTCATGGCTCCCGGAGGGCTGGGGATGGGCGGCCGGGGCCTGCGCTCGGCCCAGAAGGTGCGCCTGATGCATGCGGCCGTGCGCTACCTGATCCGTCAGAGCGGCCGGTGGGATCCCGCGTGGAACCAGCCCATCAACCAGGAGGACATGGCGGGGACGCTGCTCACCTTCTCCACCGTCGTGCTGCGCTCGCTGGAGCGGATGGGCTGCATGCTCTCGGACACCGAGCGCCGGGCCTACTACCACACCTGGCGGGTGGTGGGGTACGTGATGGGCATCCGCGAGCACCTGCTCCCGGAGAGGCTGGAGGATGCCATCCGCCTCGAGGGCCTTATTCAGCAGCGGACCTCCGGGGCCACGCCCGAGGGGCAGGCACTGACGCAGGCGCTCTTGAAGCTGATGGAGCACATCGCGCCCGGGAACCTCTTCGATGGCCTGCCATCCACGCTCATGCGCCACCTGATGGGAGACGCCACCGCGAACCTGCTCGCCGTGCCGCCCTCGAACTGGACGCGCCTGCTCGTGGGGCCGCTGCGGGTGCTCGGCTGGGTGAGCGATGGGGTGGTGTCTCTTCAAGGGCCGCAGGCGGCACAGCTCGTCGGGCTGTTCGGCCGAAAGCTGGTGGAGGGACTCTTCTGGGTGAACCGCGGGCCGGCGCGGGTGCCCTTCCGCCTCCCGACCGCGCTGCGCGAGTCCTGGGACGTGCGCGGCTGGGAGCAGGCCCGCCTATAGCCCGGCCCGAGTCAGCGGGGCGCCGAGGGCCTGCGCGGGCCCTCGCGCCCCGCGGGTGAGCTTGCGCTCGAGGCGGGAGATGCGGTGGCGCTGCTCCTCGGGGGACTCGGCCGTGGTGGTGAGGCGTGCGTGGTGCAGGGCCCGCTCGGGATCCTTGAGGGCGTGCTCGTACAGCTTGGCGAGCGACAGGTGGAGGGGCGCCGCCTGGGTGCCCCTCGCGGACGTGAGCGCCTGCTGCAGCAGGGCCGCCGCGGCCCCGGAGTCTCCGGCCCGGCGTGACAGCTGCGAAGCCAGCGTGAGCGCCTCGACGCTGACGGTGCCCCCGCCCCGCGCCGCGGCCTGGGCGAAGGTCTGCGCCCGCGCGTAGTCCCCTGCCCGCATGGCCACGCCCGCGAAGCCCAGCAGATCGCGTGGATCCTCCTCCTCGGCCCGGCTTGTCCGGAAGCGCCGCACCAGCTCGCCCAGCAGCGCCGCCAGGAGCAGGAGATCGTTCGCGTTGTGCTCCAGCACCGGGGTGAGGGCCGCGCTGCTCCCGCCACGCAGGAAGCGGAAGTAGAGGTCCGGGATCAACGCCCCGTCCACGTCGCCGACGCGGCGGTGCCCCAGGACATGCTCCTCCAGCTGCACCAGGCGTGTCCCGGAGCCACGGTGCTTGAAGACCCGGCGCGAGCAGTGCAGCAAGTCCAGGTGCGGCAGCTCCGTGGGGACGGGCAAGCGGTTGAGCACGAAGCGTGTGCGCAGGAGCGGCCAGTCGAAGCTCTTCCCGTTGAAGGTCACCAGGCAGGAGGACTCCGCCATGCGCTCGGCCAGCACGCGCAAGAGGGGGCCCTCCTCGCCCAGCCGGCGCAGGAAGAGCTGCTGCACCCGGAGTGAGCGTTCCTCGAACCACGCCATCCCCACCAGGAAGGGCACGGTGCCGGTGCCTCCCGCGAGCCCGGTCGTCTCCGTGTCCAGGTAGAGCACCCGCCGGAAGTCCACGCCCGCCAGCCGCGGATCCAGCGCGAGGCTGGCGACCAGCGCCGCCTCCACGTCCCACGCGCCCACCAGGGGGGCCGAGCCGTGGTGATGCTCCGGGAGCAGCAGGCGCTCGGCGATGTGGACCAGCCCGTGAGGTGTCATCCGAGGCTCGGCGGGCAGCGGGCCTGGGGGCGGCGGAGCCGAAGCAGCTCGACGGCCCGAGGCGGTGTTCTGGCGCTCGGCCCAGCTCCCGAGCATCTGGCGCAGCGCCTGGATGCGAGGATCCTGTGCCTTCCGGGCCTCCGGCTCAGGGGACGACGGAGGGGCCGGGAGCGACTCTGGCTCAGGGGAAGCAGGAGCTGTCGTGGCCACCGGCTTGCCGCCAGGGCCGATGCTCGAGAGCCGTGACAGCTTGCGCTTCAGGTCCACCGGCCACCTCGCCTACTGCGTCCTCGAGCCCAGCGCCGAGAGGATCTCCAGCCCGAGCTGCTTGCGAGGATGAGGCTCCGCCCGCGCGCCTCCGGGTACCGTGCCCGCGGCCGGGCCGATGCAGGCAGGACACCCATCCTCACAGGGGCACGAGTCCAGGAGCCGATGCGCGCGCCAGAGCAGCTCCTGTCGCTGATCGAAGAGGCGTGCGGCCAGCCCCACTCCCCCAGGCACGTTGTCGTAGAGGAAGATCGTCGGGTCGAACCCCACTGCTCCATCCTTGCGAGGCGGCCCATCCGCGTCGTCCTTGCTCCCGAGCGTCCTGCCCAGATCGCGCGGATCGATCATCAGCCCGATGCAGGCCACGATCCGCAGCGCGTTGGCGATCCCGCGCAGCGAGTCGATGACCGCGGGCCGAGGCGCGTTCATGGAGCGCACCACCGCCTCCGGCACGGTGAGCCAGAGCGAGGTGGTGTGCATCTGCATCTCCGGCAGGTTCACGTCGCCGTAGCCGACGTTCTCGTGGGTGTGGAACTTGATCTTCTTGTAGCCCACCACCTTCTCGATGACGCTCACCTCGCCGAACCCCGCGCGGAGATCCGGGCCCATGGGGGCCTCCTGATCGCTCTGGATGACGTTCACCCGGACGTAGGTCATCGCGTCGGTGAAGTAGTCCGGCGCCACCTTGCGCACGTAGGCCTTGTGGTTCTCGTAGTCGAACTTCTCGACCTGATACTGCTCGCCCTCGTGCTGGTAGATGGCCTGCTCGTGCAGCATGGTGTGCGCGGAGCGGAAGTCCATCTCCGCCAACGTCCGGTCCGAGCCCAGCTCGATGATGACGACGTTGTCCCAGCCCACGCTGCGCAGGGAGACGTGGTTGGCGGGGTACGCGTCCGCGGACCAGTGGAACACGCGGCGGCCGTCGGCGCTCGGTGAGGGGTGCACGACCTGGTGCTGCGTGAGGAACCCGAGCGCATCCGTGGTGGCCTCGGGCGGCACGTCCCCGAAGCCATCCCCCTCCTCGAAGGGGAGCTCGAAGGCAGCGCACTTGAGGTGCTGGACGAGGATCTCCACGTTGTCCGGATCGATGCGCGCGTGCTCCACGGGAGCGCCGATGAGGTGGCGCGGATCGGCCGCCAGGTACTGGTCCAGCGGTGCGCTGGAGGTGACGAGGAGCGCGAGGCTGCCCGCGCCGCGACGCCCGGCCCGCCCGAAGCGCTGCATGAGCGCGGCCACCGAGCCCGGGTAGCCGGCGCATACCACTGCGTCCAGCGAGCCGATGTCGATGCCCAGCTCCAGCGCATTGGTGGCCACCACGCAGCGCACCTCGCCAGCGCGCAGGGCGGCCTCGGTGGCTCGGCGGGTGCCTGGGAGATAGCCGCCGCGGTAGCCCTGGATGAGCGCCGGGTCCAGCTTCTCCTCGATGAACCGATCCCGGAGGTACTTGAGCATCACCTCCACCGCGTTGCGCGACTGGCCGAACAGCAGCGTGGAGACGTTGGAGCGCACCAGATCCGCCACCAGCCGCACGGCGCTCTTGAGGTAGCTGGCGCGGATGCCCAGCTCCGCGTTCACCACGGGCGGGTTGTAGACCATGACCCGGCGCTCGCCGGTGGGCGCGCCGCTCTCGGAGACGAGCTCCACCGGCCGCCCGAGCATCCGCTCCGCGTGCGCCTTCGGGTTGCCGATGGTGGCCGAGGCGAAGACGAAGACAGGCGACGAGCCATGGAACTGCGCCACTCGCTGGAGCCGTCGCAGCACGTTGGCCAGGTGCGAGCCGAAGACGCCCCGGTACGTGTGCAGCTCGTCGATGACGACGTAGTGCAGGTTGGAGAAGAGGCGCGCCCAGTTCGCGTGGTGCGGGAGGATGCCGGTGTGCAGCATGTCCGGGTTGGTGAGCAGGACGCCGCTGCGCTCGCGGGCCGCCCGGCGCGCGTCGCCCGGCGTGTCTCCATCGAAGGTGATGGCGCCGTGATCCAGCCCGGCCTCGCGCAGCAGCACGCGCAGGGACTCCTCTTGATCGCGGGAGAGTGCCTTGGTGGGGAACAGATAGAGGGCGCGCGCCTGGGGCACGCGGGCGAAGCGCTCCAGGAGCGGCAGGTTGTAGCAGAGGCTCTTGCCCGAAGCGGTGGGCGTGGCGATGACCAGGTTCTTCCCGGAGCGCGCCAGCTGGAAGGCTTCGGCCTGGTGGGAGAAGAGCCGCTCGATGCCGCGACGCTGGAGGGCCTCGCGCACCGCAGGCGCCACATCGTCTGGGAGCGAAGCGTAGATGCCCTCCCGGGCCGGGGTCACCTCATCGAGGACGAAGCCCGGCCAGAGCTGCCGGTCGGTGTGCCACCCTTGGAGCACGGCGTCGAGCCCGCGCGGTCCGGCCCACGGGATGCGTCGGGCCCCCGCGAAAGCCCCTTCTTCCTTCTCAGCCTTCATGGGGCTGGACACTGTACAGACGTGCACCTCCAGGAGCAACTGGAGTTCCTACGTCTTCGCGATTCGGCGCTCAGCCGAGCACAGGGCTTGGGATGCCCTCCTCCGACCCGAGCATCACCCTTGAGCACCGAGGACACCTCGCCCTGCTCGGCATCCATCGCTCCGAGAAGCGCAACGCGTTCGATCTGGCCATGCTCCGAGCCGCCGGACGCTGTCCGTCCAAACCTGTCATACAAGCTGACAGGTTCGAGCCATGCGCCGCCGGCAGCTCACCCTGAGACTCGGAGCGCTGAGTCTGCAGGATGAGCTCGCGGCCGGTGCAGTCGGCTCTGCCCCTCTGCTCGATGCTCACCGCCGAGGTTGCGCCGACACGGCACGAGCCTCGGGCTCCCGCACCGCCAACCCCTTCTCCTTGGCGGCGCTCGCCGAGGAGATCTGCAGCAGCGGCGACTGGGACGCGTAGAGCAGCTTGTAGGCGTTGTAGCTGCCGAGCACGTTCTTCACGTACTCGCGCGTCTCGTCGAAGGTGATGTGCTCCACCCACTCGTCGATGTCAGCCTGCGGTAGGGCCTTCTGCCAGCGCTCCACCGCCGAGGGCCCCGCGTTGTAGGCGGCCACCGCGAAGGCGGCGTTCCCACCGAAGTGCTTGAGGAGCTGGCCGAGGTACGCCGCGCCCAAGCGGACGTTGTCGGCCGGCTGCAGCAGCGTCTGCTCTCCCACCGCCGAGAGCTTGAGCGAGGCCGCGACCTGGCGCGCCGTCGCCGGCATGAGCTGGGTCAGCCCGAGCGCCCCAGTGGAGGAACGCGCGCGAGGATTGAAGCGGCTCTCCTCCCGGATGAGGCCCTGCAGCAGATCCGGATCCAGCCGGTTCGTCTTCGCCTGACGCTCGATGATCGTGCGGTACGCGAGCGGCCAGGTGGCCTCCCAGATCGGCCGGGACTGGGAGCTCAGCGGGCCACGCACCTCCTCGCGCAGCGTGGAGCGGGCCACCTTCCGCGCCGCCCAACCTCGCCCGGTGCGCTGGAGGATCTGGAAGAGCAGCCGCGCCGGTCCCTCCGACAGCGCCCGCGGGTCCACCGCGAGCAGCTCATGCACCGCACCCGGCATACCCAGCCGCATCAGCTCCACGCCCGCAGCAAAGCGCGGATCCTGGGCGAGCCCGCCCAGCGGCAGCGGCCAGACCACCCCCGGCTCCGCAGCTGGCTCCGCGACAGCCGTAGTCACGGGCTGCACGGACGCCACGGAGACCGGCGTCGCTCGGACCAGGCGCCCAGGTGCCAGCAGCGCAAGGCGCGAGCGGGCCAGCATCCCGTACCAGGTGGCGGGGCGATCGGTGGCGATGCGCTCGTACCCGGCGAGTGCCGCCGGCACCTCGTTCTGAGTCTCCATCACCCGCGCGTGCCAGTACCGCGCCCGCCAGAGCGCCTCATCCGTCCGAGCAGCCTGTGGCAGCTGCTCCACAGCCTGGAGCGCAGCCAGTGCGGCCGCACGCTCTCCACGGCGCTGGTGGAGCCAGAACGCGCGGAAGAGCGCCTCGGACGCAAAGTTGCCCGCGGGGTAGCGCTGGGCTAGCTCCTCGTACCGGGCCATGGCGGTGTCCAGCTGCCCCGTGCGCTGGAGCAGCCAGCCCTCGAAGAAGAGGGCGTCGTCCGCATAGCCGTGCTCGGGATAGTCCCGTGCGAGCGTGTCATAGGTAGTGATGGCGGCCTGCTTGTCCACCACCGACTGCGAGTAGCCCAGCAGGTAGAGCGCCTGGGGCCGGACCTCCGGCAGGTGGCACTGCTGCACCACCGGCGTGAGCACCTGGATGGCCTTGCGATGCTGCCGCTCCTTGCGCAGGGCCTCGCCATAGATGAGGCGCGCATTGCAGGACAGCGGGTCAGGCAGGTTCACGTGAGGCAGCACTCCATCCAGCAGCTCCATCGCGGCGGAGTTGCGGTGCAGATCCACGAGCGCATCAGCCCGGCGAACCCTCCACTTGATGGGCAGCGGCAGACCCGCCAGCCGCCGCCGGGCGCGCTCCGCCTCCCTCGACAGGGGACTGGTGGCCCACACCTCGAGCAGCGCCTTGTGCTCCACGTTGTACTGGCCCTGCTTGCGCGCCAGGTCACAGGTCGCCAGCAGCGCCTGCATCCGGATCGAGTCCGGCCCGCGGGCCTTGCGGCTCTCGATGAGCTCCGCCAGCGCGCCCAGCGCCCCGTGGATGTCGCGACGGCGCTCGAGCACCCGCGCCAGCTTGAAGCGCGCCTCCGGGTAGAGCGGGGAGCCCGCGTCGACCGCTCGATAATGGCTGGCCGCTGTCTCCAGCCGGCGCAGCTGCTCGGTGGCCTGGGCCGCGCGCATCCTGCAGTGATCGCGCAGGGGCACGTACTCCTCGGCCAGCGCCGCGAATTCCTCGGCCGCGGTGGCGAAGTCCCGCATGTTGAGCGCGCTCTGCGCCATCAGGAACCGGACGGGGAGCGTGGCCTCCTGCTCGGAGAGGAGCGCACGCGCGCGACGGTAGCGGCCTCGATCGTACTCTGCCCGCGCTCGGGCCAGCGGCCCCGCGGCGAAGTACGACGCAAGCTGCTCCAGCCCGAAGGTGGCCTCCGTGAGCTCGGCGCCGGAAGGCTGTTCGGCGGGAGAGTCCAGCAGCTGCTCGAGCTGCTCCTCTGAGAGCACCTCGTCGGAGGAAGCCTCTTCACCAGGAGCCTGCGCCCAGACCGGCCTCCCCCCGAGTACGCCCACGCACACCAGCACCACCCACGCACCACGAAATCCGACCATGCCAGCACCCGCCCGTTGTCCTGGGCTCACAGGGATGCTCACGAGGCGTGCGACCGGAATCGGGTTCACGCGAAGAACGCGTGCAGCCGTCTTCCAGGTGATACCCAGTGGCGATAGCCCCTCGGCGGTTGCACGAAAACCGACGGCAAGGCGCTCTGCGCTCACCTACTCCATGCGTAGGGAGCGATGGGCGCCAGTAGCGGAAGGACCCACCTGCGCCCCCTCGCTACGACTCACGATCCATACTTGAACCAGCTCGTGCAGTGGCAGATCCGGCAGCGCCGCTCGCGGTCGATCTGGCATGACTCCCCGTAAGGACAGCGGATGAGCTGCTCCGCACAGTACGGCGCCTGCTTCCGCTTGAGCGAATCCGTGGACACCTCGATCGAGAGAGGCACCACCTTGCGCTCACGGTCGGGAACTCCTCCCTGGACCGCCACCGTCAGGAAGGCCTTCGTCTGGACGAGGCGGTCATGCATGGCCTCCATGCTGCTCCGGGTGTACCAGGCAGCGCCCGCGGGGATGGCCCTCCGTGCCTCCTCAATGATCTTGAGGTGGGTCCAGGGAGAGGGCCCGAGGAGCTGCGCGTCGATGGTGCCGATCTGGTAGCGCTCACCGAGCTGGACCGTCACCCAGACCCGAGGCGGCCGCGCCCCGGAGCCCTTGTTCTCTCCGGGCGCCACCTGCGCGTCGATCCAGCCGAGCTGCTGGAGCCGATCCTGGAGCACGCGCGCCGCCCACGTCTGGCACCAGCCAGGCTGGGTGTCCTGGGTCATCCCGGGGAGGTTCGTGAGCACGCACGCCTGAACGGGCTCCGGCAACACCTCCATCCCGGGGACGGCGCCAGGTGAGGTGGTGGGCCAGAGCTGGCACTCTCTGGGAGGCACCACGCCCTGCTCAATCTCGAACCCGTCACAGAAGAAGGAGGCGGCTGAGCCGGCCGGCGCTGGCGGTGACGCGTGGAAGACGGGGGCCGCGGAGACAGGCTCCGGCTGCGGCGCCGGGGAGCTGGGGGCAGCAAGGGCAGAGGCCACAGGCGCCGGAGCTGCCGCCTGGGAGGAGGGAGCAGCAGCGGGCTGCGGGGAAGCCTGGCGCGGCTCCTCGGGAGGAGGGGGCTGGACGATCACGCAGGCGCACGCCAGGAGCGCGCTGCCCAGAAGGAGGCTGAAGCGGTTCATGCGGACTCCCAGGCTCGGGACATCAGTCAGGTGACTCCGTGCCATCTCCGCGGGGCGCGGCCCAGGTGCTCCGCGCCCCCTGCCCTCTTCACTCCTCGGCGAAGGGCTGGACGGACTGAGCCACCGCCAGCTCCTGGCGCGCCTCGCTCAGCTCCGAGTTCGTCGCGCGCAGCCGGTCCGACAGCACCTGCACGAAGCTCCAGAGCATCTTCACCGCGAGGATGGACTCGCGCTTCATCAGGCTCATGAGGTCCGGCCGGGAGATGACCATCGTCCGCGTGGGCTCGGTGGCGCGCACCGTGGCCGAGCGCGGCGCATTATCGATGAGCCCCATCTCGCCAAAGTGCCCACCGGCGCGCAGCTCCGCGATCTCCACGCCGTTCTTCTCGATCACCACGCGGCCGCGGATGACGACGAACAGCTCCTCGCCCGGCTGCCCCTCCACGACGATCTCCCGCCCCGCGGGGAACGTGCGCGTGGTGGCGATGGACAGCACCGCCGTCTGCTCCTTGTACGTGAGGTGGCGGAAGAGCGGGATCTTCCGCAGCGCCTCCATGCGCGACTGCGCCTCGCTCGTCTCCTCGTTGGCCACCGCACCGTCGCCGGCCATCTTCACCACGACCGCGGTGATGTTGTCCTTGCCGCCGCGCTCGTTGGCCGTGTCGATCAGCTTCTTGGGCAGATCCCCCGTCGCCACCGTGCTCACCAGCGGCAGCATCTCCTCGTCCTCGATGTAGCCGTGGAGGCCATCCGAGCAGAGGATGAACACGTCGCCCGGCATCAGGTCGACGATGAGGGTGTCCACCTGCACGGACTCCTGGATACCCACCGCGCGGGTGATGACGTTGCGGTACTGCGAGCTGGCCGCCTGCTCCTTGGTGATGGTGCCGGCCTTCAGCTGCGCGGCCACCAGGGTGTGATCCTCGGTGAGCCGGTGGCACTGGCCGTGGCGCACCAGGTACACGCGCGAGTCGCCCACGTGGCCTATGACACCCTTGTTCCCGCTGAGCGCCAGGCACACGAACGTGGTGCCCATGCCGCGCTTGGCCGCGTCCGCCAGGGCCATCTTGTAGATGTCCGCGCACGCGCGCTGGATGGCCACCTCGACGAGCGCCGCCGCCGCCGCGCGGCTGTCCTGCGAAGGGTTGGAGGCCAGATCCTTCAGCAGGTGCTTGTTCGCGGAGATGTGCTGCTTGACGACCTCGGTCGCCCGCGCACTGGCCACCTCGCCCGCGGCGTGACCCCCCATGCCGTCAGCGACGATGTAGAGCCCCAGCTGCGGCTCCACCAGCATTGCGTCTTCATTGTGCTGACGCTTCCGGCCAACGTCGGTCAAACCAAAGGCTTCTGTGGTCAATGCCACTGCGACACTCCCGTGACTCCGAGGGATGACTCCGCACGTTACGCAGCCGAGCGAAGGACTGGCAAGGACCGGCGACGTGCCAGGTCATCTCCAGTCCGCAAAGAACCCGAACAGCGCTCCCCCCAGAAACTGGCGTGCCACACTCCGCCGCCGGTAGCTGAAGGGCTCGCCGTACCCGCCACTCACCCCAAGGACCACCGGTCCCACCCGGTAGCCCACATGAATCCGCCCCTCCATCAGCCCTGCCGAGAGGCGCTCGGCCGGCAGATCCCTGAAGTGGGCACCATACCAGACAGGTCCTCCCGTCACCTGGAAC
Source organism: Hyalangium sp. (assembly GCF_035629615.1). Taxonomy (GTDB): domain Bacteria; phylum Myxococcota; class Myxococcia; order Myxococcales; family Myxococcaceae; genus Hyalangium. Next base: position 7,497 of record NZ_DASPHO010000564.1, on the reverse strand, counting down.
CCCCAGTGCAAGCCCTCCGGGTCCTGGTAGCGGTACCCCACCCCCGCCATCACGGTGTGCTGATAGAAGGAGTGCATGGGCGCGTCATACCCTTCGAGCGCCGTCTCCGGCAGCCCCGCCGCCCACCCCCCCCCGCCTTCCAGCAGCACGACGAGCGCATCCTTGCGCTTCTCGAAGAACGTCAGCTGCCACTGGAGCCGGGCCTGGGGTGTCACGGACCCATTGCGGAAATAGGTGCCCAGGAAGGCGCCTCGGGGCAGCCAGACGGGCGTCTGCCCAGAGCGCCGGGCGGGGGGGTCGAGAGGGTCCGTCTGGGCCACGGCAGCCGAGGAGAGCCCGAACACGAGGGAAAACAGGAGCAGTTGGCGGGACATGCCATCTTTACCGCCACTCCAGACGGCGCTTGTCAACGAAGTGTTCGGTTCGCTATAGCAGGGACTGTCCACCGGCTGTACCGAGAGGGTGCTTTTGGCCACGTCGCTTCGGGCGTTCGTTTTCCTCGACTCACTGCAGCCGCAGCTTGCCGCGCATATCTGCACCACGTGCCGTGGCTACTTCCCTGTGCCCTACGTGGCCTCGCTCTTCGTGGAGATTGCGCCAGGCATGGCCATCCACGGGCTCATCGACACCGCGCTGAAGGGCACACGGGTGTTCCCGGCCACGCTGGTGGTGGAGCGCGCCTACGGCATGCTCGAGGTGCACCACGAGGACAAGGGCGAGGTACGCAGCGCCGGCGACTCCATCCTCAAGTTCCTCGAGGCCAAGGAGGAGGACCGGATCAAGCCGAAGCTCGTGTCCAACACCATCATCCGCGCCATCGAGCCGATGCACGCGATGATCCTCGACAAGATCCGCTTCGGCTCCCTGATCGAGCCCGGCGAGTCGCTCTTCATCCTGGAGTGCGAGCCGGCGGCCTACGCGGCGCTGGCGGCCAACGAGGCGGAGAAGGCGGCCAACGTGAAGCTGGTGGACGTGACGCCGTACGGCGCGTTCGGCCGGCTCTACATGTCGGGCTCCGAGGCAGAGATCGACGCGGCGGCGGCGGCGGCGGTGGCGGCGCTCAAGGGCATCACCGGCAAGGAGCCGGCGGCCTTCAAGGAAAAGTGAATTTCGGGCCGCGCTCTCACGGCACGGCGTGACGTGGTTTCACCGCAACAGCGGAGAGGAACGAACAGATGGCGGATGCACTCGGGCTGATCGAAACGAAGGGCTTCGTTGGCATGGTCGAAGCGGCGGACGCGATGGTGAAGGCGGCCAAGGTGGAGTTCGTCGGCTACGAGAAGATCGGCGGAGGCTACGTGACGGCCATCATCCGCGGCGACGTGGCGGCGGTGAAGGCGGCCACCGAGGCGGGCGCCCGGGGCGCCGAGCGCGTGGGCGAGCTGGTCTCCGTGCACGTCATCCCGCGCCCGCACGGCAACCTGGACCTGGTGCTTCCGCTGGGCCGCAAGGACAAGGGCAGCATCGAGAACACCTGAGCCGGGAGCCCTCTCCCTCGGGGGGGGCCAGGCTGAGGCATCCAGGAGCCGCGCATGCTGATGGGCAAGGTCATGGGGACGGTGGTCTCCACCCGCAAGGAGCAGGAGCTTGAGGGCTTGAAGCTGCTCGTGCTGCGCGGCATGGACCTGGAGGGCAAGGTGAACGGCCCCGTCGTGGTCGCAGTGGACGCAGTCGGAGCCGGCGTGGGCGAGGTGGTGCTCTATTGCTCCGGCTCCAGCGCCCGGCAGACCCAAGTCACGAAGGACCGCCCCGTCGACGCCACCGTCATGGCCATCGTCGATCAGCTGGAAGTGGGCGGAACGCTCAAGTACGTGAAGGACTAGGAATCCCCCCATGCCAGTTGTCAGAGTCCGGGCCCCCAAACACCCGGCGCAGTTTGACTCGCTGGTTCGCAAGGTCACTGAGACAGCGAGCGATCTGCTCGCCCAGAGTGACCGGGTCCTTGTCGTGTACGGCAAGCAGACCGCCAGCATCTACTACGAGGGTTCGGAGCTGCCTCCGTCGCTGCCCCGGGCCTCGTGACGTGAAGCGGCGGGCGCCCTGCCCCGCCAGGAGCCTCGCCGAATGAGTTTCGACGCGAAGCAGATCGACTCGATCGTCGATCAGGTGGTCCGCAAGCTCTCCAAGGAGCTGTCGGATCTTCCTCAGCCAGTCCCTGCCCCCGCGCAGCCGCCGCATGGCCATGCCGATGACCGGCGTGGCAGCGAGCGCCGCTACGGCACCACCCCGCTCACCCCCGAGGCCCGGCCCTCCGTGCCTGCCCGGGCGCCCGCCTTCCACAAGGGCCGCAAGGGCATCTTCGACGACCTGGACTCCGCCACCCAGGCGGCCCGCGCCGCCTTCGAGCAGTGGGGCGAGACGACCCTGGAGGTGAGGGATCGGGCCATCGAGGCCATGCGCGAGGCCACCCGCCGCGCCGCCCGCGAGCTGTCCGAGATGGCCGTGCAGGAGACGGGGCTGGGGCGCGTGGAGGACAAGATCAAGAAGAACCTCCTGTGCGCCAACAAGACGCCGGGCACGGAGATCCTCCGGCCCGCGGCCTTCACCGGCGATCACGGGCTGGCGCTGCTGGAGCGGGCGCCCTTTGGCGTCATCGGCTCCATCACCCCCACCACCAACCCCACCGAGACGATCATCAACAACGGCATCGGCATGGTGGCCGGTGGCAACGCCGTGGTCTTCAACGTGCACCCGAGCGCCAAGCGGGTGAGCGCGCACCACATCCACCTGCTCAACGAGGCCATCGTCTCCGCGGGCGGGCCGGAGAACCTGCTGTGCGCGCTGGCCGAGCCGACGATCGACTCGGCGCAGGCGCTGATGAAGCACAAGAACGTGCGCCTGCTGGTGGTGACGGGCGGGCCGGCGGTGGTGCGGGCGGCGATGAACTCGGGCAAGCGGGCCATCGCGGCCGGCCCGGGCAACCCGCCCGCGGTGGTGGACGAGACGGCGCACCTGGATCGCGCGGCCAAGGACATCGTCGACGGCGCGTCCCTGGACAACAACATCGTCTGCATCGTGGAGAAGGAAGTCTTTGCCGTCGCCTCCATCGCGGACCAGCTCAAGCAGCAGATGGAGCGCCAGGGCGCCTTCGAAGTCACGGGCGCGGCCATCCACCGGCTGGAGAAGCTGGTGGTGCATGACGGGCACCCGGTGAAGGACTGGGTGGGCAAGGACGCAGAGAAGATCGCAGACGCGGCGGGCATCCGGGTGCCGAAGGGCACGCGCCTGCTGTTCGCGGAGGTGGACGCCAGCCACTCCTTCATCCAGGCGGAGCTGCTGCTGCCGGTGCTCGGCTTCACGCGGCTGCGCAACGTGGAGGACTGCATCGCTGCGGCCGTGCAGGCCGAGCACGGCTTCGGGCACACGGCGACGATGCACTCGACGAACCTGGATCACCTCAACGCGATGGCGCGCGTCATCAACACCTCCATCTTCGTGAAGAACGGGCCGTCCTTCGCGGGCCTGGGGATGACGGGCGAGGGCTACACCTCTTTCACCATCGCCTCCCCCACGGGCGAGGGGCTCACCACCGCGCTGAGCTTCACCCGCGAGCGGCGCTGTACCCTCAAGGACGCGTTCCGCATTGTCTGAGCCCCTGCCACTGCCCGGCCCCGCGCTGGCGCTGCTGGAGCTGGACTCCATCGCTCGCGGCTACGTCGTGGCCGACGCGGTGGTGAAGCGCGCGATGGTGACGCTGTCGCTCGCGGAGGCGGTGACGCCGGGCAAGTACCTGCTGCTCTTCTCCGGCGGCGTGGCCGAGGTGCAGGAGTCCTTCCAGGCCGGGCTCGAGGTTGCGGGCCGCACGCTGCTGGACAAGCTGCTGCTGCCCATGGCGGCCTCCGGGCTGGTGGACGGGCTGCAAGGCCGCTTCCCCGGGACGTTCGGTGAGAGCGTGGGCATTGTGGAGACGCATACGGTGGCGGCCGCGCTGCTGTGCGCGGACACGGCGCTCAAGCGCGCGGACGTCGTGCTGGAGCGGCTCCAGCTCGCGCGAGGGATCGGCGGCAAGGGCGTCTTCGTGCTCGCAGGAGCGCTGCACATGGTAGAGGCCGCGCTCGAGGGGGCGGCGGCCGCGGTGGAGCCGCACCTGCTGCTGACGACGGAGCTCATCCAGCGCCCCAGCCCCGAGCTGCGCGGCCGAGTGCTCTAGCCTCTCACCTCTGCGCTGATCTGATGTGATGGGCGCGTCCTGGACCGGACCGAACGATCACTGCACCGTGGACTGGTGGACGGAGCCCGTGCGTGGAGCAGATCCCGCACTCCCCGACTTCCCGGGGCATGCCTAAAAGCTCTCGCCATGAGCAATGTGAGCATGCCCGTCGGGCGGGAGGGAACGGCGGCGGATCACCCTCTCGAGCCACGGCAGGCAGAGGCCGCAGTCGCTCGCGAGCCTGCTCCTCCCCAAGCCTCGGAGCTGCCCTACCGCGATCTCTTCCTGGCGCTGGCCGAGGAGCTGCCGGACGCCGTCTTCACCAAGGATCTCCAAGGCCGCTACACCTACATCAACAGTGCGGGCGCTCGGTTCCTGGGCTTGCCCGTCGAGAAGATCCTCGGCCGCAGGGATCTCGAGCTGATGAGCCCGGAGGAGGTGCAGAACACGCTGGAGTTCGATCGGCAGACGCTGCTGGCCGGGCGCACCTTGCGCGCGGAGATGAGCGAGTGGATGGCCGGAGTGCAGCGGGAGTGGCTCTCCACGAAGGGAATCCTACGAGGGCCGGATGGCCAGGTGATGGGACTGTACGGCATCTGCCGGGATGTATCGGCTCACCGGCGCACGGAGGCGGCCCGGAACCAGAGCGAGGTGCTCTTCCGGGCCGCGTCGACCAGCAGCTTCGACGCCTTCTTCATCGTCCGCGAGGAGCCCGAGGGGCTGCGGCTGATGCGGCTCAACTCCCACGCCGAGGCGCTGCTGGGCTGCGCGGCCCGCGCCGTGGAGGGGCGCCTGCTCTCGGACTTCCCCCTGCTGGCCTTCATCGCACCGCTGCCGCTGTGCCAGGAGGTCTGGCGGACGGGCAAGCCCCACGACGAGGAGCTGAAGCAGGAGCTGCCGGGGCGCGGCCGCCGCTGGTTCCGCCGCCAGCTCAACGCGGTGGGCGACTGCATGGCGATCCTCGTGCGGGACGTCACCGAGCACCGCGAGAACGAGCTGCGCCTGCGGCTCAACGAGCGGATGGCGGCCGTGGGGATGCTGGCGGCGGGGGTGGCGCACGAGATCAACAACCCGCTGGCCTTCGTGCTGAGCAACCTGCACTACATCGAGAAGGAGCTGCGCCGGCTGAAGCTGAACCAGCCCGACATGGGCGAGATGATGGAGGCGATCACCGACGCGCGTGACGGGGCCGAGCGGATGCGCGGCATCGTCCAGAGCCTGGGGGCAATGTCGCGGGGGGACTCCATCAGCACCCAGCCGATGGATCTGCACGAGATGCTGGACAGCGCGGCGCAGCTGACGGCGGAGCGGCTGCGGGGCCGGGGGCAGCTGGTACGCGTCTACGGGGAGGTGCCGCTGGTCCTGGGCAACCCAGTGCAGCTCTCCCAGGTGTTCGTCAACCTGCTGGTCAACGCCGCGCAGGCCCTGCCCCCAGCAGGCGAGGGCGAGGTGCGCCTGGTGACACAGCTGCACAGCGACACGATGGTGCGGGTGGAGGTGCAGGACAACGGCTGCGGCATCCTCCCGGAGAACCTCGAGCGCATCTTCGATCCCTTCTTCACCACCAAGCCGGTGGGGGAAGGCACGGGCCTGGGGCTGTCCATCAGCCATGACATCATCCGCGGGCTGGGCGGAGAACTCACCGTGAGCAGCACGCCGGGAGTGGGCACCACGTTGCGCGTCCTGCTGCCCGTGGCCCCGGAGCTGGCAGACCCGGAGCCCGTTCAGGACACGGTGCGCTGATCCTGCTGCAAAGAATTCTGCCCCAGACGGAATTGTTGGGGGATGTTAAAAAATCGAGCAAAATGGTCCTGGGGGAAACCGATCCATTCTTGAGCCATGGAGGAAGTCGATGAGGCACCCAGGAGCAGGCTCCCAAGATCCAGAGCAGGAGCCAGCGTCTCCGGGCACGCCGCCCATGGTCCCCTCGGAGCGGACGCGCCTGGAGGAGCGTCTGGAGGCCAGCCGTCGGCTGATGGATGCGCTCACCCAGGTGCACGTCGATCTCGTCACCCAGGGAGATCATCGCGCGCTCTTCGGGCGGCTGCTGACGCTCATGCTCCAGGAGACGCAGAGCGAGTATGGCTTCATCGCGGAGATCCTCCGCTCACCAGAAGGGCAGCCGTATCTGCGCAGCTACGCGCTGACCAACATCGCCTGGACGGACGAGCTGCGCGCGATCTACGCCACGAGCGCCTCGCAAGGACTGGAGTTCCGCAACATGGACACGCTCTTCGGCGCGGTTGTGACTTCGGGGCAGCCGCTTCTCACCAACGATGCTCCGTCACACCCCAGCGCCGCCGGCGTGCCGCCGGGCCACCCCCCGCTGCGAGTCTTCCTGGGGGTCCCGTTCAGCGTCCACGGAGAGCTGGTGGGAATGGTGGGGATCGCCAACCGGCCCGGAGGGTATGAGGAGGACCACATCGAGTTCCTCAAGCCGCTGCTCACCACCTGCGGCATCATCACCTACGCCCGGCGCAGCGAGGTGCGGCGGCGCGAGGCGGAGCAGGCGCTGGAGGAGCAGCGCCGCCGCCAGCAGGAGGAGCTGGAAGAGCGGGTCCGCCTGGTGACGCGGGAGCTGGAGGCGCGCCAGGCCCAGCTCATCCAGGCCGAGAAGCTGGCCTCGCTGGGGCAGATGGCGGCCAGCATCGCCCACGAGATCAACAACCCGGTGAGCTATGTCGCCAGCAATGTCTCCACGCTGGACGAATACATCCGCGTCCTGCTCCAGCTGATCGGGCTCTACCATCAGGTGGAGCAGGGCCTGGGCTCCTCGCCACCGGAGACCGTGGCGGGGCTGTTGGAGCAGGTGCGGGAGGTGCGGGAGAAGGAGCGCCTGGAAGAGATCCTCCAGGACCTGAAGGAGCTGCTGGGGGACTCGCGGGAGGGGATCAGCCGCATCCGGGAGTTCGTCCAGAGCCTCAAGACTTTCGTGCGGGAGGAGTCCGGGACGCCGCAGCTGGCAGATCTCAACCAGGTGCTGCAGACGACGCTGCGCATGCTGCGCCACGAGTTCAAGCACAAGTGCGAGGTGCGCACGGAGCTGGCCTCGCTGCCGCTGCTGCGCTGCTTCCCCACCCAGCTCAACCAGGTCTTCACGAACCTGCTGATGAACGCCGCGCAAGCCATCGAGCAGTGGGGGGAGATCCGCATCACCTCCGGGCTGGAGGGGAGCGAGGCGGTGGTGCGGATCACGGACACGGGACGGGGGATGGGCTCGGAGACGCTGGCGAAGCTCTTCACGCCCTTCTTCACCACCAAGCCCGCAGGCCAGGGGACGGGCCTGGGGCTGTCCATCTGCTACGTCATCATCGGCCGGCACAAGGGACGCATCGACGTGGAGAGCG
>NZ_DASPHO010000563.1:0-5997 GCF_035629615.1 Hyalangium sp. | reverse complement strand
CGAGAGACCCATGCGCGAGACGGGGCCAGCCCGTTCCGCGTCTTCCTCCTCACCGGAGTCAAACCCGTATGAGCCACCTGCCCGCCCCCTTGCCGCCACCCTCTGGTGAAAACGGCCGCCGCGTCGAGGCCCTCCGCATGGCGATGCGCGAGCGCATCCTGGTGCTCGACGGTGCCATGGGCACGCTCATCCAGGCGCAGAACCTCAAGGCCGGCGACTTCGGCGGCGCCGAGTACGAGGGCTGCAACGAGCACCTCGCCCTCACCCGGCCGGACGTCATCGAGCGCATCCACGCGGACTACTTCGCCGCGGGCGCGGACGTCACCGAGACGGACACCTTCGGCGGCACGCCGCTGGTGCTCGCTGAGTTCGGCCTGGGGCACAAGACGCTGGAGATCAACGCCGCCGCCTCCCGGGTGGCGCGCAAGGCCGCTGCGGACGCCGAGGCGAAGGACGGCCGCATGCGCTGGGTGGCGGGCTCCATCGGCCCCACCACGAAGGCAATCTCGGTGACGGGTGGCATCACCTTCGAGGAGCTGGTGGACAACTTCGCGGCGCAGGCCGAGGGCCTCGCCATCGGCGGCTCGGACTACCTGCTGGTGGAGACGTGCCAGGACACGCGCAACGTGAAGGCGGCGCTGCTGGGCTGCCAGCGCGCGTTCCGCAAGCTGGGCTATGCGCTGCCGGTGGCGGTGTCCGGCACCATCGAGCCCATGGGCACCATGCTGGCGGGCCAGTCCGTGGAGAGCCTCGCCGCGTCCCTGGAGCATGTGGAACTGCTCTACCTGGGCCTCAACTGCGCCACCGGCCCCGAGTTCATGACGGACCACCTCCGCTCGCTGTCCGGCATGAGCCCCTTCCCGGTGTCCTGCGTGCCCAACGCGGGCCTGCCGGACGAGAACGGGCACTACCTGGAGTCGCCGGAGATGCTGGCCCGCTCGCTGCGGCGCTTCGCCGAGCACGGCTGGCTCAACGTGGTGGGCGGCTGTTGTGGCACGCAGATGGGCCACATCCGCGCCATCGCCGATGCGGTGAAGGGGCTCACCCCGCGCAACAACACCCCGCCCCCGCGCTCCACGCTGTCCGGTGTGGACTACCTGGAGGTGAAGGAAGACGAGCGCCCCATCATCGTCGGCGAGCGCACCAACGTCATCGGCAGCAAGAAGTTCAAGGAGCTCATTGTCGCAGGCCAGATCGATGACGCCTCGGAGATCGCCCGCGCCCAGGTGAAGCGCGGCGCCCAGGTGATCGACGTCTGTCTGGCCAACCCGGATCGGGAAGAGCTGGAGGACATGCGCCGCTTCCTGGAGGTGGTCGTCAAGAAGGTGCGCGTGCCGCTGATGATCGACTCCACGGACGAGCGCGTCATCGCCATGGCGCTCACCTACAGCCAGGGCAAGGCCATCATCAACTCGGTCAACCTGGAGGACGGCGAGGAGCGCTTCGAGAAGGTGGTGCCGCTGGCGCGCCAGTTCGGCGCGGCGCTGGTGGTGGGCTGCATCGACGAGGTGGGCATGGCCGTCACGCGCCAGCGCAAGCTGGAGGTGGCCGAGCGCTCCTTCGAGCTGCTCACGAAGAAGTACGGGATGAAGGCGGAAGATCTCTACTTCGATCCGCTGGTGTTCCCCTGTGCCTCGGGGGATGCGCAGTACACGGGCAGCGGGGTGGAGACCATCGAGGGCGTGCGCCTCATCAAGCAGCGCTTCCCGCAGTGCAAGACGGTGCTGGGCATCTCCAACGTGTCCTTCGGCCTGCCCACCGCGGGCCGCGAGGTGCTCAACTCCGTGTTCCTGTACCACTGCGTGCAGGCGGGCCTGGACATGGCGCTCGTCAACTCGGAGAAGCTGGAGCGCTACCCGTCCCTGCCGCAGGAGGAGCGCAAGCTCTCCGAGGATCTGCTCTACAACCGGGGCACGGATCCGGTGACGCCCTTCGCGGCGCACTTCCGCGAGCGCAAGCCCCTGAAGGCCGCCACCTCCTCGCTGCCGCTGGAGGAGCGGCTGCAGCGCTACATCGTCGAGGGCACGCGGGACGGCCTCTTCGCGGATCTGGACCTGGCGCTGGAGAAGTACGCGCCGCTGGAGATCATCAACGGCCCGCTGATGAAGGGCATGGACGAGGTGGGTCGGCTCTTCGGGGCCAACGAGCTGATCGTCGCGGAGGTGCTCCAGAGCGCCGAGTCCATGAAGGCGGCGGTGACGCACCTGGAGCCGAGGATGAGCAAGGCCCAGGCGGCCTCGCGCGGCAAGGTGCTCCTCGCCACGGTGAAGGGGGATGTGCACGACATTGGGAAGAACCTGGTGGAGATCATCCTCGCCAACAACGGCTTCCAGGTGGTGAACCTGGGCATCAAGGTGCCGCCCGAGCAGCTCGTGAAGGCCGTCAAGGAGCACAGTCCGGACATCCTCGGCCTGTCTGGCCTGCTGGTGAAGAGCGCGCACCAGATGGTGGCCACCGCGGAGGATCTGAAGCGGGCGGGGGTGGACCTGCCCATCCTGGTGGGCGGCGCGGCGCTCAGCCGCAACTTCGTGGATCGCCAGATCGCCCCCGCGTACCAGGGCACCGTGGCCTATGCGCAGGACGCCATGAGCGGCCTGGAGCTGGCCAAGCAGATCGTTGATCCGGCCGCCCACCAGAAGCTCAAGGAGGATCTGGTCGTCCGGCGCCAGAAGCTGGCCCAGGAAGTCAAAGAGCGCCCCAAGTCCGCCGCCCCCGTGGCCGTCTCCACTCGCAGCAAGGAGGTGCGGGTGCTGGAGCAGGTGCCGGCCGTGCCGGGCTACGAGCGGCACGTGCTGACCAACACGCCGCTGGACCACATCTGGAGGTTCATCAACCCGGTGATGCTGTACGGGCGCCACCTGGGCCTTCGCAGCGCCTCGCGCGCCCTGGGCACGCCCGCCGAGGCGGAGCTGGCGAAGACGGAGGAGGGCCGCAAGGCGCTGGAACTCAAGGAGGCGGTGGAGGAGATCAAGTCCTTCCTGCGAGACGGGGCCATGAAGGCGCGCTCCGTCTTCCAGTTCTTCAAGGCGGGCAGCGATGGCAACCGCGTGCTGCTCTTCGACGGGCACACCGGCGAGCGGAAGGCCCTCTTCGAGTTCCCGCGCCAGGAGAAGGACGAGGGGCTGTGCCTGGCGGACTACGTGCTGCCACTGGAGGGCGGGGTGCCTCGTGACAACCTGTGCATGTTCGTCACCACGGCGGGCCACGGCATCCGCGAGCTCTCCGAGGAGTTCAAGGCCAAGGGCCAGTTCCTCAAGATGCACGCCGTGCAGGCCCTGGCGCTGGAGACGGCCGAGGGCTACGCGGAGCTGCTGCACACGCAGATCCGCAGCATGTGGGGCTTCCCGGACAAGCCGGACATGACGATGCTGGAGCGCTTCCGCGCGGAGTACGAGGGCAAGCGCTACTCGTTCGGCTACCCGGCGTGCCCGCGACTGGAGGACCAGGAGCTGCTGTTTGCCGCACTGCGTCCAGAGGAGATCGGCGTCCAGCTCACCGACGGCTGCATGATGGAGCCGGAGGCGTCCGTGTCCGCCGTCGTCTTCCATCATCCTCAGGCGCACTACTTCTCGGTGACGTAGAGTGGGCCACCTATGAGCGCGCCGATCATTCGCCGTGCCGTTCAGCTCCTCCCTGCTTGCGCCTCCACGGGCATCGGGAGCATGCCCCACACCCAGGTAGAGCTCGGGCTCCAGGCCGCACTGGCGATGGACATCCCGTTCCTTCCCCAGCTCCCCCAGCGCCACCCCTCCGAGTTCATGATCCCCGCGGCCCTCGAGGGGCTGCCGGGCCTGAGCTACGACGAGGACGGGATGTGCATGGTGGACCTCGCGAAGTGGGAGGCGGGGCGGCCGGCCTTCGAGGCCCAGCTGCAAGAGGCGCTGTCCTCCGGGCGGCTCGAGGCCTTCGAGCCCACGCTGGAGGGCTGCCGTGCCTGGCGGCCCTTCCTCTGGGAGGTGGAGAACCGGAAGCTGCGGCTTGCCAAGGCGCAGATCGCGGGCCCCTTCACGGTGCTCTCCGTGGCGCGCACGAGCGACGGAAAGACGACGCTCGAGGTGCCTGGGGTGGACAAGGCGCTGTACCAGCTGGTGATGGCGCGCTCTCTGGCCATGGTGAAGGCGATGCGCCGCACGGGCACCACGCCGCTCTTCTTCCTGGATGAGCCAGGGCTGTATGCCTTCCAGCGCTCCCAGCCGCGCCACCTGCTGGCCCTGCAGGAGCTGAAGCTGCTCGTGCTGGCGCTGCAGCGCGAGGGCGCCCTGGTGGGCATCCATTGCTGCGGCAACACCGACTGGGGCGCGCTGTTGGACGTGCAGCCCGATGTGCTGTCGCTGGACGTACGCCTCTCCCTGGATGCGATGCTGGAGGAGACGGACGCCGTGGCCCGCTTCCTGGCTTCGGGCGCCACGCTGAGCCTGGGCGTCGTCCCCACCGATCTCACGTCCACCTATGACGTAACGGAGCTGACGGACTCGGTGGAGGCCTCGCTCAGAGCGGCGCTGCCCAAGGGACGCAGCTTCACGCAGGTGCTGGACCACGTGATGCTGACGCCCGCGTGCGGCCTGGCCATGCGCTCGGTGCAGGACGCCGAGCGGATCCTGGGAGAGTTGCGGGCCGCGCAGCGGCACCTGCACGAGACGCTCGACACCGAGCGCGGCCCGGACTTCTACGTCATCTGATGGCGGCTACTGCCGGCCGAGCCGCAGCTCGCGCTCGGCCTGGTGCCAGTCCTGCTCGGGGTTGCCGGGCTGGCCGCCGCGCGCCAGGAAGATCTCGTAGGCGCGGCGGGCGATCTGCTCATGGGTCGGACCATTGCGCACGTGTGCATTCGAGGGCGTGCTGGGCACCTTCCCGGTCTCTTTCTCGGGTGTGTTCGAGGATTTGGCGAGGTTGCGGGCCATGGATACTCCTGAGAGAGGGGAACAGCCCGCGCAACATGAGGTAGACCCTGGGGTACAGGGAACCGGACCTGAGTCCAGGGGTTCTGGGCTGAACACGACACTCCAGAGGTTGTTCACCGCACCACACTCAGAGGGTCACCTCAGCGGTCGAGCACCCCAGCGTCGAGCGCCGCGTCGAGCGCGCGTTGCATGGCGGTGCTCATGCCCAGCCCCTCGGCCTGCGCGGGCGTGCACCAGCGCAGCTCGTGGAAGGCAGGCGCGCGCGAGGGGCGCTGCCGGCCGGAGACGCGCAGCAGCCGCAGGGTGAGGGCGCGGTGGGTGAGCTGACGTTGCACCGTCCCCAGCGCGGCCTTCGCGGTGACGGACACGCCCAACGCCTCCGAGAGCCGCGTGGCGGCCGCGGCGTCCGGAGCCTCGGGCGCTACCTCCGCGGCGGGGAGCTCCCACAGGCCGCCGAAGAGGCCCTTCTCCGCGCGCCGGGCGAAGAGCAGCGTGTCCTTGTGCGTCCACACGGCCAGCGCCAGGGTCAGGCGCTTGGGGGTGGCGCGCACCTTGGCAGGGGGAAGCTCATCCACGCGGCCGTGCTGGAGGGCCAGGCACGCGCCACGCACGGGGCACAGCAGGCACAGCGGGCTCTCGGGCCGGCACACGGTGGCGCCGTGCTCCATGAGGGCCTGGTTGAGATCCCCCGGCCGCTCGCCCTTCACGAGCACACGGGCCAGCTCCCACAGGCGGGCCTCGCGGGCCCGATCTCCCGGAGGCCCCTCCACCTCGAAGAGGCGCGAGAGGACGCGGGCCACGTTGCCATCCACCAGCGGAGCCTCTTCGCCAAAGGCAATGGAGGCCACGGCGCCTGCGGTGTAGCGGCCGAAGCCGGGCAGGCTGAGCAGCGCCTCCGCGGAGGAGGGGAGCCGGCCTCCGAAGCGCGCCACCACCTCCTGGGCGGCGCGGTGCAGGTTGCGCGCGCGCGAGTAGTACCCGAGCCCCCGCCACGCGGCGAGCACATCGTCCAATGGGGCCGCGGCCAGCGCCTCCACCGTGGGGAAGCGCGCGAGGAACCGCTCCCAGTAGGGGATGACGGTGGTCACCTGGGTCT